>MKRK01000021.1:0-3028 GCA_001896915.1 Clostridiales bacterium 43-6
CGCAGAACCGGAAAGCGCGCCATGACTACTTTATCGAGGAAACGCTTGAATGCGGCATCGAGCTCTTTGGCACGGAGGTCAAGTCCCTGCGAAAGGGCGCGTGCAACCTCAAGGACAGCTATGCGCAGGTCAAAAACGGCGAGCTGTTTATCATTGGTATGCACATCAGCCCGTATGAGCAAGGGAATATCTTCAATAAAGATCCCTTCCGCGTGCGAAAACTGTTGGCACACAAGAGCGAAATTCGAAAGCTGCAGGAAGCGTCCCAAAAGGACGGCATGAGCCTTGTCCCGCTGGAGATCTACCTCAAGGATGGGCGCATGAAGCTGGAGCTCGCGATCGCAAAAGGCAAAAAACTCTATGACAAGCGCCACACGACAGCGGAGCGCGACGCAGACCGCGAAATGGAACGACGGATCAAGGAGGACAGATCATGAGAAACCTGCCGTTTACGAAGGATGCCCTGGAGGCCATCGTAGAAAAATTTCCAACCCCGTTCCATCTCTATGACGAGGCCGGTATCCGCGCAAACGTGAAACGTCTCCAGGATGCGTTTTCCTGGAACGAAGGCTTCCGTGAATATTTCGCCGTCAAGGCGCTGCCGAACCCCGTGATCATGAAGCTGCTGTTTGAGAGCGGCTGTGGCATGGACTGCTCGTCGATGACGGAGCTGATGCTCTCCCGTGCCATCGGCGTAACGGGGGAGGACGTGATGTTCTCTTCCAACGACACACCTGCGGCAGAGTTTCGTCTTGCGCGCGAGATGGATGTCCTGATCAATCTCGACGATATTACACACATCGATTTTCTTGCGAAAAACGGCGGAATCCCCGCGACCGTGTGCCTGCGCTTCAATCCCGGCGGAGAATTTCTGCTGGGCAACACCATCATGGGCAACCCCGGCGAGGCGAAATACGGCATGACACGGGAGCAGCTCAGCGAAGGCGTTAAGAAGCTGATGGCGCTGGGAGCAACCGAGTTTGGCTTGCACGCGTTCCTTGTGAGCAACACGACAGACGATGATTATTATCCCGCGCTGGCGAAAAAGCTCTTTAAGACCGCGGTCGAACTGCACGAGGAGTCGGGGGCGAACTTCACGTTTGTCAATCTTTCCGGCGGCATCGGCATCCCGTATCGTCCCTATGAAAAGGAGACCGACATTCGCTACATCGGCGAAGAGGTCAAGCACCAGTATGATCGCATCGTCACCCCGAGCGGACTGAAGATTCGTATCTTTACGGAGCTTGGGCGCTATATCACCGGACCGTTTGGCTATCTGGTTACCCGCGCGATCCACAAAAAGGAAACACACAAGAAATACATCGGCGTGGATGCCTGCGCCGTCAACCTCATGCGACCTGCGATGTATGGCGCTTACCACCACATCACCGTGATGGGAAAAGAAGATGCACCATTAACGAACGTTTACGACGTGGTGGGTTCGCTCTGCGAAAACAACGACAAATTCGCAATCGACCGCCCGTTGCCGCGTACGGAACCGGGCGATCTTCTGGTCATTCACGACACTGGCGCGCATGGTTTTGCGATGGGCTACAACTACAACGGCAAGCTCAGGAGCGCAGAGGTGCTTTTAAAGCCCGACGGAAGCGCAGAGCTCATCCGCCGCGCAGAAACCCCACAAGATTATTTCAACACGTTGGATGTGTTGAAATTGCCGCTGTAGCCGAGCGATGTAGACAAACAATACTCGATTATACCTGTTTTGTGTGTTAAGATAGAGATGCGTCTTGTTGCATGGCGCATCTCTTTTTGTTGCGTTCATAATTTCTGCTCAAGTAAACAGGGGGATTCGGGATGAAACAACGGTTGATCCACTTTTCGCGATATGTCGTTACATACTTATTGTTGGTTGTATTTTGCGTTGGCTTGCTGTTTTTGTGCGGGCTTGCGCCGCAGGATCGCGTGGAGGCAAACTATCTTCTTTCGTTGGATGAGATTGAGCCGGAGTGGAGCAACATGAACGTGCTGCGGCAAAAATGGGGATCATACTCGCTCGATGACTGGACGGAGGTCATCATCCTTTCGCTTTCAACCTATATGGATGTGAAAGCCTCGCCGGAGAGCGTGTTAAAAAACTCGTATCCGCTGGAGGATGATTTTACAATTCAAGACGCACGTGACACGGTCAAAAACCACGAGAAGGCGGACGTCTTTTACACGCGCTATTGGCACGGCTTCCGTACCTATGTGCGCGCGTTGCTCTCGGTAATGAACTACGGCACTATGCGAACTCTCATCATGTGGACATTTTTCCTGTTGATGGGGTTATGCATGCTCATGCTTGGATTTATGACACGCTCCATCTGGCCGCCGATGCTCTTTTGCGCCGCAATTTTATTTATCAACCCGGTTGTGGTGAGCGCGCTGTTCCAGTTCAGCGGGTGTTTCGTCGTCGCATTCATCGGGATTTTGTTTGTACCGATGCTGATGAAGAAACCGGAGCGCGCGCCGATGTTGTTTATGATACTCGGTATGACGACGCAGTTTATCGATTTTTATACGGCTCCGCTGGTCACGTTTGGCTTGCCGATGCTTTGCTGGCTGATCTGTATTTGTTACGCAAAACCACAGGCGCGTGCAAAAGAGATGCTGCTCTTGACGCTGAAATGCATAGCCGTTTGGTTCGTGTCGTATTTTGCGATGTGGATGACCAAGCTGATCCTCAGCAGTGCGTTCACCGATCAGGACGCGTTTGGCACCGCTTGGGAAGCGCTGGCTACACATATCGGGGTGACGAAACCCGAGGGGACAGAGGAGCTGTATGACAAGGGATTTGTGCTGGTCGCGGCGTTTAAGCACCTCTTTGACTGGCCGATGCTGTATCTCTCGGCTGGCGTCGCGGTGCTTGCGGCGGGATATATGGCGATCTTCCGCACAGATAAACACTCCTACCTACGCGCGCTGGTCATGCTCGCAGTCGCGATTACTCCCATCCTTTGGACGCTGGTGGCGACGGAACCGATGTATAAATGCATGCATTTTCAATATCGCATTCTGGCGGTCACGA
>MKRK01000021.1:3066-3790 GCA_001896915.1 Clostridiales bacterium 43-6
TGACAGAAGCTGAAACACCTTGTGAACTGAAATAGTGCAGTGTTGTGCGAAGCGGCGGTTTGGTGTATAATATCAATATATGGGGGCGAACCTGGTTTCGACGGGGATCGCTGATGTTGGATAAGCGAGCCGAAGACCCGAGCTTCGTTAAAAGCGGGAACAGATTAAAGTAACTGACAAAAATACTTTAGCTGTCGCTGCTTAAGCAGTGACCGTTCGCCTGAGAAAACTTACCGTCTCAGATACGGGCGTCATTTAGGGTAGGGAACGAACCCGCTTAAGCTTTGCGGCGGGCCGGACTTATGAAGCTACTAAACCCGCTATCCTGACGGAGGGAGAGCGGCAGAGGGAATGTTAAATCACCGGATACGCTCGTAGAAAGTCTGGTTGAGGGGGTTTCGGACGGGAGTTCGATTCTCCCCGCCTCCACCAACTGACCCTTAGGCAAACTATTTTGCCCAATAGGGAAGGAAGATTGACCATCTTGTGTGTTATACAGGATGGTCATTTTATCGTCATAAAGGTAAATACGGTTCACTAATACGTTGATCAAAGTCTTGCGATACTTGATATCATTGATATCGCCGTCTTTGAGTTTGTGCAAAAAGAACCGCACTTCTTGTATTGTAAGCACATGATGCTTGGAGGATTCTTCAGCAACTGCCTTCTCAAGCTGCTGTTTCTCTTGCTGACGTACTTTGATTTGCTCGGCAATCACATCTAT
>MKRK01000021.1:3820-4522 GCA_001896915.1 Clostridiales bacterium 43-6
GACGCTCAAGCCGCTTCAATTCACCAGAGTCGCTCTCTTGCTCAGAAAACTCAACAACAGCTTTTGCAATGATATTGATTCTTTCGGTAGTTAGCAATTTTCTAGTTTCAGTAACCACAAGGTCTTCAATCCAATCCTTACTGACAGCCTTTTTCGCGCACTGATTCTTTCGAGCTTGGACACAGTAGTAGTAGTAATACTTCTTGCCGCTCTGACCAGCCCCACTTAACCCTGTCATCATGCTTTGGCAATGCCCACAGAAAAGCTTGGTGGTCAGAATATATTCGGCTTTTGCCTTTGATCGGGCAGGAGCTTTTTTATTTTTCTCCATTATCAACTGTACCTCGTTGAACAGTTCATCCGAAATAATCCGCGGGACTCCATCTCTTATTTCCAGATCGTTGTATGTGTAAATGCCGATATACCTCTTGTTGGTTAATATCCTTCGCAAGCTGCATTTGTTATAAGGATTGCCGCGAGAGGTCGTAATACTGAGATTGTTAAGATACCGCTCAATTTCAGCCATCGTTGACCCGTTGGCATACATTTGAAATATCTTCTTCACAGTAAGTGCTTCTGCGTCATTGATTTGCAGGTGCTTGTTCTCGTCAACCCGAAACCCAAGTGCAAGATTGCCACCTGTGACGAGGCATTTTTCTGCATTCAATGCCATTCCCCGCGAAATTTTTTGAGATAATTCGG
>MKRK01000021.1:4545-4609 GCA_001896915.1 Clostridiales bacterium 43-6
CGCGCACATCATTCTTTTTGAGCTTTGCTTTGTATGTCGCGCTATCAAACCGATTTCGAGCAAA
>MKRK01000021.1:4682-16758 GCA_001896915.1 Clostridiales bacterium 43-6
GGCCGTTTATCCGTGGTGCCACTGATGGCGCGGTCAATGTATTCGTGAATTACGTTATAGTCGTTTTGTTTTGCAAAATCGTAGCAAGCTTTTAATTGCCCTTCTATGGATTGCTCGTTTTGGTTATGTGAACTGAAGCGGGCGTAGATGACGATGTTGGTCATTTGTTATCTCCTTTATGCTGCTCTTTTCGTACTCGCTTTTGATATTGATTGTGCTCGGTTCGCCTCTCGCTTCTGCGGATTTTATATTCTTCATCCTCACGCAAATCAACCAAAAATTTATTGATGTCCAGTAGCAATATATTTGAAACGGTATCAGCATTGACCTCGACATTACGCGTTATCTGTTTACCTCGCATCATATTTTGAATAGAGAAGCTTGCAGAATCAGTGTCATAAAGCAAGTAATCATTAATCATATTTAATAATCCGGGAGAAAATACTCTCCCAGTTGAAGCTATCGTCTCGTTATCTTTTCGAAAGTGCTCATTGTAGCCAGTACTTTCAATAAGTTTATTAATGGTATCAATTAAATCAGGCCTTCCTACAAAATTCGATCTTAGCACCATAGTTAATTGTTCTAGCGTTACAATGGACTTTTTTGATAATCCTAACATTTTTTCAATATCTTTGTACTGGGGCTTTACATAATCTGACTCACCCAAAAGGTATTCGTATGAACAATTTAATGCTTTTGATGCATTTATCAAAAAAAGCAAATCAGGAATAGTCCTACCTTGTTCATACTTACTGATGGTCTCTCTCTGTACGCCTATCATATCAGCAAGCCTCTCTTGACTTAGTTGGCACTCTTTTCTTCGCGCTACTAAGCGGTTGCTAAACTGAATTCCAAAATCGGAACGACTGGTAATATTAGACACAATAACCTCCGAAAATAGTTTATAAAATGAGAGCAATTGGTAATAGAACAAGCACTTTGAATGAATTATAGTTTATTTACCGTGATGCGTAAAGTACCAACTCGTCAGAAGGGAGGAATTAACAATGTCGGAATGCAACAGCGACCGTAAAATATGTGAGCAATTGGCACGCTGTTTGTATTCAGATATTCGAGGGTATATTAGCGAGCATCAATCCGAATTTGAACAATGGGTGAAAGAAGAAAGAGAGGAATAGGCAATGGACGGAAGACTAGACGCGCAAAACGCTAGAGTTCACGTTAAGACATATGGAGAGCTTTTTGTGCGAATACGAGAATCTGCGTCAGCAACAATGAAAGAGCACTCTAAGCCGCGCTAAGAGGCTCTGGCACATACGAACAAACTCATAACTAGTAGCTATTACCATAATAGATGCGAAATTTGCGATAAAAACCTTTACAGACTGTATTTAGTGTGATATAATATATGTAAGTTAAAAGTGCTTTTGGAAGCGAGTAGCCCGGTTGGGCGAGCAGCTTCTTTTTTTGCGTTCAAGATTTTAAAGGGATTGGCGTGTGTATGAAAAAAACAAGAACGGTTCGGAACAAAGCAAGACAAGGAATTGACTGTTGTACTTTTGAGGGTACCCTTGAGAACGAAATCGAGTATTTACCAGAACAAACGCTGGTAAGTGAGCAAGGAAGAAAGTATGGAACAGTTAAAGTTGAAGGCGGGAAAGCTATAGTAAATTTTGTATTGCCTCGATTTTTAAGAGATAACAATATTCAACCATTTTCTTGGAAAGATGTTGAAAGCCTCCCAGTGATTATGAATGACTGCGAGCTGCAGCTCGGAAAAGTATTAGGAAAAGTGCGTGGTAGTGAAGTGAAATTGGTTGAGGTGAATATTACACAAGTTGTGAGCGGAAAGGCTACACAATCCGAAGTCTTGAATCTTTTAAGTCATGCCTGCTTAACACCGAAACGAGACAATATAAAGTATGTTGGCCCAAGCAAAACCAATAGATACAAAGAAGAAGTAAGGACGTTCATTTCTGCGAAAAAGAAATACTACATTTTAAAGGCATATGATAAAACGGAACAGCAGAAAAAGGAGCCTAAAGAGCAGACGGAAAAGTCTGAAACCGTACCGTACGGACTGCTGCGAATTGAAATCATTATGCTTGAGCGCACACTTCACAAACTGTTTGGCAAAAAAGTAAGGCTTTCCGACATTGTATCGCGCAAGGGGTTAGCTTTGCTTTTGATGGAATACAAACGGATCTTTTGTGATGAAATCAGAAGTAAACGGATAATACCATATCTGAACTACTGCGTGAATCATCTGTATGAATCATTGTGTGAAACGGATGATCCGATTTCTACAATAGCAAAAGAGCGTGAGTTGATACCTGATAATAAAGTTCTATATAGGGCCCTGAAGAAATGGAAAGAAAAGAAAGGTGAATCGATACATAATCTCCAAAGAGAGGTCAACAAATACACCGAGCTATATAACCTGCCTCAAGACGCGGTTATGACAATTCGAGACTTCAGAAAAGCTTGTGGGTAATATCCTTTAATACTCAAATTTTGAGTAAAAATTAGTTGAAAGTGATTTGTGCAGAATTAGCGAAAAGTGGCATTTTGGAGCAGAATGCATAGAGAAAAGCATGATTTTTATCGATTTTTAAGCAAAATCCGATTTCGCATTTTGTCCTATAAAGAGAGCATAAGAGAATAGATAACAATGCATTATCAATAAAATAACAATGGACCAATAAATTCATTTGAATGCTAAAAGGACAACCCTGTATCCATTGGTTTCAGAACAAATAAATAGCATTCGAGAAATGCCAAAGCACAAATCACAGTTGGTTGATGCATTGATAAAGATACATATTCTAGCAGAACTGAAAGGAGGAGGATTCTATGGGCTTTACAAAAGGGGCAAGCGGAAATCCAAAAGGGCGCCCCAAATACTCTCAACAACAAAAAGAAGAACGAAATTCATTCAAAGAGCTTTTAAAATCCTCCACCTTGTCAGCTCTTGAATCCATTATCGAAATCTCGCAGGAGAAGCATGGCAAAGATCGGTTCAATGCTTGCCGCTATCTGATTGATAAGGCTTATGGTGCAAATGCACTTCTTCTAGAGAACCAGGATGATGATTCCCCTCTAGTTATTATTGTGAGAAGTAACGGAAAGAAAGCATCTGAAAGCTCGGATGATGAATGGGAAGAAACAGACGATGAAGATACCTTTGAGGATTGATTTCAGAAAAACAGCAACTATCAAAATAGTTGCCACATTGTTTAGATGAATAATTATCCTTGGTATAAAGTGCGAAACTCGGTTTATCTTCAGTAATGGTTGTTCTGAACAAATTGAAGAAAAATGCAAGGTGTATTAACAGTGTAAAGGCAAACCTCTTAAGTGGATTATGATACTATTCTTTATCTTTGACGATCATGTGATCCAGAGCGTAACGCAATGCCATACTAATCAGCTCATTTCGTGAGCGATTGGTTTTTGCGGACAGCTCGTTATACTCTTCCTGTAAAGTTTTATCGATGCGGATTGTCATGGTGACCGCTTTATCTTCTTTGGGTGTAATGACGAAATCTCCCATAACTTCTCAAATAGCCCCCTGCCTTTTGAGTACATTATAGGTTGAATGAACAATCCGAACTATAACACAATAAGCAGTGGAAAATTAATGTACAGGCGAAGTGTGATGCGCTATAATGAGTGAAACACGAAAAGGGGAGTACATTAATGGAAAAAGCGAAGCAGAAGTTCTTTCAAAGAAAATGGGTTTTGTGGGTTAGCCTGATATTTTTTCCACCTCTTGGATTGATACTCTTATGGGCTGGTCAAAAGCAGATGCAGAAGAAAAGCAAGATTATCTTGACGGTTGTTTTTGCAATTTGGTTTGGTATACTCTTGATAGGAACAAGAGGTGGTGCGGCTACGAATCCCACAGCAACCACCGAAACAGTTCAAGAACCCAATGCGGAGTCCATCGACAAGCCGTCTCAAAGCCCTTCTGAGACTCTACAACAGCCTAATGAGTCGCCGAAAGCAATAAGTGTACAAGACGCAAAAGACGCCTGCCTGAGCTTCTTTACCGAGATAGTAATGGACACCTATAACGAGATACCTTGGGGTGAAGGAACTGAAAACGGGGTATTAATAAACTCCGACTATTCTCAAGAATCGCAAAACGGAACAGTAACAATTTCTTATGCCCTGATGGATGAACCAAATGCGGGTACACAAGTTGTCATGGATTTTACTCTTGAAGGAGATCGGGTTTCGGTATCCAAGATTTCAATAGACGGGGTTGAGCAAGAGTTGCCGGCAGAGGCAAAAGACAGTGTTTTGATTTGGTTGCTGCTAGATAAGAACTATGAGGGATAAGGCGAAAAACATTGCGATGGTTCGCGCATTATGAATGGTAATGGTAGCGTAACGAATTGATTCAACGCAAAGTATATTTTTAGACAAACATCGATTAGGAGGGTGTAGTATGTTTGGCAATAGTAAAGCGGATAAAGCAGCAGAAAAACAAGCGCAACAGGAAGCGAAAGACAAAGCCGCAATAGAGAAGTTTGGGCTGGATTTTGACAATTATACTTCTGAGGATATAAAACTTAAGAATTTTACATCGCTAAAAGCAATCGCAACTAGTCTAGCGGGGTCCAAGCTTTACTCGTTTGGCAGCCTGTTGAGCGGGAATTCGAATGAAGCATTTGCACTTGAAATGGCGAGAGCGCAAATTGAGCAGAACTTTATTCTTATGAGACAAAACGAGGAAATAATTAGATTGCTCAAGAAGATGGCAGTATAGTTTATTGATCGAAAAAAGCGTTACAAACAGTAGGGACTTCCAATATTTTTTCTTATTCTGAACTATAATAGGTCACCGATTTTTCGAGAAATCGTGGTGACCTATTTAATTGCTTCTAGAAACAGAATATTTAGTAGTCTCAACAATTTTTGCCAATAGGTTTCAGTTTTTTATGCCTTCTATTATGCAATCGGGTACTCCGCACATACATAGAAAGTCATATTACTTTATTTCCAGCCGTGTTATAATCTAATAAATCATGACAATGAGGTTCCTAATGCTTCTTGATAAAGTTTGCGAAAGAACAAGTAAATACTTGGGAGAGGTCAATAAGGCTGAACGAAAAGTTTTAGGCCAATTTTTCACATCAATTGAAACGGCTAAATATATGGCTTCATTTTGTCAATATCAATCCGACACAGCAAGAATTCTTGATCCTGGTGCTGGTAGCGGCATACTTAGCGTAGCAATCATCGAGAGACTGATTCAGCGTGGCTTATGCAAATCGATTTCACTTGTATGTTATGAAAATGACAAGAGAATAATTACTCTCCTCAGAAAGAATCTTAACGATGCAAAGAAGTATTGCGAAAAGAATCAAGTGTTTTTTTCATATAAAATCCTTGTTGTAAACTTTATTACTAGTAACAAGGGGAAAAACGGCGGCGATTTTGACATAGTCATCTGCAATCCCCCGTATAAAAAGATATCGCGGAAAAGCGAAGAAGCAATAGCTATGGAAGAAATTATCCATGGACAACCTAACTTGTATTTTCTCTTTATGGCAATGGCATTAAGCCTGCTTCGGTTGGGTGGAGAGTATATCTTTATAGTTCCACGATCCTGGACATCAGGGCTATACTTTTTTGCTTTTAGAAAGCGCTTTTTTGCAAACATTGATATTAGTAGTATCCATTTATTTGTATCTCGCGATAAAGTATTTAAAAGGGAGAACGTCTTGCAAGAGACAATGATTCTATACGGAATAAGAGATAACAGTTTTCAACGTGAATTGATACTTATTTCAACGAGTGATGGATCGGCGGATTTTGATCAAACGGAACATTTATATGCGAAGAAGGAAGCTTGCTTTCAACCATGTAACGGGCGATATTTGTTTCTACCAAGTAATGATGGAGAGTTGAAAACACTCAAATATATCAACTCATTTCAAGCTTCAGTAGAGGAGCGTGGATATAAGTTTAAAACTGGAAGAGTTGTTGACTTTAGGAACAAAGAATTCCTACATGAAACTAATATACCTCACACCTGCCCGCTTATTTGGCCTGTGAATTTCCAAAATGGCGAAATTAAACATCCAATTGAGAATGCGGAGAAACAATATATATCTATCGACTGCAAATCTGTTCTTATGGTAGATCAAGATTATCTTTTGGTGAAAAGATTTACTTCAAAAGAAGAAAAGCGTCGATTACAACCAGCAATCTATAAAACAAAAAGTAGAAAGGTTGGACAGTTTATTTCAACCGAAAACCATCTAAACTATTTAACCAAAAAGCATGGGGAGATAACGGATTGTGAGTTACATGGATTTTTCGTTTTACTCTCATCTACATTGTGGGATCAGTATTATAGAATACTAAACGGAAGCACTCAGGTAAATGCGGCTGAATTGAATTCAATGCCTATTCCGCCGATCAAAGATATTTGTGAAATGGGGCATATGGCATTAACTCGAAGGGCGCTAACAACTTCTGAGTGCGACAGTATTTTGGAGGACTATTATGAAGGTAGATGAAGCAAAGGATATATTGGGGCAATTAAAACTGCCAACGAAACAGCAAAATGATATGTGTGCTAGAGTATTTCTTGCGCTAGCAAAGTTGCCTGAGAATGGCAGTTGGAAAAGAGTTTCGAATGAATTCTCAAGGATTCATGATGTTATTCAATTTTTATCTGAGAACTATGATGTAAGTTATGCTGAAAACACCAGAGAAACCATTCGCAAAGATGCGTTAAAACCTCTCAGGGCGGCAGCGATTATTGAGGATAACGGGAAATCAACGAACAGCCCAAATTTTGCATATCGCTTTACTACGGAGATGATTGAGCTATTAAACACATACAATACACCGTTTTGGGCTAGCGAATTAGCAACATTCCTTGATGCGCACAAAGAGCTTGAAGATATATACAATCGAAAACGCAGAGTGAAACAGATTCCAATTCTGATTAATGGGGAACCTGCTACGTTATCTTTGGGTGTACACAATAAGTTGCAGAAAGCAATCATAGAAGAATTTGCTTCGCGATTTGCACATAATTCAAGAATTCTCTACATTGGCGATACACAAAATCGTTTTCTATATAAAGATAATGATCGACTAGCAGACCTAAAAATTAAAGTAATTGATGAATCTACGCTTCCGGATGTGATCCTTTACCGTGATGATAAGCAATGGGTATACTTTGTCGAGGCAGTTACATCAAGTGGGCCGATGACGAAGGCGCGTGTTGAAGAGATCAAAAGCTTAAGTGAGAATTGTCCAGCAGAGTTGATATTTATCACGGCATTTAATGATCTTTCGACCTACAAGAAGTTTATTTTAGATTTAGCATGGGAAACAGAGGTTTGGATAGCTGATCTACCGGAACATATGATTCACTTGAATGGCGATAAATTCTTTGGGCCGAGGGAAGAGGGTACAAATGGGACTGAATGAGGAAATTGAAAGACAACGGAAACAGATAACCGGTGATTCCTAATCATATTTGATATTATCAACAACAAAGGAATTTAATATAATTAAATGTAGAATACTGGAGGTAACAGCCAAAATGATTGGATTATTTAAAAAATCCAATATAGTAAAGGGTGAGCGGAATGAAGATTTGCCTTTAACTCATGATGGGATGCCAGATTCATATAGACCTAATGGATTATGCCCGCGGTGTGGGAAGCAATCTAGTTTTGAGACAATTGGAGAATTACCTGTTACGTTTGATGGCGCAATAGTTCATCCATCGAATGGTGGTGCGCCTTATCGAAGTTATTCAGATAAAGTTATTAGCATGATTTGCCGACATTGTCATCAAGGGGTGGTTGTAGTAGAAGAGGAATGGATTGGCGACCATCCAAGTAGATCGGGTATCGTAAAAGGCGGTGAAGTGAGTTTCCGTGGGATACATTGGTGGCCATTACCACAAAGCAAACTATCAGACGATATTCCAGCCGAGATTTCTAACATATTTATCGAAGCTGTACAAGCATATTACGCAAAAGCACCTCGTGCAACAGCGGTAATGCTAAGGCTTACAATAGAGGCTATATCTGCACACTTTGGAGAAGGTTCTGGTTCATTGGCACAACGGTTGCAGAGCTTATCAAGTAAAAACATTTTACAGCCTTCGTTATCAGATTGGGCTAGGGAAGTCCGATTATTAGGAAATCAAGGAGCTCATTATGATCCTGCTAATGAAGTAACAATGGAAGATGCAACACAACTTCTAAACTTTACACAGGAGCTAATGAAGTATTTGTTTGAACTACCTGCTGAATTGAAGCGTCGCCGAAACTTATGAGATGTCTATGTTGAAAGCTACTAAAACAATACCATTGCCCCAAACCCACCCATAATCACAAATATGTTTGCATTTGGATGCGTTAGCTCCATGTTCTCCGGACGAACAATACTCCTTATAAATTATTAGACATGGTTCCAATAAAGCCTCAGCTTTGCATACGCAATAGACTATCGTATTTAATAATGATAGGAGAAGGGTGATGGAGAAGAAATCCAAAAAGAAACGCGCTTTCGAGCTAGATAAAGGCACGCATGATACTTCGCCTGAGCAAAATAATTTGCGTAATGAGAGTGGTGCTTCTTTGGAGAAAGGTGAAATAAAACCTCAAAACAAGAGAATTTGTGAAGAGGCAATCACCGCGAATATTGTTTCTTCGGATCAAAATGAAGAGCGTAATAAAAACGTCGAGCCTTTGGGCAATATATTAGTAGATATAAAAGGAAGAAACAAGCGCGGTCAAGGAAGAGAAGTTGGCATGGATGCCAATTCTCCTGAGCTGAATAGAACACATAATAAAAACAATGACGCTTCTAGAAACGAATCAATTGAAATGCAAAAAAACAGTTTCATTTATGGTTTTATTGGATCTGCAGTAGGAACGGCACTTACCGTAGTTGTTGCGTTAATGGGTGTTGCATGGACAATTAGGAATGACCTTGATACAACGAAGTATGCATTAAGGGAAGAAGCAAAGCCCTATATTGTGATGACTAAAGGCGAGGCAATTTTGGAGACGAACTTCGAAAGCCTTCAAAAGGAGATCAATCCGATTTCGGAGACTGTAGTGGCTTTCTCAATTGACGGCATTTCTGAGGAAACTGGACATATGGAATGTCGTATTGACTCAAAGTTTTCTTTGTACACAGACATAGATAAATACAGATGCTACTACTGCAAACTAGAAAACGTTGGGTTAGGTGCGATGTATAAGATATATTTATCGTCGGGTGGCTATTACCAAGAGGAAGACTATGACCTAGGGTATGAAGGATATGAGAGCAAGGATCTTTTTGGTGGAGGCATGAACGATTCTTTTAGCGAATATATCCAGCCCATAAGAGTTGGCGATAGTTTCTATCTGATTGTGAATATATGCAACGCTCTCCCAAAGGACTCATATTGGTTTGATATATATGTGCATTATGAAGATATCTATTACAACCAATACGAGCAACCAATTTCTGTGCATTTCGAATCTAATAAGGGCTTAGTTGAGGTGGCAATTGAAGACGATGCTAAACTCATTCAGAGCTGAAGATGAAAAATAACTTGAAAAAGCAAAAGTCTACTTGGACTGACTCTCCGATTAAAACGGTGATAGTTTTTATATTTTTCTATTGCCTTAGTGTAGGAGCAGGGATAGTAGCGACACTCATTTTGGGTCTTGTAGTGTTTGCTTGTTGGGATGATTTTTTAAATTTCGCGTGGGCAACTGCATTCTACAGAGCTTTTTTTAATATTGCATCCACTATGGTGTTAGTGTTGTTATATAAGTATATACAAAAAAAACAAAACCTATACAATTCACACGGCGCAGGGATATGGGCAACAAATACTTTTTCGTTTATTGCGTTTGTAACATTTATCAGCGTATACATGGTTCATCACCCTAATACACCTTTACTATTAATCGGTAATACGACCTTAGAATTGAGCCGTATAATGATCAACGTCATTCCGATTGCGGCAATTTACCCAATATTTCAAAAAAGGTATGGGGTTCATATAGGAACCATCGTAACTATTATACTTTCGATAATATTTTTTAATCTTATTCATGTTTTTAAAATTTATTTGGAATCGAATGCTTATGAACAGGCCACGGAAGCTCTTAACCAATTTGAAAGTTATTTTTATAACATCTATCTAAGCATTGTAATAATAACGTTATTATTTCTATTTCGCGGCAACCTAATTTCGGTGGCACTTGTAAACGGTACAGCGACTATGCTATTAGATATTTTGTATTTAAATATTCTATTGGAGAAAATGCAATCAGATTCTGGTATAAGTCAAGAACATGTATATAAGGTTATCTCTTACACCGGATACTTTCTAATAAGCTGTGTATGTGTTGCATATCTAATTATTGTTCAGCGGAAGAGGCAATATGACGGCTTCTTACCAGAAAGGGGAAGTGGCGGAGATTAACTACCCCAATATGGCATTAAGCTACCATCTGTTGGACGTTCTTATTAGGTCCTTACAGCAATAAGTGATCTCGGTTTATTCGGCATAAGAGTTTTGATTACTTTGGCAAGACAAGTATTAACATAATCAGAGGTTATAGTAATACAGTCATTCCAAACCCACCCATAAACACGAATATGTTTGCATTTGGATGCGTTAGCTCCGTGCTCGACGGACGAACACTACTCTTGTCACGCCTTATATTTGCTGATAAGTGCAATTTTGTTTGAGACTAATTTGAATTTTGTTTTAGAAACCTGTAATCAATATTGACAAGCTAGACAGAAATGGGTAGTTTAGAACAAGTAAACGTAACTTTTTCGGGGTTAAAGTGCGTTAGGCATGAATGCTATACTTTTTGCTTTGACTTGGTAGCCTCAGAGCAAGAGCACGTATTTTTGCATTAAGATAATGCCAACGTAGAGAGAAAAACATATCAAGAACCTGCGTTCAGTAATTATAGTGCTTGCAGATTTCAGACTATATATTGAATGAACATGCAACGTGAAGGTGCCTCGTGTATGATTAAGCCTAAGAAAACAATAATTAAGGATGCGATAGAGAGTTCGAAAGAAGAAAAATACTCTATATCATTCAACTTGCTTTCTGTAGCATTAGCGAGTGTTAGCATTGCATTCTCAGAAGCAGGTGGTCATAAGTATGCACCTTGGTGTTTCATTGCAATTGCCTTGCTGCTTTTACTTTTTAGTTTTTTTGTACTAAAAAGGAAAAATAACAAGAAATACATTTGGATATTACTGATATGTACATCTACACTAGTCATTGCTCTAATAGCATTCTCTCTTAATAAGATGTATAAGGCATCTAAAACTTCTGGGGAAGCTGATAATAAGATGGAGAGCGCGGTAATTAATACAATTACCCCGACGCCGACCACGAAAATAATAAAATATGCTGCGGAAGAGACACCATCTTTAGCGGGCTATTTCACAAATAAATATCCTGCTAATGAGTATTCAGCAGAGAAGCTTATCGCTCTTGGCGATTACTTTTATCAAACCGAAATGTATGATAAGGCAATTGAGTGCTATTTATCAAATCAAGTGATTACGGACTCTAACGCAAGAAAGTCTGTTCAGGCAAAACTGGGCTATTGTTTCTTATATGGAGAAAATCAAATATCGGATGATCCTCAATTGAGAGAACAGTACATTCTGGTTGCTTTAAATTTTTTTGATGCAGCACTTACTGAGGGTGACTATTCAGCCTTGACCACGATTATTATTATACGTGCATATACAATCAAAGCATATTATTATGTTACAAGTTACTCGTTTGATAAGTTGATCGATAATATTGAACTTGCATATGAAGTAAAAAATGAAACAATTTCAAAATGGATCAGCGCGATGATGAGAGATCAGGGCTACATAGAATCTGAAGATGGATATTTGGAACAGTTTTGTAACAGATTAAGTTCATATGATCAAATGGTATTATTGAGCAACTTAGTTGACCCAAGCTGGTCTTCTTATTTTGATTCCTATACCGAATATCATCCTAATGTATCGAGCGAAGATGGCTACCATCAAGAAACGCTTGTTAATGAGTATAATGGCATATATACATATAAAGTAAGTGATT
>MKRK01000021.1:17123-17635 GCA_001896915.1 Clostridiales bacterium 43-6
CGTTTGGATGAAGTCTTTGTCGTCTTCGAGAGGGATGAACTCTTCTGGTTCTGGTAAGTATGAATAATCGGTTGGCTCAATGTATTCGTAGTCGAATGGGTCTACGAGCATAACGTCATCACCTGGGCCGAAGTCAGGGATAGGTAGGTTTTCGAATGGGTTTGGCATGATATCTGTCATCTTGGATGGGTGAATGTGTTTGAAGTATGACTAGGTCGATTGATGGCCTTGGTTGATCAAAGCTGCGCCTCGCTTTGCTTCAGGCTCGCTCTCTAGATTTAGTAAATGCAAGGCTCGCTCTCGCAGAAGAAGTTTCCAAGAAAGGTTTACTCCAATCAAAATACAACAAGTTCGTCCACGGTTTCATAACTTTCTGCTAACTCGATCGCTGTTTGAATTCGTGCAAAGCTGTCGTATCTACGATATGATGTGCTGCTGCCTTTTTTCAAAAACACTGCTATTGAGGTCGCATCGGCGACTGTTTCAATGCTGTAAGACGTCACTGGCGTTTG
>MKRK01000021.1:17685-18181 GCA_001896915.1 Clostridiales bacterium 43-6
GGTCAAGATCCTCTTTGGTTGGAGATATTGAACGTATGAGTGAAGACAAAACGACATACGGCTCGCAGATTGAATTATATGGGACTTGTTTTGGAAGACCGGATATCGTTGATTCCAGTTTGTTCGATATGTATGCCTTGATGTCCGTAACAGAAGCAGCCATTTTCGGTGTTGAACATGGATCGATCGTGTTATTGTGATTCACAGCTGGTGTTGAGATGACGTGTCAACTATCCACCCTTTCTCAGATCGTTCTCGCAATATTCCAATAAACTTCCAGCCATTTGATCCTTCCAGAGCCATTCTCAGTGCTTCGAGTCCATCGCATCTCGACCAACTCTTTCACAATTCGAACCACCATGTCTACCCGTAGCCGATCACCCAAACCATTCAACTGGACCGAAGTCACTCGACTCGATCGAGACGATGTCGTTTCCTCAGATGTCTCTCTCAATGAACGTTTTCGACTCGCCTACTACGGGGACTTTGTCGTATC
>MKRK01000022.1:0-1384 GCA_001896915.1 Clostridiales bacterium 43-6
AATCAGGGCAGGCTGTACCTTTACAAGAGGTCTGGGAAAAATATTTTATTTTCAGCCTGGACATGAGGAATATCCTGTTTACGAGAATCAATACATACAAAAGATTATAAAAAATGCGTGTTACTGGGCAAAACCCTGCAATACAATAACACATCTTGACTGCCCCAATCCAAAGCCTTTAGAAGAATAGATTTAATGTAATTAATGGAGGTATTTATGTTTAAGAAATTATTTTTAGTTTGCACATTTTGTATCTTTATGTTTTCTCTTCATTTAGCTGTTTATGCGATAGATCCGATTATTGCGGACGATTCAGACGCTTCTACTGTCATAGGCGGTACATGGACACGGTCCGGCTCCGCTACTACCGGTGCGCAGGGGGCTGATAAAAAATACTGGTTTACAGGTGTACCGGGTAATTCAGTTACCTTTAAAGCTCAGATTACCGAATCGGGGAATTATAAGGTGGAATATAACTATTATGAAAGAAAAGGTAATGACCCTAACGGAATCCTTGAATTATCCGGTACTGCTGTGGGCAGTGCGATAACTCCGGCTGTTACATGGTCGGTTGCCAACGATACATCCGCATTTGTATGGAAAGAAATTGGTACATATCATTTTACCGCCGGTGAAGTACAGCTAAAGGCTATAGCATCAAGTTCAGCAAGTACTACCCCTGCAAAATATATGCGTGCGGATGCGGTAAGATTTACTTTAATAGTCGAAAACCCGGCTCCGGTATTCGAAGCTTCAAGCATAACGGCACAAGCGCTGCCGGGGGCTGTTCACAGCGGTACAGTAAAAATCAGTAATTTTGCAAATGTTCCGGATTTAGCAGTAACTGTAACAACTCCTCCTGCAAAAGGAAACTTTCAAGGGAGCTTGGATTCAAACGGAAATTATAACTGGACATTTACGCCTCCTTCCTCAGCATATGTAGGAAATAATGAGGTTAAATTAACGGCGAGCGGTAACGGTCAAACAACTGACGCTACTGTTTATCTTGTAAATCTTCAGGAACTTTATACAAACAACGGACCGTCAGCCAGCTATACTTTTGGCGGCTGGAGTTACGAGGAAACCGGAACCGGCTGGGCGCAGTCAACCGGATATACCCCTAAAAACGGTTCTGATGTAAGATATTCAACTACGCTTGGAGATACCGCAACAATGAAAGCAAAAATTGGTTTAGGCGGGAAATACAAAGTAAAAATAGCGACATTTGAGTCTAAATCCCATGACCCTTCCGCAACTTTAAAAGTCGGTATTACCAACGGCTCTGTATTAATGCACGAGTATGTGCCAACCTTCTGGCGAACGACGGTAGACGCAAACGGCGGCGCACAGAGATGGGAGGAAATCGGCGACTTTGATTTACAGG
>MKRK01000022.1:1403-3577 GCA_001896915.1 Clostridiales bacterium 43-6
TAAATGCAAGACAGAGGGAAAAAGAATCAATGCAGACGGCATCATTGTCACGCTTCTGAACCAGCTTGATTTTTCAGAACCGGAAATCACTGTAAGCGGCGGAGTTGCAGCCTGTGAAGTAACAGCTACAGCGCTTACAGGAGCCCACGATGTACAGCTTGTAATGGCTTTATATGACGGTGACAGGCTTGTTGAATGTGCCGTCAGTGAAAAAGAGACATTGAATTTAACCAATCCCCAATCGGTAATCCCTTTATCTGTAACCATACCGGCGGGATTAACCGACCCGAAATATAAAATCCTCTATTTTAACAGCACAGATAAATTAAAACCATATAAACAGGCACCGTATGTTACGCCTAATTGATGAAAGGAATGTTTTTTAGTGAAAAGAGTAATTACACTTTTAATAGCGGCATCTCTGCTGATGCTCAGTTTTTCCGGATGTAACAAGGCAAAATTAGCTGATTCGTCCGGCGGTGGCAATAAATTTGTTACCCTTAAGATGTTTTATCCCACGGGAACAGGAAACGAAGCGGATATGCAGCTTGTAAAAGATGAAATCAACAAGTATCTTAAGGCTGAATTAAATTGTGAGGTTGAAATTGAAAGTCCGGATTATGCCACATTTTATCAAAAGCTTCCGTTAAAGCTGCAGTCGGGCGAAAAAATGGACTATATTTTTGCCAATACCTTAATTTTCTTTAATAATCTTCCTAAAAAAGCTTTTTTACCGCTTGATGAATTACTGAATCATTACGGTAAAGGGATTAAAGAAACCATTCCTTCCGATTTACTTGAATCGATGAAGGTCAAAGGGGTTACTTATGTTCTGCCGACCTATAAGGATATCGGAGAAAGCGAAGGTTTATATTACAGAAAAGATTTGGTTTCAAAGCATAATCTTGATATAAAAAATGCTGATACGCTGGCCGAGTTTGATACAATTCTTTCAACCTTAAAGGAGAAAGAACCGAATATGGTTCCGTACTGGATGAATAATCAAACGGTTCAGATTTTCAAGCTGGATGTACAGCCTGAAGATGAGTTCAGATATGAAGCAATCCATGGATTAAAGGAATTTTATTTTGATACAAAGACGGAAAAGGTACTTCATTCTTCAAAAATGCCGGAACGTATCAGCCTGTATAAATATTTTGAGAAGTGGAACAAAGCCGGATATATTAATTCAGACGCCGCAACCACAAATACAGTTCAGTATGCTGCTGCCCAGAATAATAAAACAGGAATCGTTGTACAGGGCGGCAAGCCTGAAACCGAGAAAAATTTAAGCCTGGATTTAGGCACAGAGTATGTACGCGGCTATACTACAACACCAAAGCTTAATGTTAGCGCAGCGCGTGCGTCCATGTGTGCAATTCCTTTTTCAAGCCAGAATCCTGAGCGCGCCATGATGCTTATCAATAAGCTCTATACCGATAAAAAGCTCATCAATCTGTTTGTGAACGGTGTTGAGGGCAAAAACTATGTGAAAGTAGATGAAAACACAATTAAATTGCCTGAAGGAGTCACAAAGGCGTCCGACAAAGGATATAACCCGGGAATTGAATGGAGAATGGGTAATCAATTTTTAAACTATCTCTGGGAAAATGAATCCAAAGATAAATGGGAAAAATTTAAGACGTTTAACGCAAATGCGAAAGAGGTCAAGCTAAGCAACTTTATGTTTAATCAGGAGCCTGTTAAAACACAAATCGCGGCAATAAACAATATTTATTCCGAGTTTGAAACGCCCCTAAGAGTCGGAGCTTTGGATGTTGACAAAGCAATCCCGCAATATATCAGTAAATTAGAGGCGAACGGATTAAATGAAATCATAGCGGAAATGGAAAAACAATACAAAGAGTGGAAAGCGAACTAACTTTCCGCTTTCAGCTTAAGGGGTGATTCTGTCAGTGAAAATCATGAAAAATGTACTTTCGATATTATTAATAGTAACAATAATATCAGGTTATCGTGTTGATTCGGCAGAGGTTGTACCTGTTTTAGCTGTTTACAATATGGATAATGAACCGGATTTCACAAAAATAACTGATTCAAGCGGTTTAGGTTTCCATGGCGCTATTTACGAACACTCAAACACAGCCGTTTCAAACCATTATACCACAAGCGGCAGAACAAACGGCGGAAATGCCCTGAAGCTGGAACACACA
>MKRK01000022.1:3600-4659 GCA_001896915.1 Clostridiales bacterium 43-6
AGCCAGAATACCCTTAACCGGAAGCTCCTTAATGAATCAGATATCAGATAAAATTTCAATTACTGCCTGGGTGTATCCCGAAGATTTTAATCAGCATTTCCCAATCATAACAAAGCGGAACGGCTCTTCTGATACTACCCCGTATTCACTGTCGATTTTATCAACACGCCAACTGTACTTTTTTGGGAACTGCGGTGATAATTTCTATAATTTTACTACCGCTCCTTTGAATATTCAGCCAAAAGAATGGATTCATGTTGCAGCTGCATTTCAGAAGGATGTCGGCATATCCTTATACTTAAACGGGTCAAAGATTTATACGGCCACAGCCGATAAGGTACCCTATAATCTCAATGCCAATACATCAAACTGTAATCTGGGACGTGATTTTTACAGCGGTGTCAGCGTTTATGGAAAGGGGATGCTGGACAGTGTGGCGGTTTACCCGTGTTCGCTGACCGACCAGCAGATACAGATGGACAAAGACAAAACCTTATCAACAAGACCGGCAACACTGAATGATTTCCCGCTATATAAAACAAAAAACTTCAATATGAATCTGGTTCGTTTTGATATGCCGATCGGTCTTTCAGACCAGTCTGCTAACGACGGCAGAACACGTCAAAACGCAGTGCGTAATATTGGCGCAGGGGTATCGGATGCCGTAGACTGGCCAAACATTACATTTAAAAAAGTGAATTATGACGGAACAACAGAAACTATCATTCCGTTTGAGCATAACAGTGACTATAATGCACAGGTTGTATTAAGGGAAGGTACCAATGCCAGAGGCCATTTCATGAAGGATATTGACAATAGCTTGATTCCCGGTAATCACTGGTTACGCGCACTTTACTTGGACAACGGGCAAAGCTATATTTTCACTTCCGATAACAGTGCAAGATCCTTTATGAACTCCTATGAATTATGGACATTTCCGGTTAAAATCGAGGGGAATGTCAAAAACGTTATCTTAAAATACAACGGCGATGAAATATATAACTCAGAAAGCTTTGAATATCACTCGCTAACCTTGCTGCTGCCTCAAAACGAAAGCGG
>MKRK01000022.1:4710-5070 GCA_001896915.1 Clostridiales bacterium 43-6
GAAGGATATTCCCATAAAAATTGACTTGATTGTTCCGGATACAAGCATCACAGTGAAAAGTTTGGAAAAACCGGAAATTTTTCCAAATCAGCAGGAATGGGATGCTGATATTGCGGCATTGTTCTCACCGGAGTATACGCAGCCTCAATTTATTAAGGATCATACTACAATAAAAAGCCATTTAGGAATTGATGTTCCCCGTTCGCCTGTGTCTGTTAATCTGGTTGGACTGCCTCACGGAATGAGCGGCGGAAGTTATTTTTATACCGCATTTAATAATGTGATAAAAAAATACAAGGATATTGGTACCATAGAAGAATATGCGGAGTATTTATCTGATACAGGCTACGATCATGTTTT
>MKRK01000023.1:0-317 GCA_001896915.1 Clostridiales bacterium 43-6
TCAAAGAAAATATCGGTTTTTATATGGAAAACGCAAGAATTATCCGAGAAGGACTGGAAAAAACAGGTCTCACAGTTTTCGGTGGCAAAAACGCTCCTTACATCTGGGTGAAAACTCCGGACGGCACCACCTCTTGGGAGTTTTTTGATATGCTTTTGGAAAATGTACAGGTTGTGGGTACCCCCGGCAGCGGTTTTGGTCCCTCCGGTGAAGGATACTTCAGATTAACGGCCTTTGGAAGCCGTGAAAATACAATCAAGGCGGTCAATAAAATTACTGCATTTTTAATGAAATGAGCTAGAAAATAAATTTCCAAA
>MKRK01000023.1:513-3396 GCA_001896915.1 Clostridiales bacterium 43-6
TCCGTCTTATTGAAGAAGCCGGCATTGAGACACACTATATAGAAGAGCTTTCAGCCCGTGAAACCGCTGTAAAATCCGTTGAGATCGTTCCTGTCGAGGTTATTGTCCGCAACATTGCGGCCGGCAGCCTGGCAAAAAGACTGGGCCTTACCGAAGGCACGGAATTGCAGTCTACTGTTCTCGAATACTGCTATAAGGATGACAGCTTGGGTGACCCGATGATCAACGTCAGCCATGCGGTTGCCATTGGCATTGCCACGAAGGAAGAACTGGATAAAATCGGAGAAATGGCATATAAAATCAATGAAATCATGGTAAACTATTTTAAGTCTGTCAATGTTATTTTGGTTGACTTTAAATTGGAATTCGGCAGATACGACGGCAGAATCATTTTGGCAGACGAAATTTCACCCGACACCTGCCGTTTTTGGGATGCTGACACAAAAGAAAAGCTGGACAAAGACAGATTCAGAAGAGATTTGGGCGGCGTGGAAGAGGCATATGCAGAAATGAGCAAACGTCTCGGCATTAGCTTAGTATAAAACAAGTTTAAATTTTTCCGAAAGAAGGCTCATAATGGGTTTGCACGAAGAATGCGGAGTGTTTGGGATTTATGACTTTGACAAGTCAAATGTGGTTCCCTATGTTGTGTTCGGTCTCGTTGCCTTGCAGCACAGAGGGCAGGAAAGCTGCGGCATTGCGGCATCAAGAAATCTGGAGGTACAGTATCACAAGGATCTCGGTCTCGTTGCCGATGTTTTTACCCCTACACAGGCAAAAACCTTAGATGGTCATATGGCCATCGGACATGTGCGGTATTCCACTACAGGTTCTTCTGTTCGTGAGAACGCACAGCCATTGGTTATGAATTATAAAAAAGGCACACTGTCGATTGCGCACAACGGAAATCTTTCCAATGCGGACGAGCTTCGTGCCTATTTTCAGGATAAAGGTGCCGTGTTTCAAACCACCACCGACTCTGAAATTATCGCTTATTCCATCGCAAGAGAGCGGTTAAACTGCAGTTCTGTTGAAGAAGCGGTATGCAGGGCTTTGCCGTTTTTACAGGGTTCTTATTCGCTGTTGGTCATGAGTCCGAGGAAGCTCATTGCCGCAAGAGATCCTCATGGCTTCCGCTCCCTTTGCATCGGAAAGCTGGACAATTCCTATGTTTTTGCCTCAGAAAGCTGTGCGCTGGACGCAGTGGGGGCCGATTTTGTCCGGGATATTTTACCGGGCGAGGTAGTTACGGTGACGGATGACGGCATTACCACCGTGAAACAGTTTGCCGCTGAACCAGCCAAATGTATTTTTGAATATATCTATTTTGCCCGTCCCGACAGCGTCATTGATGGGGTCAGTGTTCTGAAAGCACGTGAAATCGCCGGAAAGCTGCTGGCACAGCAGCATCCTGTGGATGCAGATCTGGTCATTGGTGTGCCTGAATCGGGCATTGATGCCGCCGTGGGCTTTTCCAAAGAAAGCGGCATTCCCTACGGCCGTGGCTTTATCAAGAACAGCTATGTGGGCAGAACCTTTATCAAGCCTGTTCAGAGCGACAGGGATATCGGCGTGATGCTGAAAATCAATCCGCTGAAAGAGAATGTAACAGGGAAACGGATTGTCATGATCGACGATTCCATTGTCAGAGGAACTACTTGTGCAAAAATCGTGAAAGCGCTGAAAAGTGCGGGTGCCAAAGAGGTTCACATGCGTGTTGCCTCCCCGAAATTCCTATGGCCCTGCTATTTTGGCACAGATATTCCGAACCGTGACAATCTGGCGGCGGTAAACTATGAAACCACCGAGGAAATCAGGGATATGATCGGAGCGGATTCCTTGGGCTATCTCAGCCTTGACAGCCTCCATGAGCTGATTGGTTCCGACGAATACTGTAACGGCTGCTTCAGCGGTACATACCCGGTAGAAGTCAACCGTTAGGATTGTTACACCATAATTGTGTGTAAATGCCAGCGGCGCATGTCACCAACGCACGGAGTGCGGGGGAGGCAATCAGCTCTTACTTCATCAACGAAGGTGAGTGCTTTTTGTTCATGACATCGATCTGCGTCGCCGGAGAAATGGAGTTTATGATGAAAAACACTTATGAAAACCCGTTAAATTCCCGATACGCAAGCAGTGAAATGCAGTTGGTTTTCTCACCCGATATGAAATTTACCACATGGAGAAGGCTCTGGATTGCGCTGGCAGAAGCCGAACAGCAGCTTGGGCTGAACATTACAACAGAACAGATCGACGAGCTGAAAAGTCATGTGGACGATATCAATTATGAAGTGGCCGCAAAGTTTGAAAAGGAATGCCGTCACGATGTAATGGCGCATAACCGTGCATACGGCGAGCAATGCCCGAATGCCAAGGGCATCATCCATCTGGGTGCTACCTCTTGCTATGTGGGCGACAATACGGATATTATTATCATGAAGGAAGCCTTGCTCATAATAAGAGAAAAGCTGATTAAAACCATTCAACTGCTATCGGATTTTGCAGATCAATACAAAGCCTTGCCGACCCTCGGCTTTACTCATTTTCAACCCGCACAGCCCACCACCATAGGCAAGCGAGCCACCTTGTGGATTCAGGACTTACTGATGTACTTGGAAGAGCTTGATTTTGTGGTTTCCACTCTCAAATTATTGGGTTCAAAAGGTACCACAGGTACACAGGCAAGCTTTTATGAGCTGTTTGAGGGTGATAGCGAAAAGGTCGTGGAGCTGGACAAGCTGATTGCTGAAAAAATGGGCTTCTCAGCAACCTATCCCGTGTCCGGACAGACCTATTCCCGCAAGGTGGATGCAAGGGTTATGAACGTGCTTTCCGGCATTGCCCAAAGCGCCCATAAATTCTCCAACGACATTCGTCTGT
>MKRK01000023.1:3427-12711 GCA_001896915.1 Clostridiales bacterium 43-6
TGAAAAAGGACAGATCGGCTCTTCCGCTATGGCGTATAAACGGAACCCCATGAGAAGCGAGCGGATTGCATCCTTGGCCCGCTATGTATTGGTGGACGCACTGAACCCTGCCGTTACGGCGGCCACCCAGTGGTTTGAGCGAACACTTGACGACAGCGCAAACAAGAGAATCTCCATCCCGGAAGGTTTTTTGGCGGTGGATGCGATCTTGAATTTATATATCAATGTTTCCGACGGACTGGTGGTTTACGAAAAGGTAATCGAACAGCACCTGCTTGCTGAGCTGCCTTTTATGGCGACTGAGAACATCATGATGGACGCCGTGAAACGAGGAGGGGACCGTCAGGAACTCCACGAGCGGATCCGTGTACATTCCATGGAAGCGGCACGTGTGGTAAAAGTGGAAGGCGGCAAAAACGACTTGTTGGAACGAATCGCAGGGGACAGCGCTTTCGGCGTGACTATGGATGAGCTGCTACAGGTTATGAAGCCCCGGAATTTCATCGGTATGGCAGATATTCAGGTGGATCATTTCATCCGGAACCACGTAAAGCCTATTTTGGAAAATAACGCAGTAACCGGAAAAATGCCTGAAATCAGGGTTTAAAGAGCATTTTTGGTAAAAATATATGTAAATGCAGAGAAATTATTATCTTTGATGGTGATTTTGAAATAAGTATGAAGGAGCAAATGGGATGATTAAAGCGATTGTAGGCGCCAACTGGGGCGACGAGGGTAAGGGCAAGATTACGGACGCATTCGCACAGAAGGCTGACATTGTAATACGCTATCAAGGCGGAAGCAATGCCGGACACACCATAGTGAATCACTACGGTAAATTTGCGCTGCATATGTTGCCGTCCGGCGTGTTCAGCCAGAGCTGCACCAACATCATCGGCAACGGCGTTGCACTGGACATCGGCAAATTCATCAAAGAATACAACTCGGTTGTGGACCGCGATGTTCCCGCACCCAAGGTTTTGGTCAGTGACCGCGCACAGATCATGATGCCTTACCACATCCTGTTCGATACCTATGAAGAGGAAAGACTGGCCGGCAGAGAGTTTGGCTCCACCCGTTCGGGTATCGCTCCTTTTTATTCAGATAAATTCGCAAAAATCGGTTTTCAGGTATGTGAGCTGTTCGGAAGCGAGAGTGAACTGCTCACCAAAATCAAAAATGTAATTGAGATTAAAAATGTTCTGCTCCAAAATCTCTATCATAAGCCTTTGCTGGTGGCGGAAGAGTTATTTGAGCAGATGATGGAATACAAAAAGATGATCACCCCCTTTGCCGCAGATACTTTCGCATTTTTACAGGACGCCATCAAAGCTGACAAAGAAATTTTGTTGGAAGGTCAATTGGGTGCACTGAAAGACCCGGATTTCGGCATTTATCCCTTTACCACCTCCAGCTCGACTCTGGCAGGCTATGGTTCGGTGGGTGCCGGTGTCCCTCCTTATGCGATCAAAGAAATCGTTGCAGTGACCAAGGCATATTCCAGTGCGGTTGGCGCCGGTGCCTTCGTCAGTGAAATTTTCGGCGAAGAAGCAGATGAAATGAGAAGACGCGGTGGCGACGGCGGTGAATACGGTGCAACCACAGGCAGACCCCGTAGAATGGGTTGGTTTGATGTTGTGGCAAGCAAGTTCGGCTGCAAAGCACAGGGGGCAACTTCTGCTGCATTTACCGTAATCGATGCTTTGGGCTATCTTGATAAAATTCCTGTTTGTGTTGCTTATGAGGTGGACGGCAAAATCACCACCGATTTCCCGGCACCCACTCAGCTTTACCGTGCCAAGCCGGTTTTAGAGGTGCTTGACGGATGGAAAGAAGATGTCAGAGGAATTACGAACTATTCGGAGCTGCCGAAAAAATGCCGTGATTATATTGAGTTTATTGAACAGAGAATCGATACCCCGATCACAATAATCTCCAACGGACCCAAAAGAGAAGATATGATTATAAAATAAAAGATAATATTTCATGTTCCACTGCTAAAAGGGATGGAAGTTTGAAAATGAATTTTCAAACTGCGAAAGGGATGGACAAATATATGAAAAACCAGACGGTGATTGTGCTTGATTTCGGCGGCCAATATAACCAGCTGATCGCACGCAGAGTGCGTGAATGTAGTGTGTATTGCGAGGTGCTTCCTTACAATACAAGTGTTGAAACAATCAAGGCAATGAATCCAATCGGGATTATTTTTACCGGTGGTCCTGCCGATGTGTTTGACGAATGCTCTCCCAAATGTGACAGCGAAGTATTCAAGCTTGGCATCCCTGTACTCGGTATCTGCTATGGTATTCAGATGATGGGCGTCGCTTTCGGCGGCGAGGTTTATGTTGCACCCATTCGTGAATACGGAAGAACCGAAGTGAATTTCAGAGACAGTATTTTGTTTGACGGGATCAAAACCAAAAGCATTTGCTGGATGAGCCATACCAACCAGATCAGTGTTCTTCCAGAAGGCTTTGTATCCACTGCTTATACAGTCGATTGCAAGGTTGCCGCCATGGAGAACAAGGATTTGAATATGTATGGTGTCCAGTTTCACCCCGAGGTCATGCACACCGAAAACGGCACACAGATGCTTCACAACTTTTTATACAAAATCTGTGCGGCGACGGGCGACTGGACCATGGAGGACTACGCCAAAACTGCCATTGCAGATATCAAAAATAAGGTCGGCGACGGCAAGGTTCTGCTCGCTCTCTCCGGCGGGGTTGACAGCTCTGTTGCGGCGGCGCTGTTATCCAAAGCGGTGGGAAGCCAACTGACCTGCATTTTTGTTGACCATGGTCTCATGCGCAAAAACGAAGGTGACGAAGTGGAAGAAGCCTTCAAGGACAAGGGCATGAAGTTTGTCCGTGTCAACGCCGGCGAGCAGTTTCTCTGCAAGCTGAGCGGGGTGGACGACCCGGAAACCAAGCGTAAAATCATCGGCGAAGAATTCATTCGTGTGTTTGAAGCCGAAGCCAAAAAAATCGGCACGGTGGATTATCTCGTGCAGGGTACCATCTATCCCGATGTGATTGAATCGGGAACAGGGGACGCCGCCGTGATCAAAAGCCATCACAACGTGGGCGGTCTGCCGGATTTTGTGGATTTCAAAGAAATCATCGAACCGCTGCGGTTGCTGTTCAAAGACGAAGTCAGAAAACTTGGGTTAGAACTCGGGTTACCCGATTATCTCGTTTGGCGCCAGCCCTTCCCGGGTCCCGGTCTTGCCATCCGTATCATCGGTGACATCACCGAAGCGAAGCTGGAAATCCTGCGGGAATCCGATGCCATCATGCGGGAAGAAATCGCAAACGCCGGTCT
Source organism: Clostridiales bacterium 43-6 (assembly GCA_001896915.1). Lineage (GTDB taxonomy): Bacteria > Bacillota > Clostridia > Oscillospirales > Acutalibacteraceae > MKRK01. The sequence continues at coordinate 6,755 of MKRK01000023.1, forward strand.
GAACGGCGAAATCAACCAGTATTTCACGGTGTTGACCAACATCAAAAGCGTTGGCGTGATGGGCGACGCCCGAACCTACGATTTCACCATCGCCGTCAGAGCCGTCACCACCAGCGATTTCATGACCGCCGATTTTGCCCATATCCCTTATGAGGTGCTAGACAAAATCTCTTCCAGAATCATAAATGAAGTAAAACACATCAACCGCGTGGTGTATGATATAACTAGTAAGCCACCGGCTACTATTGAGTGGGAATAAGAAACGTAACTTTTATAAATTAAATATAAAAATTAAAAATCCACTTGGACCTTTAGCGTTCAAGCGGATTTTTTAGATATATAAAAAATAAATCTTGACAACTTGTGGCATCGAGATTATAATTAACTTGATGCCACAAGTTGGAGGTGATTGTTTGGTGGCAAAGAAAAAACCGGGGCCGAAGCCTGAACATCCAAAAGACTTCGTATTGCGGGTAAGGGTTGATAAAATTACACTTGAGAAGTTGGATAACAGTGTTAAAAAATCAAACTCCAACCGCTCCGATGTTGTCAGACAAGGGATTGATTTGATGGATGAAAAGCTCCAAAAATAATGAAAAGAAGCGACGCCTCTCTCGCAAAGAAATACGTCGCCTCCAGTACGGCAACCGCCAAAAGGCAGTCACAGTGTAACTATTATACCATGCGCTGTGGTTTCTTTCAAGCCTTTCCATAAGGTGTTGGTGTTTGTACGATGTTTGAAAGGAAAACAGTTATGAATTTTATTGAAGAATTGTATTATGGGAATATCAGCCCTGTGGAAAAAGGGTATGACGCCAATTCATGTTATGCCTCTTTTGTCAGAGTTATTGCCAACAATGAAGGGAAGCTTCTTGATTATCTCAATAGTCTGCCCGAGGCGAAAGAGGAACAACGGTTGTTTTCACAGCTTGTTGAAGCCCAAGATGAGGTTTTGCGATTCAGTGAAATGAACCGATTTATTGAGGGATTTCAGTTGGGGGCAAGGCTTATGTTGGATTCTTTGGTGCTTCCGCAACAAAGTGCGATAAGGGATATTACTTAATAGGTCAGCCACCGGAAACCATATTTATAAAATCAGACCTTGTCGAAGTTGTTTTCGACAAGGTCTTTATATTATATCAAATCGGTTACTAATTTTGCCGTATTCTATTTTAGCCTATTCATTGTGTGCAGATAAGTTGTACTTTTTCATTTTTATTTGTAAACACCCGGAAATATTACGATGCTTCCAAACTATTTTATATACCACTGCGTAGGAATATCGTTATCATCTGCAAACAGATCAGGATTACGCTTCAAGAATGAAGTTGTCAAATCAGCCATACCTACTGCATCACATAACCAGCTTTCTGCATCACCAATCAGCCCTTTTTTAGCAATACTTGTATAAATAAAAGGTTTTTGCATTTTATCATAATGTTCTGAAACATCCCCCAATGGACTATAAATACCACGTATTGGACGATCGATTACTTCTGAATTGGGAGTAATAATTTTTAATTGTAGATATGTATCAGTGCGTCTTTGAGGAATATTATTCCACTCTTCAACGCCATGTAAAAACGTATTCTTTTTTAAACTGCAACCTAAAAATAAAATTTTTGCATTTCTGTCATAAAGCTTTCCCAAGCAACCGCCACGCGGGCAAGATGTATCCCACAATTCTTCCCCGGAAGCGAATTCAACAGCATCCTTTCCACGTGCTGCAATTGAATGAGTGGGGTGCCATGAACGGATTACATTCGGTCTCTTTAAAAAAAGGTTAGAGAGTATTCCCACACAAGAGGGGTCAGTTTCAGGGGTAAATGTATTATGTTGGTCATTGATCTGTGCCCACGTATGTGTCGGGAATATGAGCAATCCATCTCCCATGTATTCTATGAATGCATCCAACACAGTATCAGCACCATTTTCAACTTCGCCAATTGATTTCATGGAAGAATGAACCATTAATGTGTCTGTTTGTTTAATTCCAATATCAATCAAAGAATTTATAATGTCGTTTTTTGTATACATATATCTGTCTCCTGCTCATTTATTTAGATTATTCGGGTAATTATAACATGTTTTTGAAAAATTCACAACTGGAAAGGCAGAGACACACATACTATGCCATCATAAGAAAATCAGGTCAGTTTCGGGTAAATATTCAATATAAAATCACAGAAACTAAACAAAAGCTTTTAAAACGTCAAAAAAGCCCGGTGCAACAGGCAAGGTGGGTAAATTCTTTCTATTAAACCAATGCATTTCTCCTTTTGAGGAGGAAACGTGGTCACCGCAAAATTGGTCTGTCTTGAATAACATTACGATATATCATTCATTGCTGTATAAATAGAAAGACAGTACGTAAATAGTACAAGATATAAAATATCAGTAAGATAGAAACGATTGTTATGAATCAAGAAAACAAATTTGTGAATGGTCTTCTTTTTCACATTTATTATATTGACAGCGGCGCTACAATGTGATACTATATAGAAGTAGTAAGTGATAATGAATACAAGTAATACAAAATAGGGAGAAAGGAGAGATTCGTGTGGAAAACCTGACGGAAATGCTGAAGGGTGTTTTGGAGGGGTGTGTCCTTGAGATCATCGGACGTGAGGAAATATATGGATATGAAATCACCAAACGGTTGAATGCGTTGGGATTTACCGACGTTGTGGACGGGACGGTTTATACCATTTTGATACGGCTGGAGAAAAACGAGCTGGTGGAGATCGAGAAAAAACATTCTGACATAGGACCGCCCCGCAAATTTTACACGCTCAACAACGCAGGAAGGGAAGAGCTCTTGCGGTTTTGGGAAAAATGGGAGTTCGTCTCGTCAAAAATCAACGGGTTAAAGGAGGGAGAGCCATGGCAAAATCGTTTATAGAATGGATTGTAGGCGATTTGGATGCAAAGCGGGAATACAAAAAAATGAAGAAAAGGGTAAATGCATTGCCGAAGGAGTATCGGTTTGCGTTTCGTAAAATTGAACATTATATGTACAGTATTGGTCCTGTTGGCGGTGATATGTCCATGTTTGCAGACTTAACTTTGTTTACCGGCTTGGTGGATTTGTTTGAAGCAAGTGTGGCAGAGGGCAGACAGGTTCTTGATGTCATTGGCAGTGACATCAGCAGGTTTTCCGATGAATTGATGCGTGCGTCGGGGTCGGATGCAATGGGGAAAAAACTGAACCAAGAGGTTATGGAAAGACTGAATAGGGGGGAATAACCATGCTGGAGCTGATTAAAAAACTGATAGGGGACAAAAAAGAATACAAGGAGCAAATGAAAAGGGTGGAAGCACTGCCGGAGGACTATCGCTTTGTATTTGAAAAAATTCATGGCTACATGTGGAGCTTCGCCCAGGGTGATGGTTCTGATATGTTAAAGGCTCAGAAGGAACTCATTGAATTGTTGGAGGCCGGTGAAGCACAGGGCAAGCGTGTTCTGGATGTGACGGGTGACGATATTGTCGGGTTTTGTGATGAATTTCTGCGCGATACGAAAAAATGGACGGATCATTATCAACAAAAACTAAACCGGGATATCATGAAAAAAATCGGTGAAGGAAAGATTTCAAATGATGGATTATGACTGTATCAAAATTGGAACATCATAATTTGAATGTGATGGCGTAATCGGATGAAGGGCTTGCCGCTTTATCAAAACTATAAGAAAAGAGATAGATATCATGGGGATTTTTAATGCGACACTCAATCAGACGCTGGTGCTTTTTGTTTTTTTAATCATCGGGTTTATTATGAAAAAGGGAAAGCTGCTGCCGGATAATACTTCCTCGGTGCTTTCGAGACTAGAAAACATCATTTTGGTACCGGCTGTAGTGATCAACACCTTTATGAACAAGTTCACCGTGGGCAACATTGCGGCCAAGTGGACCTATATGATTTATGCCGCTGTAATTGCAACTATCATCATTCCTTTTGCTGTGTTTGCTTCAAGGCTGATGGCAGAGAACGACCACGAGAAGCAAATTTATAAATATTCCTTTACCTTTGCTAATTTTTCTTTTATGGGAATTGCACTGGTCAGCGGCGCCTTTGGGGAAGACGTGCTGTTTAATTATCTCATCTACATTCTGCCGCTGTACATGGTTTGCTACAGCCTCGGGGTTGCCTGGCTCATTCCCGGTGAGGGCGGAAAGGTGAGCATTCATTCCTTTCTCAATCCCATTTGTATCAGCCTTATCATTGGTGCAGCGCTGGGGCTGATAAGACAGTGGTTTGTTTTGCCTGTATTTATGCAAACCGCTCTCAGCACAGGAGGGGCGTGCATGGGACCCATTGCCATGATTTTAACCGGGTTTGTCATTGGCGGCTATGAAATCAAGGGACTGTTGCAGGGGTGGAGGGTGTATGCAATGAGCATCATCCGACTGATTCTGATCCCGTCCTTTTTCATTCTGGTTCTCAAGGCACTGAATACCCCGTCGGAAATTGTTTTGGTAGCTCTCGTCAGCCTGGCTATGCCCCTCGGTCTCAATACGATTGTTATCCCTGCGGCTTATGATGGCGATACGAAGCTGGGCGCATCCTTTGCCCTTGTTTCATCGGTATTGGGCATTGTGACGATACCAGCAATGCTGGCGGTGTTTGGGTAATTCAAAGATAGCTTTCAAAACCATTTTAAACTGCTTTGGATTTTCGGATGACGGGCAACCGATTTTGTGAGACATGGGTTCACCTCCCTTCTTTTTATGTGTTTTCGGGAAATATAATGGAGATATATTTATAAAACAGCACAAGGAAAGCCAGTGGTTTTTCTTGTGCTGTTTTATCATTTCATTTGCAATCTTTTTTTAAAAAATGTGTCGTAGTATGTCCGTTTCCAATCCTGTAAAATTATAGTAGCATAAGAACGCCCGGCTTGTGGAAAGGACGGGCGTTATGAATGGAGGATGATCAATGCTATACGACAATTTGAGAATCGGGCATGGATTGCGGCGGCAAACACCGTTTTTGATGAATGATAAGGACCTGATTGTACCAAGGATTCAGGGCAACTCCGGACCTTCTGACAGCGGGTTCGGGAAGCCGGTGACGGTGGAACTGCAGGTGCCAAAGACGGACATCGAAACGACGGTGAACCCGGTTTCTGATTCGGACAAGGAGTTTTATCAAGCGTATTCCGATTATGACAGTTCTAATCAAAAACTGAAAACGATGGACAAGCAGGCAGGAGATGAACAGAAAAAGCAGTTGATGCAATCAATGAAGGTTCTCAAGGGAGAAACCACCCAGCAGCCTGTCAACGATATCATCAGCTATGTAAAAAGTCCTGCTCAAAAGCTTTACAGTGAGCGGGAGAAGGAAAGAAGCAATCATGAAGCATTGAAGCAGAGGTTTCATGATCTGTATCTGCAAAGAGCACTACCGGCGGGTGCGACAACTGAGGAGCAGATCAATCATTACAAATTGAGGGCTTCTATCCTGTATGAGAAAGGCGACAAGGCAAATCAAAAGCTGGCTGAGGAAGAATATAAAAAAGCAACGGATTTGAAGGCGGTGCAAAACAGGAAGGAGCTGACTCAGTATCTAGCAAACCCGGAGCCGCCGGAAAATGCCGATGTTAGATTGCGTGCGGAGTATCATGATAAAAAGGCGCAGATGAGGAAGCTGGAGGCGGAAGATGCCCGGATTGAGACCGGGTCGCCAATTCCTGTATTGGGGGATCTATCCGATTGGGTAGCCAATCTGGGAATTTTTAACCCTGATTATCATGAGCTGAAAAAGCAAGCGGCTGAAGAAGAGAAGAAAAGCGCAGAAATCCTGCCTGCGAATGCGGCAATGATTCTGAAAGAAAAGTATGCCGAGAGTGATGAAAAGGCAGATGATTTGGTTGAAAAAAGCGCTTATGAAAAAAACTGGGAAGCGGCGGAATATCTGGCTTTTCTGGATGGTCCGATGACGCAGAAGCAGAAGG
>MKRK01000023.1:12764-13006 GCA_001896915.1 Clostridiales bacterium 43-6
AAGAAGGATGAGGAATTTAACCGGAAGCATGAGATCATAAATCTGATACACAACAAGGTAAGCGGCGAAGAAGCAAGGAAGACCGCATTTTTTAACACCATACCGTTTTTGGTGGACGATAAGTATGTCAATGCGGCAAAGGCGGAGCGCCCGAGTGATGTATTTTGGGGCGGACTGGCAGGAGAGACGGTTCAGCTATTGGCGACAGCAGGTGTTGCCGGGATGGTGGCGAAGGGGATCAA
>MKRK01000024.1:0-5607 GCA_001896915.1 Clostridiales bacterium 43-6
TGTCTTTTGCGCCATGTCCGAAATGCAGTCAATCCAATTTTATCGGGGCTAAGTTCTGTACGGAATGCGGCCAGAAATTAAACTGAGTGGGCAGATGATACGATGCAATATGCAGATATCCCTTATCAATCTCATAAAAAAAAGGTCAAATGGTGGTTTTGCTGGCCGGTTACTTTAGCTATTTTTGTGCTTTTTTGGCCGGTTGGTATCTTTTTTGTTTGGAAAAGGGTTTCCTGTGATAAGGATTCCATCATGATCGGCGGAAGAATTTTACTGTTCGCGGGAATTTTCCTTTTGTTCATGGGCACCATTGCCATCATTGCGGGTCCGGAGGATCCCTCTCAGGCAGTAACCGGACGACTTCAGTATTTTGTTCTTTTTATCTGCAGCGGTGTGGCATTGACACTGATAGGCATCAAGAATATCAAAAAAGCAAAGCGGATCAAAAAATATATGGATTTGATCATCCATCTCGGCATCCGATCCCTGACAAAAATAGCCGCTGTGTCAGGAATTTCTCCCGATCTTGTGGAGAAGGACATTCCCAAAATGCTGGACAAAGGCTTTCTTCCCGGTGCTTATATGAACGATGTAAGAAAAGAACTAGTGATCCCCGACACGGGATTTGAATATGAAGCATACCCTCAACACTACCAGTTCTCTGTTCAGTGTAAAAACTGCGGCGCCAACAACACGGTAACCTATGGCTTTCCCGCTTACTGCGAATACTGTTCTTCCCTCATAAACAATGCCCCCTATTGAAGGGGGCATTGTTTCTTACATTTGTTTGTCCAAAACAGTTACCAGCTTTTTTACTTTTGTGCTGAGATTGTCGAATACGGCAAAGTTCAGCTGCTGAGCGGCGTCTGACATGGCGCTCATGGGGTCCGGGTGTACCTCAATGATCAAACCGTCGGCTCCACCGGCCACGGCGGCCAGAGACAAAGACTCGATATAAGACGCCTTTCCTGCCGCATGGGACGGGTCGATGATAATGGGCAAGCTGCTTTTTTCCTTGATGACCGCAATTGCCGAAATGTCAAGAGTATTTCGGGTGGCGGTTTCAAAGGTACGGATGCCCCGCTCGCAAAGCACTACATTGTAGTTGCCCTCGCTCATGATATATTCCGCTGCATCCAGCCATTCGGAAATGGTGGAGGAATTGCCCCGTTTCAATAAGATCGGCATTTTGGAACGACCCAACTCCCGCAGCAGACGGAAATTCTGCATGTTTCTGGCACCCACCTGAAACATGTCACAGTATTTTGCCGCTGTTTCAATGTTATTCTCACTGATGATTTCACTGACTACCTTCAGCCCTGCTTCATCACCGGCCAGCCGCATCAGCCGATAGCCTTCATCCTCCATGCCCTGAAAGGCATAGGGAGAGGTTCTTGGCTTATAGGCACCGCCACGTAAGAACTGAGCACCGGATTGCTTCACCGCCAGTGCTGTGGAAACAATCTGTTCCTCGCTCTCCACCGCACAGGGACCCGCCATCATGGCAAAATGCCCGCCGCCGATTTTTGCGCCGTCGATATTGACTACAATACCCTGTGGATTGAAGGCCTTGCTGGCAAGCTTGTAGCTTTCCATAATGGGGATGACCTTCTCCACCCCCGGCAGCATTTCCAAATTGACATCTGCCAATCTTTTTTTATCGCCCACCACTCCAATGATGGTGGTCTCGCTTCCTTGTGATATATGAGCCTTTAACGAGTGGTGTTCCAACAGCCGCGAAACCGCCGCAATGTTCTCCCCCGTTGCTCCTTTTGCCATAACAATAACCATAGATATTTCCTTTCTGATGCCTGTGTCGCTTTAGCGCTTTTAATTACTAAAGTATACCGTGTTTTACACCATATGTCAAGACTTGAAGCCCAATTTCGACAAAAAACACGACTATCGTCAAAATGCACAAAGTTGGTCATATCACAACAAAATTTTTCTCTGTTTTTCTTATAAAACCGGGTTTACACCCAGTAGGGATAAGGTTATAATGAGTAGAACTTTATCAACACTTGAAACAGAAAACGGGGGATTCAATGTTCCAGATCAGATTTGTTTGGAAAAACCTCAAAGGCAGGCGAATTTTCTTCATCATCGGAATTCTTCTTTCGGCGATCGCTTCCATCCCGGTATTTGTAAACCCTTATCTGACCAAAGTTTTGGTTGACGACGTAATAAAGGGCGGCAAAAAGGATTGGTTGATTCCAATTTTGCTTATCATGTGCGGCGTTGTCCTCAGTGTCTCTGTGATTCGGTTTTTTCGTGTTCTTTTTTTGGAATGGGCGTCCCAGTTTATGCTGCTTCGCATCCGAAAGCATTTGTTCACCAATCTGCAGTATCAAGAAATGCGGTTTTTTGACCGCAACCGCTCCGGCGATATCATCACCAGAATTACCGGCGATCTGGACTTGGTCCGGCACATCTGTGCCTGGACGGTGTATCAGTTTACGGATTCAGTGGTAATGTTTGCGGCGTCTGTTATTTTCTTATTTTCTCTCAGCATTCCCCTGACCCTTTCCTTATTGGCAGTTTTGCCCTTTTTGGCAATTGCCATTCGTGTTTTTATGAAAAAAGTCCGACCACTGTATCAGCAGCTTCGTTTTAAGCTCTCCGAGCTGAATACCGCCGCTCAGGAGAATATTGCAGGCAACCGGGTGGTCAAAGCCTTTGCCAGAGAAGAGTATGAAAAAGAAAAATTTGATCGCAAAAGCTTAGAATTCAAAGAAGCCAGCCTGAAGGCAGTATATACCAATCAAAAAATTCAGCCGTTTATGGAGTTCATCGGTCAATCCATGACAATCATCACCGTTTTGGTGGGTGGTCTGTTCGTCATCAACGGCAGCATCTCCATCGGAACCTTATTCGCCTTTTCCGGTCTGACCTGGGCGCTGGCACAGCCCATCCGTACATTGAGCACACTTCTCAATGACGTTCAGCGGTTTTCCGCCTCTGCCGACAAAATTATTGAGCTGTATTATGCCCGGCCTACCATTGTAGACCGCCACGATGCCGTTGATACAACCGACCGCATCCGGGGCAAGGTCGAATTTAAAAATGTATCCTTCCGGTTTGATAATCTGCAGGTGCTTTCCGACATTTCTTTTGTTGCAGAGCCGGGAGAAACCGTTGCCATTATGGGACCCACCGGTTCGGGAAAAACCACTCTCATTGCGCTGCTTGCCAGATTTTACGATGTGCAGCACGGGGAAGTGACCATCGACGATGTGGATGTGCGGAAATGGAGGGTTAGCAAAGTCAGAAGCTCCGTCGCCATCTCCACACAGGATGTGTTCTTATACTCCGATACCGTGGACGGCAACATTGCCTATGGCAACCCGGAGCTTTCCGAGGAAAAGGTCATCGAATATGCCAAATCCGCCTGTGCCCACGGTTTTATCAACAAGATGGAGGACGGGTATAACACCGTCATCGGAGAACGGGGTGTGGGCTTGTCCGGCGGCCAGCGCCAACGGATTGCGCTGGCACGGGCGCTGGCTGTGGAACCCCCGATTTTAATCCTCGATGATACCACCTCTGCGGTGGATATGGAAACAGAAAGCTACATACAAAATGAGCTGCGCAGCTTAAAATTCCCCTGCACCAAATTTATCATTGCCCAGCGGATTTCCTCTGTGAAGGACGCAGACAAAATCATCATTCTCGACAAAGGCACCATCCAGATCGGCACCCACGAAACCCTGGCCGCTACCAACAAATTTTATCGTGAAATCTGTGAGCTGCAGGATGTTCCGGAACTTCCTGTATACAAAGGAGGGAACTGATCATGGCAAGAAACACCTACGAAATCGATGAAACGCTGGAAGCTCCCTTTCAGCTGTCACAGTTCAAGCGTGCGCTGGTATATGTCAGGCGTTATTATAAAAAAATGCTTCTCGCGCTGTTTCTCTCAATTCTCGCCTCGGTCATCAGCCTGACCGGCCCGCTCATCATCAAATATATTCTTGATCATGCCATCACACCCGGCGGTTCTGCTACGCTTCTGATTCAGCTGAGCTGCCTCCTTGCAGGAACCATTGTCATCAGCTCCCTGTTTGGTGCGGTCAGAAGCATTATCATGTCCAAGGTGGGTCAGTCCATCATTTATGATATCCGCAGCGATGTGTTTGACCATCTTCAGAAGCTGCCCTTTTCCTATTATGACAGCCGTCCCCACGGCAAAATCCTTGTGCGTGTGGTTCAATATGTCAACAATGTGTCCGATATGCTATCCAACGGGCTGATCAATATCATCATTGAGCTGTTTAATATTATTTTTATCACCATTTTTATGTTCTTGGTGGATGCAAGGCTGGCTTTGGTCATTCTTGCCGGTCTGCCGGTTTTAATTGCTGTAATTTTCGCCTGCAAACGAAGGCAGCGTAAGGTCACCCAGACCTACAGCAACAAAAACTCCAACCTGACCGCTTATATGGTTGAAAATATTTCGGGTGTCAAGGTTGCCCAGATTTTTGACCGTCAGGAAACCAACATCCGCATTTTTGACCGTCTCGCCCTGGCAGTGAGAAATTCATGGATGAGTACCATTTATATGTTTAATATTATTCCCTTTACGGTCAATAATATCTCCCAATGGGTGCTGAGCTTTGTTTATCTGGCAGGCGTACTGTGGTTCACCCCTGCGGTTACGGTAGGTACCATACTGGCTATGGGTGCATATGCTTCCCAGTTCTGGCAGCCCATCACCAACCTTGCCAATATCTATAACAACTTCATCAACGCCATTGCCTATCTCGAGCGGATTTTTCAGACCATCGACGAGCCTGTGGATGTATGCGACACCGAAAATGCAGGCACCCTGCCAAAGGTAACCGGACAAGTGGAATTCAAAAACGTTTGCTTTGAATACGAACCCGGTGCCAGAATCCTGAACGATATGTCCTTTACCGTGAAGCCGGGCGAATCCGTTGCCCTGGTGGGTCCGACGGGTGCGGGCAAAACCACCGTTGTAAATTTAATCAGCCGGTTTTATAACCTGACCTCCGGTCAGGTGCTCATCGACGGCGTGGACATCAGCGGCGTCACGCTCCATTCCTTACGCAGCCAAATGGGCATCATGCTCCAGGACAGCTTTATTTTCAGCGGCAGTATCATGGACAATATTTTATATGGCCGTCTGGATGCGACATCCGAAGAAGTAACGGCCGCTTGTGAGGCTGTTCATGCCGACGGATTTATTCGCGAAATGGAACGGGAATATGACACCGAGGTAAATGAGCGGGGCGACCGTTTGTCTCAGGGGCAAAAGCAGCTCATCGCTTTTGCCAGAACCATGCTTTCCGATCCTGCCATTTTGATTTTGGATGAAGCCACCTCCTCCATTGACGCAAAAACAGAACGCCTGTTGCAGGACGGCATTGCAAAGCTCTTACAGGGCAGGACCTCCTTTATCATTGCCCACCGTCTTTCTACCATCAAAAGCTGTGACAAAATCATGTATATAGACGGAGGAAGAATCGCGGAAGCAGGTACCCACGAGGAGCTAATGGCACGGAAGGGGCAGTATTATAAGCTGAACACTGCCTGTGAAGAAAAAACAGCATAAAATAGCTGCCGCTACTTTGGAGTGTAAAATCTTTC
>MKRK01000024.1:5620-12803 GCA_001896915.1 Clostridiales bacterium 43-6
TCCCGTATCCCCTTAAGCTAAGTGTTGTCCGGCAAATTTTTTTAGGATTCACAGAAATTCTGTTGGCTTCCTGAGATAAAAATACCCGCGGAAGAGAAATTCTTCCGCGGGTAATTTGTTTCTGTTCGGAGGGCAACCCGGTGTTATCGGGTATTCCTTATGATGCATGGTACTGCATATGAGCAGAAATAAAAAGCGTGATTACTGAATCGGTTTTAGGAATTCCTGTGTCCAATACAGTGTACCGTTTGATTTTTTGGCTGCACCGACACCGATCTGGGTATAGTTCTTGGACAATATATTGGCTCTATGGCCTGCTGAATTCATCCAAGCTTTCATTACCTCTTCCGGTGTTTTTTGCCCGTAAGCGATATTCTCGCCGGCGGCAGAGAATTTTAGTCCGTAGCTTTCCATCATTTTAAAGGGCGACCCGTAGGTTGGTGAATTATGCGCAAAATAATTCTTATTGATCATGTCCTGAGATTTCAGTCGCGCTACATAAGAAGCGGTATTGTTTTTTGTCAGCTTCATTAAATTTCTGCTGACACGTTCTTTGTTTACAAGCTCAATGACCTTGTCTTCCAATGACTGTAGCGGCGCACTTTCCGGAATATTTACGCTTTGGCCGGCTTTGATTTGTGATGGGTTTTTTATCTGCGGATTGCACTTTTTCAGCTCTTTCAGAGATATCTGATATTTTTTGCAGATGGCTGACAGACTGTCACCCGGTTTACATTTATAGTTGATGCTCTGGGCTGAAGCAGGAACGATTGCAAGCACAAAAACCAAACACACGCCGGTTAATGATGCTATGATTTTTTTCATTGAAAACATCACCTCCCGAATATAGTGTTCCGTCATCGGGAAGTGATTATTTTGTTAATTGTTCTTAATTCAGTTATATTTTTGTTGTAAAATCAAAGAATAATCAGCTCTTTTTCGCTTTTCGTCAGGTTGATACAGCCGTCCGGCATTACTACAACCATATCTTCAATGCGTACTCCAAATTTTCCTTTGAGATAAATTCCCGGTTCCACGGTCACTACCATATTTTTTTTCAATATCAATTTGCTTTTTGGCGAAAGAGACGGGGATTCGTGAATCTCAATTCCGACGCCATGCCCCAAACCGTGTCCGAAACAACCTTCATAGCCTGCTTTGTAGATGATGCTTCTCGCAACGTCGTCCACATCCTTACCACTCATTCCGGCCTTGATTACCGCCAGCGCTGCCTTTTGCGCCTTGAGCACGGTTTCATACACCCTGTTCTGTTCGTCGCTCACAAACCCAAGGGCAACCGTTCTTGTCATGTCGCTGCAATAGCCATCCACCTTACAGCCCATATCCATGGTGATAAAATCGCCCTTGCGAAGCTTTTTATCCGTCGGGACACCATGGGGGCGGGATGTGTTTTCCCCGGAAATCGTGATAAGATCAAAGGATATGTCCTCTGCTCCGTTTTTACGCATAAAAATTTCGGCTTCCAGCGCCAATTCTTTTTCTGTGACGCCTTCCTGAATGAAATTTTTTAACATGGAAAAGGTATCATCGGTAATTTGTTGTGCTTGTTTGATTGTTTCGATTTCCGTCTTTGACTTGGCTTCTCTTAGGGCTCTGATTTTACCGTCTAGCACCCCGTCTGCAATCACTTCGCAGCAAAGCCTGTCTTGGATTCGTTTGGCTGCTGAAACGGTTTGAAAATCAGCTTCAATGAAAACATTTTTGATTGCTTCTTTTTTTATTATTCCACAAATCTGCTCAAATATATCTTCCTGCAAAACCGCTTTGATTTCGGTATTTTTCAGGATTGTTTCAGCCATTTCGATATAACGGAAGTCAATGAAAAAACATGCATTGTTTTCCGTGACAAAAAGAAAACCCGCCGAGGAATGAATCCCTGTAAAATAACGCACATGGACCGGATTTTCAATCAAGACGGCTTCATTTTTCTGTATATTCAGTTTTTCATTTATTCTTATCATAAATCATTTTCAGACCCAACAAAATTAAATTATCGGAATAGACGATATTTCGTTTGCAATTCGCCACGATTTCCTTGGCCAATCCGCCGGTTGCGATCACCGTCGCCTTTTCCCCCAGCTGATCCTCCATCCGCTCCGTCATTCCGTCAAGCAGAGCAGCCTGGCCGAATACCAGCCCGGATTTCATGCTGTCGATTGTGTTTTTACCGATCGCGCTGTCCGGTGTTTCGATACTGATTTGAGGAAGTTGTGCCGTACGGGTTACCAGTGCGTCCAGAGAGATGGCGATGCCGGCACAGATGGCGCCGCCGATGAAATTCTGGTTTTTGTCTATCACCGTAATCGTTGTCGCCGTTCCCAAATCATAGATGATACAAGGACAGGGGTAAAGATGGATCGCCGCCACAGCACCGGCGACCAGATCGGCACCCAGCTGTCCGGGATTGTCGATTTTGATATTCAGCCCGGTTTTAATGCCCGGTCCCAGCACGATGGGCGTGAAGCCTGTCAGCTTTGTGACCGCTTGTTTTAGTGAAGACGCCAGCACCGGAACAACGGAGCTGATAATAGCACCGCTGAAATCCTCGGTGGAAACACCGTATAAGTCCACCATGTCCCGGAGCTCAATGGCATATTGGTCCCCGGTTTTTGCTTTGTCTGTTGCAATCCTTGCAACAAATTTCAGCGCATCCCCCTGAAACACGCCCAAGGTTATATTTGAATTTCCAACATCAATTGCCAGTAACATAAAACACCATCCAAAAATTAATCATTCCCGTTTTGTAAGCTTTTTTCTGTCAGCTGCATCAGTTCGATGGGATTTCCGTCAGGATCATTCACCCATGCCTGAAAAGAACCGTCCAACCCTTCGGTCACCTCAACGTTTATTTTCACCCCGAGGCTGCGTAGACGCTCCACATCCTCATGAATATTATCGGTGTGTAAGGCAATATGGCGGTAATTCATATCATCATACCATTTTCCGCCGGCTGTTTCCGGGAAAAATTCAATGAACTGTCCGTGTGCAACCTTAATATATTGGATCCAGATTTCACCGTCATCATTTTTTAAGCTGAACATTTTCTGAAACCCCAGCTTGTTGCAGTAAAAATCCAAGGTTGCGTCTAAATCCTTTACGGTATATGCGATATGTCCGACTCCGGTTATCATTTGAATCGCTCCTTTGTTTTTATTTTTTCAATTATACCATTATTTTAACAATTATCAAACAATTTATTTTGCTTTTTCCCTGTTTTGTAGTATAATTGGAAATAAAACGAATGTATGTTTGGGGGGGCGTCCTTTTGTTCGCAAAGCTGTTCAGCGTCGGTCTCTACGGGATGGATGCATATATCGTAGAAACCGAAGCTTTTATCTCCGGCGGGCTTCCTGCCTTTGATGTGGTAGGGCTACCTGACCAATCGGTAAAAGAATCCCGAGACCGGGTCCGTTCTGCCATCAAAAACAACGGGTTTGAATATCCCGTCAGCCGTATCACTGTGAATCTGGCTCCGGCAGACATTCGCAAGGAAGGCTCGATTTACGACTTGCCGCTGTTTCTTGCACTACTCATTGCCACCGAGCAAATCACCGCCGAAACCGAGAACAGTGTTTTTGCCGGCGAATTGTCTTTAAAGGGTGATGTTCGACCCATTAAGGGTCTCCTTGCCATGGCGATTAAGGCAAAGGCGGCAGGCTTTGCCAGTCTTTATGTTCCGGCGGCCAATGCGGCGGAAGCCACCGTGGTGGAAGGGCTGACTGTTTATCCTGTGCATAACGTTACCGAGCTGATTGCACATTTGAAAGGCGAAGCGGAAATCGCGCCCCTGACCAATGTGGATTTTAGCAGCCAGGCATTGCCCGAAATGGCTGACTTCTGTGATGTAAAAGGGCAGGCCGGGGCCAAACGGGCTCTTGAAATCGCCGCTGCCGGAGGGCACAATGTTCTTCTCATCGGGCCGCCGGGTTCAGGAAAAAGCATGCTGGCCAAGCGGCTTCCCTCCATTCTTCCTGAAATGACCTTTGAAGAATCCATTGAAACCACTAAAATCCATTCCATTGCCGGAACACTGCCCGGCAATGTTCCCCTCATCAAGGTTCGCCCTTTCCGGGCACCCCACCACACGGTTTCCAGCGCCGGTCTTTCCGGCGGTGGCGCCATCCCCTCCCCCGGCGAAATCTCCCTTGCCCACAACGGGGTGTTGTTTCTTGACGAACTGCCGGAGTTTAACCGCACCACCATGGAGGTGCTTCGCCAGCCCTTGGAGGACGGCATCGTTACCATCTCCCGTGTTGCCGGAACACTTTCTTATCCCTGTACCATCATGCTGGTTGCCGCCATGAACCCCTGCCCCTGCGGATATTACGGACACCCGAAGAAGCCCTGTTCCTGTAACAGCGGTTCTGTCAATCGGTATCTGAACAAGGTTTCCGGTCCGCTGCTGGACCGGATGGATCTGCATGTAGAGGTTCCGCCCGTGGAATTTACAGAGCTGAATTCATCGGAAAAGGCAGAAAGCTCCGGCGATATCCGAAAACGGGTCAACACCGCCAGAAAGCTTCAGCAGGAACGGTATCATGGGTCTGGCATCGCCTGTAATGCGAGAATTACCACCTCGCTTTCCAAGCAGTTCTGTGTTCTCGATGAAGGTGCTGAAACCATGCTGAAAATGGCATTTGACAAGCTGAATCTTTCCGGGCGAGCCTATGACCGTATCCTAAAGGTCGCCCGAACCATAGCAGATCTGGACGGAAGCGAAACCATATGCTCACCCCATGTTGCAGAGGCGGTTCAGTTCCGAAGCCTTGACAGAAAGTACTGGCAGGGATAAAAATAGATAAAATAGATAATTTTTAAGGCTGACAGGAGCAAAATCTTATCAGCCTTTTTTGTGTTAAATTATTGACAATCCCCTGAAATTATAGGATAATAAATCATTAAGTTATAATAAGAGGAGCGGCAGAAATTGGGTTATACGATTGCAGAAAAAATCATCAAGGCGCATCTTCTCGACGGAGAGATGACAAAAGGTCAGGATATCGGGATCCGTATTGACCAGACCCTGACACAGGATGCTACCGGCACAATGGCATATCTCGAGTTCGAAGCCATGGGCGTTCCCAGAGTGAAAACCGAGAGAAGCGTGGCATACATTGACCACAACACGTTACAAACCGGCTTTGAAAACGCCGATGACCACCGTTTCATCGGTTCGATCGCCAAAAAGCACGGTATTTATTTTTCCCGTCCCGGCAACGGCATCTGCCACCAGGTACATCTGGAGCGGTTTTCGGTTCCCGGTAAAACCCTGATCGGCTCAGACAGCCACACCCCCACCTGCGGAGGTATCGGCATGCTGGCCATGGGTGCGGGCGGTCTCGACGTTGCGGTTGCTATGGGCGGCGGCACATATTATATCACCATGCCGAAAATGGTACGGGTGAATTTAACCGGCAAGCTTCGTCCCTTTGTCGCTGCAAAGGATATTATTTTAGAGGTTTTACGCATTTTGACCGTAAAAGGCGGCGTGGGCAAAATTGTTGAATACGGCGGCGAGGGCATCAAAACCCTGTCTGTTCCCGAGCGTGCCACCATTACCAATATGGGGGCAGAGCTGGGCGCGACAACCTCTATTTTCCCGGCTGATGAAATTGCCCGTCAGTTTTTGTCGGCACAAAACAGAGAAGAAGATTTTACAGAGCTTTTGCCGGACAGTGACGCAGTGTATGACGAAGTAGTGGAAATCGATTTGTCCACACTGAAACCATCCGCTGCCCTTCCCCACAGCCCTGACAACGTAAAAACGGTGGAAGAAGTCGGCCCCATCAAAATCGATCAGGTTCTGATCGGTTCCTGCACCAATTCCTCCTTGCTGGATATGCTGCGGGTTGCTGAAATCCTTAAAGGCAAAACCGTGCATCCCGATGTCAGCCTGGGCATTGCGCCCGGCTCGAAGCAAGTGTTTAACATGCTTGCCGATTGCGGCGCTCTGGGTGTTTTGATCGCTGCCGGTGCCAGAATCCTGGAATGTGCCTGCGGCCCCTGCATCGGCATGGGCCAATCCCCCAACTCTGCCGGTATTTCTCTGCGCACCTTCAACCGTAACTTCGAAGGCCGTTCCGGCACCGCAGACGGGCAGATTTATCTGGTCAGCCCCGAAACCGCTGCCGCCTCCGCCATTGCCGGATATTTTACCGATCCGACCACGCTGAAAGACGACATCAGCGTCACCATCCCCGAGAAGTTCTTAATCAACGACAATATGGTGGAGCCCCCCGCTTCGGTGGAGGATGCCCATAAAGTAGAAATATTGAGGGGACCCAACATCAAGCCTTTCCCGGTTACCAAACCGCTGGAATCTGTGATTGCCGCCAAAGCACTGCTCAAAGTCGGCGACAATATCACAACCGACCATATCATGCCGGCAGGCGCCAAGATTTTGCCCTTCCGTTCCAATATTCCGTTTCTGTCCCAGTTTTGCTTTCGCCAGTGTGATGAAAAATTCCCCGACCGCTGTGTAATCAACAAACAGGGCATCATCATTGGCGGCGTCAATTACGGACAGGGCTCCTCCCGTGAGCATGCGGCATTGGTTCCTCTCTATCTGGGCATCAAAGCGGTTATCACCAAATCCTTTGCCCGTATCCACAGCGCAAACCTGATCAATGCAGGCATTTTACCTCTGACCTTTACAAACGAAGAGGATTATGACAAGGTTTCGGAAAACGATGAACTGGAACTGACCGATATCAGAACCACCATAGAGACAGGCAGCAACAAAGCCGTCCTCAAAAACAAGACCACAGGGGACGAAATTACTCTGAACTGTAATTTGTCCACCCGTCAGCGTGCTATCATTCTGGCAGGCGGTCTTCTCAATTATACCAAGGAGAATGGTTGAGCAACGTAAGAATCAACCATATTTAGAAAGGAATGTTAACAGAATGGAACATAAAATAAAAGCTGCCATTGAGCAGTTCGAAAAGGTGATGCGGGCACAGCTCGCAAGAGTGGAACAAATGAAAGCCGAACAGGATTTTGTGGATTATAAATCTCTTGACAAAATCATCATCGGTGTTTGCGGCGGTGATGGCATCGGCCCTGTTATCACAAACGAATCCGCCAGAGTATTGGAATTTTTGCTGGACAGCGATGTAAAAGCCGGTAAAATTGAATTTCGCACCATTGACGGTCTGACCAT
>MKRK01000024.1:12867-18527 GCA_001896915.1 Clostridiales bacterium 43-6
CATGTTATCCTGAAAGGACCCACAACCACACCCAGAGCGGGGGACCCGTGGCCAAACGTGGAAAGTGCAAACGTAGCTATGAGAAAAGAGCTGGACCTGTTTGCCAACGTTCGTCCTGTTAAGGTTCCCGAAAAGGGAATTGACTGGACCTTCTTCCGTGAAAACACGGAAGGTGCCTACACCTTGGGCTCACAGGGCGCCAACGTGACTGAGGACCTGGCGGTTGACTTTACCGTTACTACCACACAGGGTACCGACAGAATCGCAAGAATGGCATATGAATATGCCAGAAAAAATAAAAAAGAGCGTGTTTCCATCATCACAAAGGCCAATGTAGTAAAAACCACCGACGGCAAATTCTTAAAGCTTTGCCAGAATATCGGTGCCGAATATCCCGAAATTGAGACCGACGACTGGTACATCGACATCACCACCGCCAAGCTGATCGACGAAAAACGCCGCAGAGACTTTAAGGCGTTCATCCTCCCGAACCTGTATGGTGATATCTTAACCGACGAAGCCGCTGAGTTCCAGGGCGGTGTGGGTACAGCAGGCAGCGCAAACTTAGGCAAACGCTATGCTATGTTTGAAGCAATTCACGGTTCTGCTCCCCGCATGGTTCTCGAGGGACGTGACCAATACGCCGATCCTTGCTCCATGCTCCGTGCCGGCGTGATGCTCCTTTCCCACATCGGCTATCAAACAGAAGCGGATGTGTTTGAAAAAGCGCTGGACACCTGTATGTTCGAAGAGAAGAAGCTGCAGATTACCGGTCGTGATACCGGCTGCACCTGCACAGAGTTCGGCAACTATGTCATGGATACAGTGGTTGCACTCAGCAAATAATATACAATACCCGTTTGATAAGGAGGGCATATTATGATTAAGCGCGAAGATATTTCGATTTCGGTAATCAAACGATTGCCCCGTTATTATCGTTTTTTGGGTGAATTGATCAAAAAAGATATCGACAGGATTTCGTCCCGTGAGCTCTCTTCTAAAATGGGGCTGACCGCTTCCCTGATCCGGCAGGATTTAAACTGCTTCGGCGGGTTCGGGCAGCAAGGGTACGGCTACAATGTTAAGCTGTTACATGAAGAAATCGGACAGATTCTCGGTCTGGATTCTTCTTTTCGTGCCATTATCATCGGTGCCGGTAATCTGGGTCGTGTCATTGCCACCCACATGGATTTTGAAAAGCGCGGCTTTCAGCTCATCGGTATTTTTGACAAAAAGGAATCCATGGCAGGTCAGCTGGTACGGGGTATGCCCGTGCGCCACATTGACGGTCTGGATGAATTCTGCCGCGAAAACCTGCCTCAGGTCGCCATTCTCTGTATTCCCGCGGAAGCCGCCTTTGAAATTACCGACGCCCTGGTTCGTCTGGGCATTCAAGGCTTCTGGAACTTTACCCACAGCGATTTGGCGCTGCGCTATCCCGGTCTGCCGGTGGAAAACGTTCATCTCGGCGATAGCCTGATGACCTTCTGCTACCGAATGAAGGAAAAACTGGAGCATCCTGTCTCCGATCGTTGAATCAGGATAAAAAATAGGGCGCATGGTGTGAAGTGACCCCAAAAAGTTAGACAAAGTTTTGATTAAAAATTGTACTAATTGAATATTAAGCAGCTGAAATGGCTTGAGATCTGTTTTTAGCAGGTGTCAGGCCATTTAGTTTTAGCTTGATCCTGCGGTTTTTGGAGCATCGGGTTCTTTGTCCGTCTGATCATATGGCATTTTTGCAGGATGTTGGCTTATCCTCCTGCAATAACAAAAAAGCGAGTCAATTGCATCCTCCCCAAAACCCCTGTCTTATGTTATCCCGTTTACACCATTTTTGTGATTTTGATCTGTCAATGCCTATTTTTCAACCACACCGCTTAATAAATCATAAACCTCTTTGACATTCTCTATCTCATAAAGTGCGTTAAAAACTCTGCCCGCACAAAGATATGTATTCACCCGATTGGAATAAAATTCATGTAAAAACAGCTTGGTTTTGCTTCTTCTTTGAAACGTTATGGTTCCGATATTATTCTTATTCTGGGTGAAATAAAGAAGTAAAATATCCTGTAACTCAATATCTCTGACGGTATCATTTCTGGTATCATAACCAATTAACCTTTGATTGGTTAATAGGTAAAGACTTCTCCTTTTAATCCTTCTTTTCTTTCCCAATCGGGAATACAAAATGTACGCACCCATGATAAAACATGGTGCAACCAGAAACGCAAAAAAGCCGACGCTTCCAATGATGAGAGTGAATAACGCTGCTGTATAGCACATCAGTAGAATCGCCAACGGAATCATTACTATATCCAAATATGAGAAAATAAATTTTGTAGTGGGAGTCGCTTTCCATAAAACCTGCTCATCGGAATGCAGTATTTTTGCTATGCCAAATTCAAATCTGTTCTTTAAAATCAATGCGTCTCCAATCATCTGAAAATATATTTGAGTTTTCCGATTCTACCCACTCACTTAATCAATCATATATGTAATGATATTTTTTTCTATGATATCATAGTATAAAATAAAAAGCACTTATTTCAACAGGTAAAGAAATAAGTGCTTATGAAAGGAAGGTGTCTAATTAAATAATTGCTGCAATTTTTGAAAAGAATTCATCTTTTGTATTACAAATGGTAAAATCCCCATTTAGAAAGCCGAATATCTGGCCTTTGAAATGCGGATTTCGATGCAAACACATCCCGATGCAGCCGGTGGTGTATTCATCGTCCCTCAGGATCCCCTTCAGTTCCTCTACATCAAATCCAGAACAGCTTTTGCAGACCCTGACCTTTTTCGGTGGTGCCATTCATACACACTCCTAATCATTGATATAAACACAATAATCCAAAATCACCTTGCCATTTTCATCCGGTGTGGTGTAACGGGGACAGTTATACCGCTCAAAAAACCATGGTGTATTTTGGACAACGAAGCCCCGTTGAAACACATTTTCCAAGCATTTATTATGTACCTCGTCTCCGAAAAGCTCCCCGTTGTCATAACCGTAAATATAACAAGTAGCAATGTCACCAGCAGGGATATCCACATAAGAAAAGCCTTCCGGCACTTCCTTATTTTCATCAAAAAACATGCCGACCCAATACTCAAAGTCATCATTCACGCTTCTCATCACGCCGAGATAAGAATTTCCGTTGTCCGGGGAAGCGCCATGATTTTCTAAAAGCTCAAACCATCCGTTTTTAAACCAATCACCCCATTTGCCGCCAAACCCCCCGTATTCGTCCCTGTCACTGTTTCCATACCGCTTGCCGATCAGTCTGACCGTCGGAAGCGTTTCTCTGAAGCATTTTATTATTTCTGGCATTTCTCTTTTCCTCTTTTCTGTTGCGAACATATGTTTGTAAACAATATACACCAAGCAGAAATAAATGTCAAGTAATTTTTTATATTTTTTTGATTTAACATTCTCTTAACACTTGTAATAGGATTGCATCCTTGTTATACCAAAGTCAATTACCACGGGATGAAAGGCGAAGGGTTCTGACCCTAATTGACTTTATGAATATTTACCAAAGGAGGAAAAAGGATGCTTGATTTCATCAGTTTTGACTACACCCTGCTGATACGCCTTGGGGTTGCAGTGATATTGGGCGGTATCATCGGAATGGAGCGGGGCGGCAAAAACCACGACGCAGGTTTGCGCACCCATATCATCGTGTGTCTGGGCTCGGCCTCTATTATGGTTCTCAGCGAATGCCTCGTGACCCAGTATGGAACACCCACGGAGATGATGCGAATGGGTGCTCAGGTCATCAGCGGCATCGGCTTCTTGGGAGTAGGCAGCATTATTGTGGATGGCAACCGCATTCGGGGCATCACAACCGCGGCAGGTCTATGGACGACAGCATGTGTCGGTCTTGTGGTGGGCAGCGGTTATTATATTCTGGCAGCGATCATTGTCTTGTTTATGCTGTTTGCCATGCTGGGGCTTCGTTCGCTGACGTCGTATTTGAGAAGAAAGAGCGAAGTGATCAACCTCAGAGTTGAGCTGTTTGATACAAACAACCTGAAAGCGATTTTGGGAAAGCTCTGTCAGGAGGATGTCCAGATTGCTTCCATCAAGATGAATGAGGACGATGATACCGCTGAAATTATTTTGGACATAAAGCGAACCGGGAAAAATACATATTCAAAGCTTTTGTATGATTTGAGTTCACTTGACGGCGTCAACGAAATTGCAGTAATCTAAAAACCATCCTTATTCTTAAGGATGGTTTTTGTGTTAATTTTGGATGGTGTTTTGCTGCTGCAAAATGCTTTGCTTTCCGGTATCAATCCGCTGTGCATCCTGGGGGCTGAGCTGGAACACAAGCTGTTCCAATTTCCCCACATGGCTTTTTTCTTCGTTTGCAATGTCATACAGCGCTTTTTTTACCTTTTCGTCGGTGGACGCCGCAGCGTGGGTCTCATACCCGATGATTGCTTCATACTCATTGATAATATCCAGCCTTAGTGCTTGCACCAGCTCCTCATTGTTCATGGTGCGCGGCACATTCCCCACAAAGGGGTTTCCGATAATCGCCATGTGTATCCCTCTTTCATTCGTTTTAATATTACATAAGATTGCCGTTTTTCTGAATTTTATTCCTCAAAACGCATGCTTCCTGAACAGAGTTGTCTGAAAAAAGCCGTTACCCTTTACTGTCATCCTTGCGTATTGAAAAAATGCCATGAAGGAACGTAGGACAGCGGAATTTTTTGGTGGATTTTCGGATATTAAATCACCAAAAAATATATGATTCAGGTACCTTAAAATGATACTTGACAAATTACAAAGGTACCTTTGTAATTATGAAATGGAGGAAACACAATGACCGATCATACAATGGATTTAATGCTGCGGCTGACGAGAGTAGAATGGCTGCTGGCACGGTATCATCATCGGCATCATGCACATTTCGGCCCTATGGGCAACCCTCAAAAGGGGCAGGGTCGTGTTCTGGCAATCTTAAAGCTCCAGCCGGAAATCAGCCAGAAGGAGCTTACTTATCTTTTGGATATGCGTCCCCAATCATTGGGTGAGCTGCTTTTTAAGCTGGAGAAAAGCGGCTATATCACCCGGACACCTGCAGAAAGCGATAAACGGGTGATGAATATCCGGCTGACACAGGCAGGATTGGAAGCTGTGGAGCAACGGGAACAAGGAGTGGACACCAACAAGCTTTTTGCTTGTCTGAATGAAGAAGAGCAAGAAAGCCTCAGTGGTTATCTGGACCGCATCATAGCATCCCTGGAAGCACAGGTAGGAAACGATCCCGCCGAGCCGGGCTTCCCTCCTCCCCACCACAGAGGTCCTTTTGGCGGTGGAGGACCCGGGGGCAATCCCTTTGGTCCTCCTCCCATGCCTTTCGGGCATCCTCCCCACGGCTGTCATCACGGTCCCCATCACGGGATGAGACCGGAAGAGCCGGATGACGAATCACCCGACAGATAACCCCGCTACCAAAAAAGCTGAGAAGCCTGCTTCTCAGCTTTTTTTCTTGGTCAATCGATGGCTGTGTGCAATCATGTCATTAAGCACTTCCCCTAGTACATCCGACTCGATTTTCACAGTATTCCAGTGCCGTTTGTTCATATGGTATGCCGGCGTCACACCGGCATACACACCACGAAGAAAATCCGCCTGC
>MKRK01000024.1:18589-20275 GCA_001896915.1 Clostridiales bacterium 43-6
TCGGCATGATGGAAGGGGTAGTCCTCGTATGAATCGGGAAAGGTCAGACAATAATCAATCAACTGCCGCCGGGTCATAAAACCACGTCCTCCCACCGGGCTTGCTTGAATCCCACAAGCACAAAGCCCTCTCCAACCAAAATCGGACGTTTGACCAGCATGCCGTCAGAAGCCAATAACCTGAACTGCTCGTCCTCGCTCATTTCCGAAAGCCCAGCGGAAAGCCCCCGTGCTTTGTATTGTAATCCGCTGGTGTTGAAAAACCGTTTCAAGGGAAGCGAGCTGGTCTCTTGCCATGACCGCAGCTCTTCCTCCGTGGGATTGTCTGTTTTTATATCCCGAACGGTATAAGACTTTCCGGATGCCTTCAGCCATTCCTCCGCCTTTTTACAGGTCGAGCATTTCGGATAACATACAAACAGCATAACAATTACTCCTCATCCATTCTAATGTTTTTATAAAGATATCATAAACTGAAAATGAAAACAAGAAATAAATAAAAAGAACCTGCTTTCGCAGGTCTTTTTATGTTGGTCGGAAGATGTTTTTGAGTTGCCTAATACAGTTTTAACCGTTCTGCCGGATCCACTGCTTTGCACACGGAACCTCGGAAACATTGACGGCAATTTATTTATGGCAAACACAAGAACTGGGGCAGCTGGCACAGCCGCTCCCGCAGGAGCCGGTGTTCTTTTTCTTATCTTTTCTCATTTTTATAATAATCAGTGAAACCAGTCCCGCAAGACCGATGCTGATCAAAATTGTTGCCAGATTGTTCATAAGGAATGTTACCATACAAACGCCTCCTTAGGTGCTTTGCACCAATACTTTAATTGATTTTTGCTTGTTTTTCTTTTTCGGGCGGAACAGGAGAAGCAGAAATCCTGCCAGAATGAGCAATGCGACGACTGTTCCGATTGAAAATCTTCCGGTGGTGAACCATGTTCCGAACTGATAGACACAAAGGGCAACGGCATATGCAAAGCCTGTTTGATACCCGATGGCAAACATAGTCCATTTTGCGTTATTCATTTCTCTGCGGATGGCACCAATGGCAGCAAAGCAGGGGGCACACAGAAGATTGAATACGAGGAAGGAATAAGCCGCAATGGGTGTAAAGCTAGCCGCCAGCGTCCCCCAGATTTCGGTGCCGTCTTCGGCGACCTCTGCAAAACCGTACAGCACGCCGAAGGTACCCACGACATTTTCTTTTGCGATCAAACCGGTGAAGGTTGCAACCGTTGCCTGCCAATTGCCCCAGCCCAGGGGAGTGAATATCCATGCGATGGCGGTGCCGATGTTAGACAGGAACCCGTCGTTTAAATCCTCCACCATCCCGAACTTACCGTCCACAATGCCAAAGCTCATTAAGAACCAAAGGACGATGGCAGAAAGCAGAATAATGGTTCCCGCCTTCTTGATGAAGGACCAGCCCCGTTCCCACATGCTGCGCAAGATGTTGCTCACCGTGGGCAGATGATAGGAAGGAAGCTCCATGACAAAGGGAGCCGGGTCACCTGCAAACATACGGGATTTTTTCAAAATGATCCCCGAAACTACGATGGCGGCAATGCCCACAAAATAAGCGCTGGGAGCCACCCACCAGGCACCGCCAAACAAAGCACCTGCGATGAGCGCTATGATCGGGAGCTTGGCGCCGCAAGGAATGAAGGTGGTGGTCATGATC
>MKRK01000024.1:20394-25394 GCA_001896915.1 Clostridiales bacterium 43-6
TCCATGATAAAGGCTACACGGGCCATATAACCGCAGGCCTCCAAAAACGCAAGAAAGAGAAATAAAATCAACATTTGGGGAACAAATCCAAGCACCGCACCCACACCGCCGACGATGCCGTCCAAAATCAGGCTTTGTAGCCAGTCTGCCGCACCCAGTGCCGCAAGCATGTCTCCAACCAGTACCGGAATGCCGGGAACGGAAAGCCCGAACAGATTCCAGCCTTCACCGAACACGCCATCGTTGGCCCAATCGGTCGCCCAGGTGCCAACGGTTGTGACAGCAATGTAATAAACTGCAAACATCACCACTGCGAATATAGGCAAAGCCAAAAAGCGGTTTGTGACAATTCTGTCAATTTTATCGGAATTGCTCATGCCTCCCCTGTTTTTCTTTGTATAGCAGGCTTTGATTACCGAGGAAATAAACTCATACCGTTCGTTGGTGATGATGCTTTCCCCGTCGTCATCCATACGTTCTTCCAGGGATTGAATCATGGTCTCCACGTCGGGCAGCTCCCCGATCTGGTCAGAAATCTTCATGTCCCGCTCAAAGATTTTAATGGCAAAAAAGCGCTTTTGTTCCACGGCTATGGTGTCGCCCAGCTTTTCTTCAATTGCCGTCAGTGCCGTTTCAAGCTCCTTGCTGAATGGATGCACAATAAGGCGCTTTTCTTGTTCCATTGCCACACGAACCGCAGCTTGTGCTGCTTCCGTGATTCCGGTTCCTTTTAGTGCGGAAACCGTCACCACCTCACATCCCAATTCCTTTGACAGCTTGGCTATGTCAATTTTGTCCCCTGCCCTGTTTACCACATCCATCATGTTGATGGCAATGACAACCGGAATTCCCAGCTCCAGAAGCTGTGTGGTCAAATACAGGTTACGTTCGATATTCGTGCCGTCCACGATGTTTAAGATCGCATCGGGACGCTCTGTAATCAAATAATTCCTGGCGACAACCTCCTCCAGCGTATAGGGCGAAAGGGAATACACCCCCGGTAAATCCATAATAATTACATCTTTGTTGCCTTTGAGTTTTCCTTCTTTTTTCTCAACCGTTACCCCCGGCCAGTTTCCCACAAACTGATTGGAACCCGTCAGCCCGTTGAACAGGGTGGTTTTTCCGCTGTTGGGGTTGCCGGCAAGGGCTATTTTGATTGTCATATGGTTTCCTCCCTGTTTCGGGTTAGTTCTGTCTAACCCGTGATGATATAAATGGCAGAGATTTCTCTCTGCTTGTTTTTACTGCACTTCAATCATTGCCGCATCTGCTTTGCGAAGGGAAAGCTCGTAGCCTCGAACCGTCAGCTCGATGGGATCGCCCAACGGCGCTACCTTGCGAATGTACAGCTCTGTTCCCTTTGTGATGCCCATGTCCATAATGCGTCGTTTGATTGCACCATCGCCATGCAGTTTTACCACCGTAACCCTGCTGCCGGTGCCGACTTCCTTCAATGTCTGCATAGAAATCCCCCTAAATCATTATTTTATTTGCCATTTCGCGGCTGATCGCAATTCTTGATTCCTTCACATCGACAATGATGTTGCCGTTGTTTTGGGAAACCACCGTTACATGGCCCCCGGGCACAAAGCCAAGACTTTCGAGAAACCGTTTGGTGTCCTCTTTCCCGCCCACTTTTTTAATCGAGTTCATTTCACCCGTTTTTGCAAATGACAATGGCATAACAACCGCCCCTTTTTTTCATTATTATAAATTTCTTTTTATAACATGGTTAGTCTTTTCTAACTGATAATAGGTTAGCATAAACTAACTCATTTGTCAAGCGTGTTTTCTCATATTTTTATCAAATTGCATTTTTTTTGTGTATATGGTATGATAGAGAACATAACCCCGAAAAGGAGATGTTCATTTGAAAATTCATGAATCGGCAGAAAATTATTTGGAAACCATTTATATGCTCAGCAAAAAAAATGCTTCTGTTCGGTCTATTGATATCGTGAATGAGCTGGAGTTTACCAAGCCCAGCGTCAGTGTTGCCATGAAAAACCTGCGAGAGAACGGTTATATCCAGGTAGACAGTGACGGTTATATTACCCTGTCGGAAACAGGACGGGAAATTGCAGAAGCCATGTATGAGCGACATACTCTTCTAACCGAGTGGCTGGTTTTTATGGGGGTTGACCGACAAACAGCAGCCCAAGATGCCTGTCGCATTGAACACGTGATCAGTGCGGAAAGCTTTGATGCCATCAAAAAGCATGTTGGCAAGCGATTGCAATAAACAACGCAATTTTAAACCCGTGAATCGGTAGTTCACGGGTTTCTTAATGTCGTCTGTTTGCTTCATTGCTGCCATCAGCATTATTCACTGACTAAAACATTAACGGGTGTTCTGCGAATACAATAGATGCCTAGCAAACGGTCAGATATTGTTGTACGCTACACAAAACAAAAAACCGAAGCCTGAGCTTCGGTTACATTGATATGGTTGAAGTCATTCGCGGTATAAGATGATTACCTTATACAGAATTGCACAATGTCTACTTTGTAGACGTAATGTACCTTCAAAACTGAACAACGGTATAAAGTGAAGGAATTGAGAACAAATAACTTGACTTATAAAGGTCAAGCCCTCGACCTATTAGTACTGCCAAGCTACACAGATTACTCTGTTTACACACGCAGCCTATCAACCCAGTGGTCTACTGGGGGTCTTACTAGCTTATGCTATGGGATATCTAATCTTAAGGTCCGTTTCACGCTTAGATGCTTTCAGCGTTTATCGGGTCCGTACGTAGCTGCCCAGCTATGCCATTGGCATGACAACTGGTGCACCAGAGGTACGTCCATCCCGGTCCTCTCGTACTAGGGACAGATCCTTTCAAATATCCTTCGCCCACGACAGATAGGGACCGAACTGTCTCACGACGTTCTGAACCCAGCTCGCGTACCACTTTAATCGGCGAACAGCCGAACCCTTGGGACCGAATACAGCCCCAGGATGTGATGAGCCGACATCGAGGTGCCAAACCTCCCCGTCGATGTGGACTCTTGGGGGAGATCAGCCTGTTATCCCCAGGGTAGCTTTTATCCGTTGAGCGACGGCATTTCCACTCACATACCGCCGGATCACTAACTCCAACTTTCGTTACTGCTCGACCCGTCGGTCTCGCAGTTAGGCTAGCTTATGCGTTTACACTCTAAGGCATGGTTTCCGTCCATGCTGAGCTAACCTTTGAGCGCCTCCGTTACCTTTTTGGAGGCGACCGCCCCAGTCAAACTGCCCGCCTGACAATGTCCCCCGACCAGATTCATGGCCGCAGGTTAGAATTTCAGTACTCTAAGGGTGGTATCCCAAGGGTGACTCCACACAAACTGGCGTTTGTGCTTCAAAGTCTCCCACCTATCCTGTACATAAAGTACCAAAACCCAATATCAGGTTACAGTAAAGCTCCATGGGGTCTTTCCGTCTTGTCGCGGGTAACCGGCATCTTCACCGGTACTACAATTTCGCCGGGTGAGCTGTTGAGACAGTGCCCAGATCATTACGCCATTCGTGCGGGTCGGAACTTACCCGACAAGGAATTTCGCTACCTTAGGACCGTTATAGTTACGGCCGCCGTTTACTGGGGCTTCAATTCAGAGCTTGCACTCCTCCTCTTAACCTTCCAGCACCGGGCAGGCGTCAGCCCCTATACGTCATCTTTCGATTTAGCAGAGACCTGTGTTTTTGATAAACAGTTGCCTGGGCCTATTCACTGCGGCCTGGCTTGCGCCAGGCACCCCTTTTCCCGAAGTTACGGGGTCAATTTGCCGAGTTCCTTAACAACTCTTCTCCCGTTGGCCTTAGAATTCTCTTCCTACCTACCTGTGTCGGTTTGCGGTACGGGCTCCTTAGATATACACAAAGCTTTTCTCGCCTTCGTCCAAGTATACTTCGCTACTATAATTTCGCTCCCTTACGCCCGGGGCTACCAACGCCCGGGATATACCCTTTCAAAGTGTCCCTTTGTTTAAATCTTTCGGAGGCTACGGAATATCTACCGTATGTGCATCGGCTACGCCTTTCGGCCTCACCTTAGCTCCCGGCTAACTTGAAGCGGACGAACCTTCCTTCAAAAACCTTAGGCTTTCGGCCATTATGATTCTCACATAATTCTCGCTACTCATTCCGGCATTCTCACTTGTGTATCGTCCACCGCCGCTTACGCTACGACTTCACCCAATACACAACGCTCTCCTACCAATTGGTTAAAAACCAATTCCTAGTCTTCGGTATACAGTTTAGCCCCGTTGAATTTTCGGCGCAGAGTCACTCGACCAGTGAGCTATTACGCACTCTTTTAATGAGTGGCTGCTTCTAAGCCAACATCCTGGTTGTCTGTGCAACTCCACATCCTTCTCCACTTAACTGTATTTAGGGACCTTAGACGTAGATCTGGGCTGTTTCCCTTTTGACCACGAGACTTATCTCACGTAGTCTGACTGCTGATGTTCAATTATCTGGTATTCAGAGTTTGATAAGGTTCAGTAACCTCTCGGCCCCTAGCCTATTCAGTGCTTTACCCCCAGTAATCATCATCAACGCTAGCCCTAAAGCTATTTCGGAGAGAACCAGCTATCTCCGGGTTCGATTGGAATTTCTCCGCTACCCACACCTCATCACCGGCTATTTCAACAGACGTGTGTTCGGTCCTCCATGGAGTTTTACCTCCACTTCAACCTGGACATGGGTAGGTCACCCGGTTTCGGGTCGAATACAACTAACTTCTTACGCCCTGTTCAGACTCGGTTTCCCTACGGCTGCGGACCTTAAGTCCTTAACCTTGCTAGTTACATTCACTCGCCGGACCATTCTACAAAAGGTACCCGATCACCCGTTGACGGGCTCTCGGTGCTTGTAAGCACAAGGTTTCAGGTTCTATTTCACTCCCCTCCCGGGGTGCTTTTCACCTTTCCTTCACAGTACTATACGCTATCGGTCACCAGTTAGTATTTAGGCTTGGAGGGTGGTCCCCCCGTATTCCCACCGGGTT
>MKRK01000024.1:27369-29040 GCA_001896915.1 Clostridiales bacterium 43-6
GGGTATCTAATCCTGTTTGCTCCCCATGCTTTCGTGCCTCAGCGTCAGTAAAAGCCCAGTAGGCCGCCTTCGCCACTGGTGTTCCTCCGAATATCTACGCATTTCACCGCTACACTCGGAATTCCGCCTACCTCTACTTCACTCAAGATATACAGTTTCAACTGCAGTCTATGGGTTGAGCCCATAGTTTTCACAGCTGACTTGAATACCCGCCTGCGCACCCTTTACACCCAGTAATTCCGGACAACGCTTGCCACCTACGTATTACCGCGGCTGCTGGCACGTAGTTAGCCGTGGCTTCCTCCTCGGTTACCGTCATTTATTCTTCACCGAAGACAGAGGTTTACAATCCGAAAACCTTCTTCCCTCACGCGGCGTTGCTGCATCAGGGTTTCCCCCATTGTGCAATATCCCCCACTGCTGCCTCCCGTAGGAGTCTGGGCCGTGTCTCAGTCCCAATGTGGCCGTTCAACCTCTCAGTCCGGCTACCGATCGTCGCCTTGGTAGGCCTTTACCCCACCAACTAGCTAATCGGACGCGAGCCCATCTTTCAGCGGATTGCTCCTTTGATACCAGTACGATGCCGCACCGGTATGTTATGCGGTATTAGCGTTCGTTTCCAAACGTTATCCCCCTCTGAAAGGCAGGTTGCTCACGCGTTACTCACCCGTCCGCCACTATCCAGTTTTCAACACCCCAAGCTGATACTACTGCATCAACTCGCGGTGTCAAAAACTGAACCGTTCGACTTGCATGTGTTAGGCACGCCGCCAGCGTTCGTCCTGAGCCAGGATCAAACTCTCTAAATATTGTATAAGAAGAACCGAAGTCCTTTTTATCCTATTCAGAGCTATTTGTAGCTCATTTACAATGCGCTAGCATTGTTTGTACCAGTTTTTCTAAACCGGCACCAAAAATTTTCTTGGAATACTCCAAAAGCTTTTCAATCGCTTCATGTCTCCATCAAGCTCTCTCAAACTCATTAAAATTTACGGGTCCATTTTTTCTCATTTGCGCTGTTTAATTTTCAAGGTCCAATTGTCACCTCTTCAAGGCGGAAACATATCTTACCACAAACTGTTTGGTTTGTCAAGAAGTTTTTTTCCTATCGAAGCAGGAATTGTATCTTACCACAAACGTTTCTGTTTGTCAAGAAGTTTTTCAATTCCTTTTGAGGCGGAATTGTATCTTATCACAAACTTCGTGGCTTGTCAACAAGATTTTTTCCTTTTCCTCTCGGCGACGCTTATAGATAATATCACAAGACGCAGGGCTTGTCAACAAGAATTTTGTCTATTTTTAGTTTTTTTTAAAATTGTCTAAAATACATGATTATAGCGCAATTTTGTCTTATTTTATTTCTTATTATACTATCTTGCATACAGAGACATACTTTGTTATAATATTGAACGGAGGGGATCTTGATGCCAATTAAAATACCGAATTCATTGCCTGCAGTGAAGACACTTTTACAAGAAAACGTTTTTGTAATGACAGAGACCCGTGCGCAGCATCAGGATATTCGTCCTTTGAAAATCCTTTTACTCAATGTAATGCCCACAAAGATCGAAACGGAAACCCAAATTCTGCGGCTGTTGGGTAACCCACCGCCTCAAATCGAAATAGAGCTGTTACAAACGGCTACTTATACATCCAAGAATCCCTCGGCAG
>MKRK01000025.1:0-2055 GCA_001896915.1 Clostridiales bacterium 43-6
CTTTATGGATAAATTAAAGGTCGTTTCCAAGGTCGGGTCCGGCACAACCGTAACCTTTACCAAGCAGCTACAATTACGGGGGCAGAATGATTGATCGTGATAAATTCATTGCCGATAATCTGGGGCTGGTGCATTCCTGCTGTCACAGGCTGACAGGCAGGGGGATTGAATACGACGACCTGTTCAGTGCCGGTTGCATCGGGCTTATTAAGGCATACAACGGTTTTGATGAAAGCCGTGGCTTTGCCTTTTCCACCTATGCCGTTCCGGTAATTCTCGGTGAAATTCGCAGACTGTTTCGTGACGGCGGCACTGTTAAGGTGAGCCGTACCTTAAAGGAGCTGTCCCTAAGGGCGGTCAGAGAACGGGACAGGCTGACAAAATCCTTGGGTTATGAACCGTCGGTCAATGAAGTTGCCGACTCGCTGGGAGTTTCGGGCGAAGAAGTCGCCGAAGCACTGACAGCCGCCCTGCCTGTGTTGTCCCTTACTTATGAAAGTGCGGACGGCGTGCAGGAATACGATCTGCCGGCAGAGGACATCGAGACCGAAATATCTGACGGATTGGCATTGAAAGAGGTAGTGAATTCTTTGGACCCGGCCGACCGAAGCTTAATCGTACTGCGGTATTTTAACTGCAGAACCCAGACGGAAACGGCAGAAGTGCTGGGAATGACCCAGGTGCAGGTATCCCGACGGGAAAAGGTGATTTTGGGAGAGCTGCGAAAAAAACTCTTGTTATAGATAAGATAAAGAGTCAATTATCATGGGCTGAAATCCGACGGTTTCTGACCATAATTGACTTTATGAAGTCTCTTGCCATCAGCCGCAGCCTGACCAGTCGGACTGCGGTTTTTTCATTTGTCTTCTTGCCCTGTTTTCTCTCTTCTGCTATAATAGCCTTATAAAGGACGGGATACTATGAATTATCAAAAGCTTGATATCAACGCAAAAAAGGCATGGAGACTGGGCAGACTGATCCGACTGATCGTGATATCCGTTGTTATAATACCTCTGTGGATATTTATAGGATTTTTTACTGACGCACCTTTGGGGTTCACTGTCGCCATTGGTGTGTTTGTTCTATTGATTTTCGCTTATCTGGTAATCAGTATGCTTTTGTACCCTGAGATCGAATACCGCCAATGGGCTTATCTGATGGCAGAGGATCGGGTGGAAATCAGAGAAGGTATTTTTTTCATCCAAACCAGTATCATCCCAATCATCAGAATGCAGCACTGCACCTTTTCCCAAGGTCCCATCAGCCGGAAATACGGACTGGCAGACGTGACCATCAACACGGTCAGTGAGGAATTCATCATCCGTGGTCTGTCCCATGAAACCGCAGAACAAATCACGGAACAACTGAAAACCCGTCTGATCCGCCGCATGACCCGGGATGGCAAGGAGGAATAGCCCATGCAAGAACCACGCCGTGGACATTTTCTGATTATTTTTCAAGGCGCTTCCGCCTTCTCCATCCTTGCCGGCAGTGCCTTCTTGCTTTTTTCCGTTGTCACAAACTCGCTGTCTATGAGCGATATCACCCCGCTGCTGGTTCTTTGGTCCGGCTTTATCAAAAACACTGTCATGTATTTTCTCACTACATTTTTCATCAGAGAGGATACTTTGGTGATTCATACGGGCTTACTGACCAAAAAGAAAATAGAAATCCCCCTGCAATCCATCACCACCATCGACATGTCCCAGGATATTTTGTGCCGGATATTTGGCGTGTATAGAATCAAGGCGGACAACGGAAGCTCCGGAGGAAGCACGGCAAAAACCCCGGAATTCAAAGTGGTCTTGCCCACGTCGGACGCTTTTTTGCTCAAAGAACTGTTGTCGCAAAAGGCAGAAAATCCAACTGCTGAATCAATACAAGCAGAGCCCTTTGTCACCGCAGGAACAAAGGATTTTTTGATACAGGGACTAATGCAGTCAAAGCTTCCTTATCTTTTGGCCATTCTCTTTTTGGGTGGACTGATCGTAAAGTACACCGGCATCTTTCAGGAAGAGATTGACGAACTGATTAATGCCTTTCAAAGCGGTGCGT
>MKRK01000025.1:2095-2536 GCA_001896915.1 Clostridiales bacterium 43-6
TCTCTGATTTCCACCTGGCTGACCTTCTATCAATATCGGGTTACCCTAAATGAAGACAATATCACCATAGAACACGGACTGATCAAGAAGAACAAATACATTTTGCAAAAGGACAAAATCAACGGTGTGATCCTGCGACAAAATATGATCATGCAGTTTTTCGGATGTTATTCCCTGGATGTCAGCATCATTGGTCACAGCAGTAACGAGGAGGACCAAAAAAACCAGAATTCACTGCCCCTGTTGTTTCCCATTGCAAAAAAAGACAAGGCAACCATGATCATCCACAGAATTTTTCCCGATTGGGAAACAGATTTTATCCTAGAAAAAAGCCCGAAGCGGGCATATCCCTATTATTTCAGAAACCCTTTGTTTGTCCTGCTGCTCCTTTGTGCTGTTCCCATTTATCTGTTTCATATCCCATTGTTTTTTGTGCCCTAC
>MKRK01000025.1:2566-5493 GCA_001896915.1 Clostridiales bacterium 43-6
AAAATCCTGCAGATCAAAAACGCCGGTCTCTTTCACGGTCAATATATATTGGTACTGCGGCACGGCGGGTTTTCCCCTTCGACCGAGATGATACGGCTGAATTCCATTGAGCATGTATCTACCCAAGCAAGCGTCTTTAAAAAGAGAAAAAAGATAGCCAACATTACCATCGGCTATATTGCGCCCAAGCTTCATTCCTCTGTTAGCGTAAAAAACATGGATGACAGTCACCTGAAAACAATTGAACAGCTTTTAACTTATTAAAAACAGGGTCACAATGTTGAAGTGACCCTGTCTTTTATTGGTTGTAATAAACTTTGGAAAGATTTTTAAAGTCCGGTCTGCCTGAATCCTTTGATAAAAAGGCGGAATCGTCTGCGTTTCTTCTCCGGTTTTGGTTCAGCCCTTTGATAATGGTGGAGGCATTGGTAATGCCGATGCCGTGCCCGTAAAACTTATCCGGAGCGAGAAAAATCACGTTTTCACCCTGCCACTCCGGGGTTTTCGGGTCAACGTCCGGGTTTTCAAAATACAGTCTGTCACCGGGAATATACTCACCCGCCGGATCCATATATCCCACCTCACGCAGCAGCGGCGGGATATTGTGCCAATTCATCAAGGTAATCGTGGGAAACAGCTCATTGAACCGCTTGGCGCCAAAGGTGGTCAACAATGCTTTGTAATACACAATCATCATAGCCGTAGCACATTCTGTCCCGTATTTTTGTCCGTTTTCATAGATATCCATGATCGCTTCCGAGGGCACTGCACCCCGCTTCAACGTGAACCCTCCCTGGTTCGTTCTGTCCCAGTATCTCGGGTTTGCCCTGGTTTCTCTGAACACCTCAAAATCCATACCGCTGCCTGCCAAATCATAGGCCGCATCCACAATTTCCTTGCGCAGCTTCAGCTCAAACCGAAGCTGATCCAAATTGTCATACTGATAGGTCTGACTGCTCTTGCTCATCTGCTTTAGAATATTTTTTTCAAAGCTGTTTTCTGTGAATTCCGTAAGCTCCGACGGTTCGAGAGGCTTGTTTCCCACTATAACCATCTGGCACCTCCCCTGCCGTTTTCGGCAATTTTGATTTGTTCGCTGATGGGCTTTTGGATGAAGCTGTTCCATGCGTTTTTGTTTTGTTGATACAGCCGGTTAGAGTAGCTTGCCAACAGTGCTTTCTGGTTTTCGTCCATTTCTTTGAATGCCACCGTGGCGGCACACTCGACGTTGTCATCACAACGGTATTTGCTTTCATAGTCCACCCGGAGCCGTTTCGGGTTGCTCCCTTTGTTATAATCGTTTTTGGTAAAATTCATATAGCCGGTATTTTCCGAAAGCCAGTGGAGATAGTTTTGATAAAGCCTTTGATGGTTCGGGCTGTTTTCCAGCTCCAGAAGCTCACAGGCAAACTCCACATCGGCTGCGTTGGGAGAGGTCAAGCGGGTTGCTATCCCACGGAGCACCGCCGGGTCTTTTGCGCCGAACAATGCCCATACCAGATCGTGGTGGTATGTACCTGTTCTGTTTCGTTTGAACACCATTCTTGTCACCACGGGCGCAACGCTCATATCCTTGTGTATCTGCAGAAGCATTGCCGCCGCTGTATCCATTACCCGGTCCAGATCCTTGTGGAAGCCGTCATATTCCTCTCCGGTAACAATCATCCATTTCAGAGCAGCATTGACCTCCTTGCTGACCGCCTGTGCTTCTTCGTATTCCTCCAGATCAAAAATGTGCCTGCAAATCCTGCTTGCTGTTCTGTGTTTGGTGATCAAAGCATCTGTGATGTTATTTTCCCAAATCATCGGCAGCAAAAAAAACAAGGCCGGGAAGGATGTGTTCTCATCGCTGAGATATCGGACGGCTTTATTTTTGTCGTTCTGAAAAAGAACCGAAAAGGTAACAATAAGGCGGTTGACACCGCCCTGTAAAATCAGCCGGTCCGCATAGCTGCGTTTGTTTTGACTCAAATTGAATTCCCCCTTCTAAAATCGCTTACTACATAATATTAGAAACGGAGAATTTGTTTCGGAAATAGAAAAGTCCGCTTTCAGCAATGAAAGCGGACTTTTCAGTTATCATTTATTTGCCGTAATATGCTTTTGTATAAATTTCATTGATTTCGCTGACCAGGGGGTATCTGGGGTTTGCACCGGTGCATTGATCTTCAAACGCGTTGTAGGACAGCTCTTCCACTTTGGCTTTGAACAGGTTTTCATCAATGCCGTATTCCTTGATAGAAGCAGGAAGACCCAGCTTTTTATTCATCTCCTTGATGGCCTTGACCAGGTTCGCTACACTCTCCTCTGTGTTTTTGCCGCCGACGCCGATGAAACGGGCGATCTTTGCATATTTTTCATCCGCAATGAATTTTTCATATTTGGGGAAAGCGGTAAATTTAGTGGGTTTCTTTGCGTTATATTCAATGATATAGGGAAGCAATATGGCATTGGCACGACCGTGGGGAATGTGGAACTCGCCGCCCAGCTTGTGTGCCATGGAATGGTTCAGTCCTAAGAACGCATTGGTAAATGCCATACCGGCAATACAAGAAGCGTTGTGCATTCTTTCCTTTGCATATTCGTGTCCTTCGCCGCCGTTGTAGCTTGTGACTAGATTGTCATATACCAAATCGATTGCCTGCAATGCCAAACCGTCGGTATAATCGCTTGCCATGACAGAAACATAAGCCTCGATCGCATGGGTCAAAACATCCATTCCGGTATCTGCTACGATGGATTTGGGGACAGACATAACAAACTGGGGATCAATGATGGCAACATCCGGCGTCAGAGAATAATCCGCCAGGGGATATTTGATATTGCCGGCGCTTCTGTCCGTGATGACGGAGAAAGCGGTGACCTCAGAGCCGGTTCCCGAGGTGGTGGGAATGGCAACGAATTTGGCCTCCTTGCCCAGCTTGGGG
>MKRK01000025.1:5558-6305 GCA_001896915.1 Clostridiales bacterium 43-6
ATAAAACAGCCACATACCCTTTGCTGCGTCAATGGCGGAGCCGCCGCCCAGAGCGATGATGACATCCGGAGAGAAATTACGCATGGCTTCCACTCCCCGCATGATGGTCTCTACATCGGGATCGGGCTCTACATCGGAATAGATTTCACTGTGACAGTAGATTTTGCGTTTTCTTAAATAGTATAGGATTTTATCCACATAACCGAGCTTAACCATGGTGGGGTCGGTTACGATAAATGCTCTGGTGATATCCTGCATTTTTTCAAGGTACTGAACAGAACCTTCTTCAAAATAGATTTTCGGCGGAACTTTGAACCACTGCATATTAACCCTCCTTTGAGCCAGACGCTTTTTGTTGACCAGATTGACAGAAGAAACATTAGAAGTGGTCGAATTGTGTCCGTAAGAACCGCAGCCCAATGTGAGGGAGGGGGTGTTGGTGTTGTAGATATCGCCTATGGCACCCTGGGAAGAGGGGGAATTGATAATCACTCTGCCCACCTTCATTGCGGTGCCGTAATTTTTTATGATTTCATCGTCCGTGCTGTGGATGACTGCCGAATGTCCCAGACCTCCGAAATCCAGCATTTTCTTTGCCATTGCAAAGCCTTCTACCGAATCCTTCACGACCATATACGCAAGAACCGGTGACAGTTTTTCTCTACTCAGTGGATATTCCGCACCCACATCCGGGATTTTCGCAATGAGTATCTTTGTGTCGGAGGGCACCTTTATGCCGGCCTTTTC
>MKRK01000025.1:6368-6823 GCA_001896915.1 Clostridiales bacterium 43-6
TTCTTGATTTCGTCGTCATTCAAGAAATAGCATTGATTTTCCTTCATGATTTTTTCAAATTGCACTGAGATTTCCTTGTCAACAATGACCGCTTGCTCAGACGCACAAATCATGCCGTTGTCAAAGGTTTTGGAAATCATCAGATCGGTACAGGCGCGGGGCAGATTTGCCGATTTTTCAATATAGCAAGGCACATTGCCCGGACCGACGCCCAAAGCGGGCTTTCCTGCTGAATATGCCGCTTTTACCATGCCGGAACCGCCCGTTGCCAGGATGAGCGAAACATTGGGATGGTTCATGAGCAACGCCGTTGCCTCAACCGACGGAGTTTCGATCCACTGGATACAATACTCCGGTGCCCCAGCTTTGATGGCTGCGTCACGAACGATCCGTGCCGATTCTGCAGAGCATTTCTGAGAAGCCGGATGGAACCCGAAAATAATGGGATTTCTGGT
>MKRK01000025.1:7017-13124 GCA_001896915.1 Clostridiales bacterium 43-6
CCATTTTTGCCAGCATGGTGTGTGCATCCAGACCTGCCAGTGCCATGGCATGGACACATTTATCAATCTGCTCCTGTGTCATGGTCATGTACTCTGCCAGTGCTTTAGACGCGTTTGCCACCAATCCGTCAATCATTGTCTTGGCGTCGTTTGCTGTTTCTGTGTTCAATTGTACATCCTTGGTTTCCTTTTTCGTTTCTGCCATATGAATAACCTCCATGTAAAGATTGTTATTTATTTAACAATATTATATCGCATACTTTTCGCTTTGGCAATTGACATTGTTAATAAATTAACAATGTGGAATTCCTCTTATTTCTGTATTATGTGTATAAAAAGACGGTATCATACGATAAATTCCGGGCGCTTATGTCCTTGTATCAATGTATTTGCATCGAAACCTATTTCGGATTTGCTTCCTGTTTGTTTTTTTGTTCGCTTATTTCTGCATCATGTGTATAAAAAGACGGTATCATACGATAAATTAGAGGCTCTTATATCATTGTATCAATGTATTTGCATCGAAACCTATTGCAGATTTGCTTCCTGTTTGTTTTTTGTTCGCTTATTACTGCATCATGTAACTCAATTTTATTTCCGTGAAGTTTATTTGTGACAAAAATCGGTGGATTTTATATGGCAGTTGCGTTATACTGGACAAAACTTTACTTGTGAATCCTATTCCAACGACGTTTTGTGAATGATCCCATCACAAATATGTTCTTCTATAGAATAACATGCAAATAAGAACAATCTTTGCGATAAATGTTAATTTTATATAAAATAAAAGGAGCGGTAACAAATGAAAACACTGGTCGTATATTATTCCCGGAAGGGGTCCGTCAAAGCCCAAGCGGAACAAGCGGCGAAGGAGGCCGGCGGAGATCTGGCGGAAATCAAATGTAAAACCAAATACAAGGGGATTATCGGCTTTATGAAAGCGGGCAGGCAGGCCATGAAAAAGGCTTGTCCCCCTTGTGAGAGCATTTCCATTGCCGGCTATGATAAGGTCATCGTTTGCGGTG
The DNA here is from genome assembly GCA_001896915.1 of Clostridiales bacterium 43-6. Classification (GTDB taxonomy): domain Bacteria; phylum Bacillota; class Clostridia; order Oscillospirales; family Acutalibacteraceae; genus MKRK01. Next base: position 8,043 of record MKRK01000025.1, read on the forward strand.
CGGTTTGGGCAAGCACCATCTGCGCCCCGGTTCGCAGCTTTTTAACGGAGCACGCAGGAACATTTCCTGAGATTTCCTTTATTCTGCTGCATGCCGGACCGGAGGAAAACAAAGCCACCATTGAAGAAATGGACAAGATCGCAGGAACAACCCATTCGGACTACAAGAGCATACAGCCAAAAAAATAGCTAAAACACATAAGGAAACATGGTCTTCGTAAACTCCTTCAGCTGATGCTGTCTTTGCTTATAATCAGGCATGAGGCTTTCCAGCACCCGCCAGAAAGCCTCAGAATGGTTATGCTCTATGATATGTGACAATTCGTGCACGACAATATAATCAATCAATACAGATGGCAAAAACATGATTCGATACGAAAAATTAATTCCGTTCTGACTGCTGCAGGAGCCCCATCTGGTGGTGGCACTGTTAATTTTTATTTGTTTGTATGGAATGTTTGCAAGGCCGCTGTATAACTCCAGTCTCTCCTTAAGATATCGGACAGCTTCCTTTTTATAAAAGCGTATCAGCAACCTTTTTTTCTCTTCAAAATCAATGTCAGGTAAATTTATCCTGTTTTTACAGAATTTTATTACATTATTTTCTTCACCCAGGGATATACTATACAAGGAGCCCAAAAACAAAACTTCATTGGCATCCATTAGTTTGTTATGGTTCTCCTTTTGCTCTGTAATTCGTTTTTGCGTTTTCAAAATCCATTCTCTTTTTTCGTTCAGAAATTCTTCGATCAAAGGAACGGGCGTATGCCGGGGTGCACGCACCTCAACCTCACCATTTTTTTGAATGTGAATGGCAACTGTTTTTCTGTTTTTATAGACTAAAATATACTCCATATTATCCTTCTCTTTGGTATCATGTTCTATTTTATTACTTCAACATTTTTAGGTATTTGATGTTAAAAACTGAAAATTAATATACACTATCTTCTTTTTATTCCCTTTTATATACTTTTTATTTGTTATATGATGTAATTATTTTCATTAAATTTTGGTTTGAGTTATGAATGAACTATGAATTTTTTTCACATTTTAACTAAATTCAAAAATGAATTTATGTGAATTTGCATAAAATTAGTATTTTTTATATTTATTTGTTTCCAAATTGCGAATTATCAATAAAAATTACAGAAAACTTGAAAAAATACTTTACATTTTTGAATTTTTTGACTATAATAAAGATGTCATTTATTAAGATTACAAATAGATTGGTAAATGATATATTCCTGAATATTTCATATGAAGGAATAATTTATCCTTTTAAAGGAAGGGTGTTCAAAATGACAGCAACAGGTATTGAAAGAAAGCTGGATGAGCTTGGCCGTGTGGTTCTTCCAAAAGAACTGCGCAACACAATGCACTTGGCAACAGGAACTCCTATGCGTATCTATGTAGAAGGCAATAGGATCATTCTTGAAAAAGGCTCTCATGCATGTGCGATTTGTGGTGATACTCAAAACGTTAAAGAAATTAACGGTAAAGAGGTTTGTCAAAATTGCATCACTGCCATCAAAGAGCAGGGCTAAGACTTAATTCCTTCAGGCCACGGTGAAAACCGTGGCTTCTTTCATTCGTTTTGTTTTTCTACCCTTGATCAGCAAAACGATTTTAATGCTTCAACATCAAGTATTTTAACACTGGACTTATAATATTCAATCAAACCTTCGTCCCGCATTCTGCCCAGCTCCCTGCTCATTGCGCTTCGGTCCACATTCAGATAATCGGCCAGAGAATTCCTGTCATAGCTCATTTCAAAGGTAGGGCTGTTGTGAATTACCGCTTGTTCCATCATATAATTGGCCAGCTTTTCCCGCATTCCCTTCATGAGAAGATAGTTGATTTTTTGGTTCAATACAAGATTTTTCCCTGCAATGACCATCAGCATGTTCTGAATCAACTTTGCGTGATGATCACAGCAATTGGAACAGGAATGGATCATTTGGTCCACCTTGATAAAAAATATCTCCGAATCGGCAGCTGCGGTTGTGGTTACCGGGCTTTTGATATTAGCAAAGGATATGATTTCGCCAAACAGCTCCCCCGTGTCAATCAACGTCAAAATTGTTTTTCTGCCGGATATATTGACCTTTGAAACCTCCACCTTGCCCTTTACCACGATCCCGATTGTTCTGATTTCATCACCGGCATGAGTTATGATATTTCCTTTTTTATAGGACATACGTTTTGCCTGCAGACAGTGAAAAACCGTTTCTATATCCGCTGGGGAAAGTCCTTTGAATAATTTCACCTGCGATAGCTTGTCCATATATTCCATTTGCCAGCTTCCTTTTCTGATCCGTGGTTGTTCGCCATGGTTTTTTGTATTGAGAAAATGACTTCTGCTGTGAAAACTTTTTACGATTCACTGCCGCCGCCAATGTTTTCTCCGTTTTATTTGTACAATATGTGCAACTAAATCATACTTTTATGCAACATATTGCCTTTTTGTTGCTATAGCAATTGATTTTTCTTTTAAAAAATAGTATAATCATACAAACAAAGAAAGGAAGGAGATTTCAAATGATACCGGGAATAGAGAGAAAATTAGATGAACTGGGACGCGTTGTTCTGCCGAAGGAGTTACGCAGAACCATGCAGCTGGACACAGGCACACCAATGATAATTTATGTTGAGGGCAACAGAATTATTTTAGAAAAAGGTGCTTTGATCTGCGCCGCCTGCGGCAACACTGCTGAGGTAAAAGAGGTTGCAGGAAGAACCGTTTGCCAAAACTGCATTCAAGAGATAAAAGAACAGGGTTAATTCTTATTTTTAGAAGCCATGGTGATACCATGGCTTTTTTATTTTGCATTTTTATTGAAAGAATATTTTATTTTTTGTACTTTTGTTGCCTCGGCAACAGATAACTTAACCATACTATAGTATACTCTCGTTGAACGGTCAAGATAATTTTCACATTTTAACACAGAATAATCTACAGTAGGATTTGAGATGAAACGTAACATCATAAAAATTGATGAAGATAAGTGCAACGGCTGCGGTCTTTGCGTCAGTGCCTGTCACGAGGGGGCCATTGAGCTGATCCACGGCAAAGCAAAATTGATGCGGGACGATTACTGCGACGGGCTGGGAAACTGCTTACCGGTCTGCCCCACAAACGCCATCACCATTGAAGAAAGAGAAGCGGCAGAATTTGACGAGGAGGCTGTGAAGATGCATATGGAAAACAAACAACCGAAAACGCTGGCATGCGGATGTCCGGGGACTCAATCCAAAGCCATCGAAAGAAGGCCGGAAATCAAAACCGTTGCCGAATCAACAGAGGCTACCTCCCAGCTTCGTCAATGGCCGGTGCAAATCAAGCTTGTACCCGTCAATGCTCCTTATTTTGAAAACGCAAATCTTTTGATCGCGGCAGACTGTACTGCATATGCCCATGCAAATTTCCACAGCTTTATGAAAAACAAAATTACCATCATCGGTTGCCCCAAGCTGGACGAGGGCGACTATAGCGATAAACTCACCGCTATCATCAAAAACAACAATATCAAAAGCGTAACGGTAATCCGCATGGAAGTCCCATGCTGCGGAGGTATTGTGAACGCAACCACAGAGGCTCTTCACAACAGCGGAAAAATGATTCCATGGCAGGTCGTTACCATTGGTACCGACGGTACTGTGATAGAAGGTTAAGCTTTGTTTCAAACCGGAAGTTTTGTGTTGTGAATTTGCAAGCAAAAACACACAAAATACTTCGGTTTTAATAGGAAAGGAATGATTTTAATGTCAGAAATGTTTTGTTTTCAATGCGAGCAAACAGCGAAAGGTACCGGCTGCACCATGAGCGGTGTATGCGGAAAAACACCGGTAACGGCGCAGGCACAGGATAAATTAACCTGTGAGATGATTGCCCTTGCCGAAGCCGTGATTAAAAACGGCTCCACCAAACGCTCGGATGAACTGGTCGTGGACGGTCTTTTTACGACCATAACCAATGTGAATTTTGATGCCGAGAGAATTTATGTACTGAAAGAAGAAATCACAAAGGAAAGAGAACGCATCGGCGATGCAGAAGTTCCGTCTTATGAAACCCTGTTTCATGGAGATACCGATATGATTTCCCTTCGCTCCACGTTGTTATTTGGTCTGCGGGGTATGGCGGCCTATGCCCACCACGCAAGAATTTTGGGACAGGAAGACATAGAAGTCACCCAATGGTTTTATAAAGGGCTCAGCGAATTCAACAAGGACCACACCGTTGATGAATGGCTGAAGCTTATTATGGAATTCGGACAAATCAACTTAAAATGCATGGCCCTGCTTGATAAAGCCAATACAGGCGCATACGGCACACCGGAACCCACCAAGGTCACCAGCAACATTGAAAAAGGTCCTTTTATTGTTGTAACGGGTCACGATTTGCACGACATTTCCATGCTTCTGAAACAAACCGAAGGAAAGGGCGTCAACGTTTACACCCACGGTGAAATGCTGCCGACCCATGCCTATCCCGAATTGAAAAAATACAGCCATTTAAAAGGCAATTTCGGCACCGCATGGCAGAACCAGCAAAAGGAATTTGACAATATTCCCGCCCCGATTTTATTCACCACAAACTGTATTATGACACCCAAGCCAAGCTACAAAGACAATGTCTTTACCACCTCTGTTGTCCGCTTTCCGGACGTGAAGCATATAACGGCAAAGGAAGACGGCACAAAGGATTTCAGCGAAGTGATTGCCAAAGCCATCGAGCTGGGCGGCTACAGCGAAGACAGACCAATGACAGGCATCAACGGCGGCGACACCATGACCACCGGGTTTGGCAGAGGAACCGTGCTTGCGGCTGCGGATACCGTAATTGACGCGGTCAAAAGCGGCGCGATCAAGCATTTCTTCTTGGTAGGCGGTTGCGACGGTGCAAAGCCCGGCAGAAATTATTACACCGAGTTTGTAAAACAGACCCCGTCCGATACGGTTGTGCTGACACTGGCCTGCGGAAAATTCCGGTTCAACGACCTTGACTTAGGCGACATCGGCGGGCTGCCCCGCATTATGGATATGGGACAGTGCAACGACGCTTACAGTGCCATTGAAGTCGCAG
>MKRK01000025.1:13201-19684 GCA_001896915.1 Clostridiales bacterium 43-6
GCGGTCTGTATTTTGCTGACGCTCCTGTCACTGGGCATCAAAAACATCTACATCGGCCCCTCCCTGCCCGCTTTTGTCTCCTCCAATGTTCTAGGCGTCCTAGTGGACAAATTCGGTCTCACCCCGATTTCCACCCCCGAAGAAGATTTGAAAAAGATACTGGGGTAATCTCATTGAAAAAACGCCCCCGAAAGTGGGACTTTTCGTAAGGAAGGTTCCACTTTTTGCATTGATAGGTTCAAAACAAAATGGTGGATTTCCTCATTCAGAATACGATATTGTTACAATAAAATAAAAAACTGCAATGAAAAAATCGTAAGTAAAAATATTTATCTACATAAATCCAAATAAATGGAGAGCGAGAAGTGTTAATCTTCTCACTCTCTGTGTTCTCTATTCTAATGATGAACGGGGGTTAGCGGAGCTTTGGTTGCGTTTTTAGTTAAAATGTAAATGCTACTTTTTGCTCCGTCCCTAGACAGTCACCAACTGTCTATTCAACAGCTTCATATGATATCTTCCGCAAGACCTCTATCCTTCAATATTGAATATGCGTAGTAAAACACCGGTGTTTTATATTTTTGAAATAAACTTATAAACAAAGTATCATCCTTCAATTATTCATCCTCCTTCTAATACATACACCAGCAAAACAACATTTTTGTTTTAATAATTTTAATGTTTTTTATAATTATAAATGATTCATACTAAAGATACAACGCTGTTGAATCAATCTGCTAATGAAAATGTACATTGTTGTTGCGGCAAGAACCAACAATGTGCGCAATAAAGTTGTCACAAAACATCACCTTGTAATTTTAATCATGCGAAACGTATAACCACACAGCGTTCAATTTTCACGCCTATAACACTTTTTAGTTACTTTGGATGTTAATAAAAACATCTTTTAGTTTGATGATATTGAAAAACTACCCACCTGCCCAGAGGAGAGAGTGGGTAATCCCAAAATTGTTTCGATTTTGTAATTTATAAGTCTATTTCCAATATAGTATAATTATACTCATAATTATACTCGTTGAATCCTTTCGGGGAAATTATATATTTTACGTATTCGTCAATAGATTTTACGCTAGACTGTCTTATTTCGTCGATAGATTTACTATTATTATAATTAATCACAAACAATTTTTTTGAATCTATGTGAACACTATAAAAACGTTCTTCACCGTTTATATACTCATAAATAAAATTAAAATTGTTTTCTGCAATGCTTGTATCATGCGTAGAAACCTTCGTGAAAGAGTCTCCAATTTTAATTTCTTTTATATTAGATTTACCATTCGCATAATATGAATTACTTTGTTCTAACCCATTATTTTGCCCTGTCCATTCGTCTTCATTTGGATTTATAAGGTGAACATACAGATACCCCCCTTCTTTTACTTTATATACTACATAATAAAACTTTTTCGATATTTTTCTAATACACTCAATTGGAAAATTATCATCAATTTCTTTTACAGTAAGAGCATATCCGGAAAATGGATTTCCATTTCTTGCAAACTTCGTCTGCAGACTCTCCAAAGAATACTCTGTTTTTATTAATTGATTTTTATGAGTTTTGTTGTCAAGGCGATCGTATATGTCTTTCGGAGTTGAATCTGCATCTTTTTGTGATGTTGATTCGCTTAATTTACTTCCCGCAAAAATTGAGGACGTTTCATCGTTATTGCTATTATTGTTTTTAACAGAACCCTTATTTGTGCACGAAACAATAAAAATCATAAGTATTATGACTCCCATCAATTTAAAATATTTCATATAGCCCCTCCTCACCAACTAAAAGAACTTGATTCGGCTTGTACGGCAAAGTAGATGGTCTCGCTATTGTAGTTAGGTCCTCCTGACCAACTCCACGCTAAAGTTGTAGGATTAATTGCTCCTAACTGTGTTGACGCGGTCTGACCTCTTTTATGTGCCCATGTACCATCGGAAAGCTGTAACATAAAATGGTAATCAGTAGATGCAACCCGCAAAGCAACGCGGTATTCACGTGTAGGGTGTATTAAATCGTTTTGTGTAATTACTCTAATATGCTTGCCCCGGGCTTGGACAGCAGCTAATGTCCGGTCTCTGATTGTTTGCACAGAATCACCAATGCTAAAACTAATGTAAATCTCCGGGATTTTTAAAGTCGTTGCATATTGATAACATCGAATATCAGTGCGTGAAGTTGATTTATAACCAATTGCCCCGCCGACACCTGTTGTTGCCCTCTCAAACTCCCACTTTTGCGTACTATAACTACCATACTCATCAGGAATTACTCGATCAGTACTTGTAACAATGGACGCGCACTTATTTATGTCCGATGCTGACATAATGCGATAGGTACCGTCACCGTTTCTAATAAGCCGCCATCGCTGTGAGTTTACAGCGCTTTTCGTTGCAACAGTTATGCTTGAGCCTGCGTTGTTAAGCGCGAGATTGGTATTTGCGTTGGTAACCAACTCATACAATCCGCCGCCTTTATGGGTAACGGTCCACTGCTGTTGAGGGTTACCGATAAAGGGATATCTCATTACGTAGTTTCCGCTTACCGGATTACTAAACCCCATATAAAGATAATCGCCTAATCCAGCTCTTCTTACAAAATAGGTGCCACTTTCTATCGACACATCGTCATTATATTCAATTTTGAAATAACTAGCATCATCGCCCCATTTGGAGGATTTGAATTGCTTGCTCTTGGTTTGATTCGCTGTATCTAAAATAAATCCACGTTTTGATGGATAGGTAGACTCGCCCAGCTCCGTCCTCAGCCATGTTATAGCCAAAGCCGTTAAATCAAAATAAAAGGTTGGGTCGGACGCAGAAACCGTTGATACCGTCTGTGTTGTTTGTGCCGCACCGCTTTTGTGACCCCTCAATCCGATAAGCCCCAAATCACAAATGCTTTGTATCGATAAATCCTGAAAACCCCAAGCATCATATATGGAGATGGTAACTGGATCAGTATTTGTGGTGGTGGTCACTCTGGCGCAATACCATGCCCCGGTAACATTTGCTGGATTGATGTATGTATAATTCTGCAGGCTATTGATTCTGACATAAGATGCATACTCATAGCCGTTCAAGTTTCCTACCGTCATATAAGTGTTGCTTGGAAACCCTGAATAGTTGTAATTTGTACAATCCTCCATGTTGTCACGGGTAACCCACGCGCCGGGATCTACTGTGACAGGATAGACCGTGTTTGCGTTTTGCAGAAATTCTTCATCTACCGTAGTAACTATCCGGTATACACCATCGCTTATTTCTTCTACTGTGTAATAATTATCAAAGGTGATGTGCCGGTTTTCATCGTCTTCTCCTTCGTATGAATCCACAGCGAAGGTCTGCCCGATGGTAAAAATGGTTTCTCCTTTTTTATCAAGGAATATAACGCTCTGCCCCTTTATTATCACAGGCTTCAATCCAGGCGCGGTAACTTTAAAAGAAAACGTGTTTATACCAGTGTATTCGTCAATCACAATATTTTCTTTGATACCGCCGTTTATGGGTGCATATTGCAGGGTATATCCTTTGCTGAAAACATTGTCATACTGATTGTATACGGTGTTCTCTTCTTTTAATTTTTTAACAGACGAACGACCATTAAATGATTTAACCGCCGACTTGTCGGGCAGTGGTTTGAATTCAATGGAATACTCTTCATGAGTAACTAAAATACCGTCGTCTATTGTTTTGGGGAAGTAGGCCTTTGTATTGCTGTCCTTGTTTTCAAAGGCGTAAGTATCGTTTTTATTGGTTCTTTTGGCCGATGGGACAAGGCTGTTGTCAATGTACCTCATTGTGCCGCTTTCACCCTCATATTTGATGGGCGCAGCGAATGAATAAAGGGTTTTTGTTCCATCTACGTTTATTGTTGTAAAGCTGTACGGGTCTTCTTCCCGTGAAATGTCTATTCCTTTTACTTTAGTCTCGTCAAGATTTACCTCTTCTTTCAAAAACAAGGGAACACGTTCGAGCGTTTGTTCTCCATATTGCGACGAAGCATTCGCAAGTGATATGGTTTCATCGTTGGCGATAACGGGAATACTTAACCCGCTAACACAGAGGAAGACGACAAGTACCCATGTTGTTACCAATAGTCGAATAGGACGTTTTGTTGTTTGTCTTGTTTTTTTCAATTTACTTACCCCCGTATAATTTGTTTGTGATTTCCATAAACCATAAATCTCTTCCACGATGCAAACTCAGGCATTCGTGTTCTTTCGTAAATCGGATGTTTGTGCGTTTGTAATTATATTACATGAATGTAAAAAAATAGTCAATAAAATGTTTGAATATGTCATAAAATAATATTGTAGAACTGGCAATGACCTTCTCTTTCCCTTTTGTCATTGATTCAATATCACGTCAAATTTGCTTGTAAGTTCTAGGCATGAAAAATTCGAACCGCTTTGTTTGGGACGCAGCGCTAAACAGCAAAGGACGGTGTAGCAAATGCTACACCGCCCTTACATTAGGCTGGTACTTCTTAATCTAATCCACCCCAATAGGGCATTTTTATTCTATGATTGCGACAATCCTGTCAAACTCACCGTTTCTGATTTGCAGTGCGGTTTCACCGAGGATGGGGTTTTGCTCTGTTTTGATCAGCTTATCCTTTTGATACAGCCGGATTTCAGGAATGGCTGCATCGCTGTCAAAGGTGTTTTTGCGGCTGTCATTTTGATAAGTCACTTTGATCTTACTTAAGAAAGTAAAGGTGACTTCGTTGTTTTCATCAAAAAATTCGGCGGCAAGCTTTGGTTCCAAGGTGAACGCCAGCTTGTTATCCTGCACAGAAAACACCTTGTCGCCAAACATCATAATCGACCACATGCTTAAAATCTCCGCATTTGCGCCGGTCAGCCTGGGCTGAAAGCCTCTGCCGAGGTTGTCCTTATTTCTGTGGTTGTCGGTTACAATGAAGGAGGAATTTTCAAGGATGCTTCTGCCGTACTGCTCCGGGTTTTTAAAAGGAACCAGATTGGTTTTCAGTTCTTCATAGTAGCTTTCATAGAGACCTGCCCGTAAAATACCATAGAGATATTTATAATCCATGTGCAAGAAACAGGATTCTCTTTCCAGCCAGCCGGGAACGAAGGAACGGATTCTGCCGATTTCAAAGCCCTCCTCGTCGAGGCTCACGCTGGTTTTGTATACCTTTAAGGTTTTGTCAAACAAATCGGTTTCTTTTACGGCTTCATAGGTTTGTCTGGCGTCCACCCCGGGCAGCTTATAGCTTTTTGCCACGGCTTCTGCAAACAATGGCAAGGCTCGTACTGTGAACTCGTCCACAATCACCTTAGGCAGTCCGTAATGGGTTTTTTGAAGACTGCCGTCCTCATTTTTCACGGTTTCATATTGTGCCGCTTCATAGGATAAGAAGGTGGGATACAGACCGTTTCCGATTTCCTTCGCCTTTTGGATTCCTGTCTCCAGCTTTTCCTTTGCCTTACCCAAAAATTCAGCCAGTCTTTTTGTGCGAACGGTCGTTTCTTCTCCGCTGACGAAATATTTCACCTTTGCGCGGAAGGCTTCTTTCGCCGCGGTTGCTTCTTTGTAAAAGGTTTTTGTGTCAGCGCCGTCTGACAGCAACGCTTCTATTTTTGTTAACAGTTCATACTGCTCTGTTAACAGGCGGATTTCTCTGTCTTCTCCGCTGAATGCACCCATCAGGAAGTTGACGGAGAGCAAAAGCTCCATGGCTTCGCCCACAGAAGAACCGAAAATACCCGGCATACCGTTCATGGCATCGTTCCAGCCCGGTTTTTCGCTTTCCATATCAACGCCGATGCCGTGGGGATCCAGACAGGACAATTTGATGAGGATCAAATTGATCAATTTGGATGCCAGAGAGGTTTGATAAACCGTTCCGTTTTTGTCTTTCGCCCAGTTGGTTCCCCAAACCTTTGCCCCGGTGGTTCTCACGATTTCGGAGATTTGTTTTTCATTGATGGCACCGTATCTTCTGACCTGCCCGTCTGCACGAAGCACACACTTTTCCTCGTTGGGTTCAATATAAACCGGACTGTAGAAATAGCGGTAGCTGTTGTCTTCATATAAAAGCTTTGTGAGATTTTCCGGGAATATCATGCGGTAGCTTTCGATGAGGTCAAGGAGATACACAAAGTGATCCGACCAATACCCGGTGGTAAATTCCGCATTGAAGTTTTGGCAGCACAGGGACAGCATCATGGAAATCGACCCGTCCATGTCCTTGTTCAGTGCTTCGTCCCCGGCAATGATTTCTGCCAGATCACCGATTTTAAACTCGTTTTGCAATAAATTTCTGATTTCCCTGTTTTCCACAGTTTCAATCAGTGCTTTGTCTTTCACCGAAAAGGTGGTACCCAGCACACCAAGGGGGTTGCCGCCGTCCAGCTGAATGAGGCTGTAAAAAAGCTTGATGTTAAAATCGCCTACAAAGGGCTTGAACAGAATATCGTTCCGGCGGTTCTGGGTAACGTC
>MKRK01000025.1:19719-21080 GCA_001896915.1 Clostridiales bacterium 43-6
CTCCAAATCGCCGTGCTTTCTGGAATATACATATTCACAAAAGCTTTGCTCCCCGCCGGACAGCTCAATGGGATATCCGCCGCGCAGCACATTATCCAGATAGCTCTGCTCTAAATAAGCATCGAACAGAGGGAATGCTGTTTTTGTCTTGATGTCTGCTGTAATATCTGTAATGAGCTTTTTGGACAGCTCTCTTTTTGCATCGATATAGCTGAACTTGCTGACCTTATCCTTTTGATTCACAATCGCAAAGGAATCGCTTGCATTCCCGATGAGGGTTACGATACGGAAGGATTTCTCCTTTGTGCTGTAAATCGTAAATCCGCAGGGAACTTCATTTTCGATGTTCTGCTTTGAGCCTGCCAGCTGTTCCACAGAATTGTTTTGAAATCCTTCGGCAAACTGCTTGCTGGAATCATAGCCAAAAATCAGCTCATGATCAACCACGGGGGCAAGCAGCTGTCCGTCTTTACAAAAGGAAAGATAAAAATGTCCGTTGTGGAACACCTCTACTTCTGCATCATCGGAAGAGCTGGAACGCATTTTGAAAATCGGAATATTGGATTCCATGTTTTCCACGTTCATCCAGCTTCTGTTCAGGTTGCCCATCCCTTTGTAGTCATCGTTACTCGTGCCATAGGGGATGATTTCTGCCAGACCGTCGCAGATTTCAATGGTTCTTTCCCTCTCAGACAGGCTTTCGAAGGTAACACTTCTGCACAGGGCAGCAAAATCCTCTGTGGGAATGGTGAAATAGTTCACCTTAACGGTGTACTCATATGTATGGTTTGTTTCAATCACCGAAAAGCAATGGGGTTCGATTTCCATGGATCGGGACACATTTTCACTGCCCACAGCAAAGGCCTCCACAGATTCGCCGTCGATTTTTAAAAAGGTGCGGAACCCGCTCAGAGCAACCCGCTGCAAGGCAATGCTGGCAGGAAAAAACTCCATGATGGGAATGCTTTTGTCCTTAATTCCGAACCCGGCGATGCCCTGTCCCCGGTTTACATAAAACGCCCACATGGGGATTCCCATTAAGCCTGCGATACCAGGCAAAAAGTTTGAAAATGTTTTTTGTTTATCATAGTTTTCTATGATGAACTTTTCGTCTTTAAAATAATAATTACTCATTTTTATTCCCTCTATTCCAGTATAAATTCTGCTCGTTCGGTGTTCATGCAGTCATGTCCTACCATCACTGCAAATTTTCCGCTGTCTGCGAAAAAGCTCAAATCCCTGTGGTGATATTTTAACATTTCTTCCGTTATTGTGAACCCGACGGTTTTTTCTTCCCCGGGCTCCAGCCACACATGGCAAAAATCCTTCAGTTCACGCAGCGGTCGTATCACCTCGGCGCC
>MKRK01000025.1:21365-21664 GCA_001896915.1 Clostridiales bacterium 43-6
CCGTCCTGTGGGGTTATAATCCCCGAACAAAATATCCGCAATGGCATTGCCTGCCTCTGTTCCGAGAAACCAGCATTCGAGAATAGCCGGGGCAATGTCGGACAGCTCGCTGAGATCCAGCGGTCGCCCGTTCATCAATGTTACCACTGTGTTGGGGTTCGCACGGATGACAGCACGGGCAAGCGCCATCTGGGGCTCTCTGATTTTTAAATCCGTCACCGAGGTGCATTCCCCTGACCAATGGGCGGCTTCTCCCAGGGCAAGAACGACAATATCCGCTTTTTCTGCGCTCTCCACGG
>MKRK01000026.1:0-753 GCA_001896915.1 Clostridiales bacterium 43-6
GACAAACTTAAATAAATGAGTTATAATGTTTAAAGGTATATGAAAAATGAAAAATAAAGGAGGATTTAAGAATGAAAAAAATGCAACTGACAACTAAGATTTTTATAGGGTTGGCATTAGGTATATTATTAGGAATTATTCTTCAGCCTAACCCTGACATTGCATCAAAATATGTTAAACCCTTTGGAACATTGTTTTTGAACCTAATTAAGCTTTCAATCGTTCCCCTTGTATTCAGTTCATTGGTAGTGGGCACATGCAGCATGGACGATGTAAGGAAGCTCGGGAGAATAGGCGGCAAGACGATGCTGTACTATTTATTTACGACAGCCTTTGCTGTAACTATTGGTTTAATGTTGGCAAACGTTACTAATGTAGGTGGAGGATTTTCTATTCCGGTGGATGCAAAGGTTGATATTGCTGAGGCACCGGCTATTGCTGAAACATTGTTGAACATTATTCCTTCAAACCCTCTAAAGGCTCTGGTTGAAGGAAATATGCTTCAAATTATAGCATTTGCACTTATTATTGGAGCCGGCATTATAGGGGTAGGCGAAAAAGGTAAGACTTTGTACAACTTTTTTGACGCTTTTGCAGAGGTTATGTATAAAATCATAGGAGTAATAATGCAATTTGCTCCCATAGGTGTTTTCGCTCTTATTACACCGGTAGTTGCCGTTAACGGACCAAAGGTTCTTCTTCCACTGCTTAAGCTCATATTGGTTGTATATGCGGGATGTGCTCTTCACGCTG
>MKRK01000026.1:798-1139 GCA_001896915.1 Clostridiales bacterium 43-6
CCGTAAGATTTTTCAAAGGAATATCTCCTGCAATGGTATTTGCCTTCACAACGGCAAGCAGCTCGGGAACGCTGCCCATAACAATGAAATGCTCTGAAGAGAATCTGGGAGTACCAAAATCAATCAGCAGCTTTGTTCTTCCTCTGGGTGCGACGGTTAATATGGACGGAACCGCAATCTATCAAGGGATATGTGCATTCTTTATCGCTCAGGTATATGGGTTGGAACTGTCTGTAGGTGCGCAGCTGACAATTATATTGACTGCTACATTGGCATCAATAGGTACGGCAGGAGTTCCAGGAGCAGGTATGATAATGCTGGGTATGGTTCTTCAGTCTGTT
>MKRK01000026.1:1432-2674 GCA_001896915.1 Clostridiales bacterium 43-6
GTAATAGTTTATTATAAATGTTAAAATATCATCATACTAAATAAGAGGTATAATATGAGAATAAACAGTTGGATTAAAACATTTTTTGATAATCTATATGATGGGATTTTAATTATAGATACAGATGAAATTGTTAAATATATTAATCCTGCATATACCAGGATAACAAAAGTTGCTTATGATGAGATTGTAGGTAAAAAATTAAGAGAAGCAAGGCCGGGGGCGAGGCTTCCGAATGTATTGACGACTAAGAAACCAATAGTCGGTGTTTTAAGAGAAGAATCTGGTATTGAGTATTCGGTAAATATGTCTCCCATATTTGAAGAATCTGATTTGATAGGCGCAATTTCAGTAGTGAGCAATATAGATGATATATATAGGTTGTACAGGGATATAGATAAATATAAATCAAAAGTTAAATCACTTGAGAATAGAATCAGTGCAATTCAAAAGGCGAAGTATACTCTTGATGATATTATTTCAGTTGACTTAAGTTCCGTGGAAGTAAAAAATACAATTAAAAAGATATCTCAAAAGGATATCACGGTATTGATATTTGGAGAAAGCGGAACAGGTAAGGAATTATATGCAAATGCAATTCATAATGAATCCAATAGAGCAGATGGACCTTTCATAGCGGTAAATTGCGCTTCTTTTCAAGGAAGTTTGTTAGACAGTGAATTGTTTGGATATGAAGAAGGCTCTTTTACGGGTGCGAAGCGAGAAGGAAAAATGGGTTTATTTGAGGCAGCCAATAAAGGTACTATTTTTTTGGATGAAATTTCTGAGATGGATTTGGAAGTGCAGGCTAAGCTGTTAAGAACCTTACAGGAGGGTACAATCAGAAGGATAGGCAGCGTAAAGGAAACTGCAATTGACGTAAGAGTGATAGCTGCAACAAATAAAAATCTTGAGGATATGGTTCGGGACGGAATGTTCAGACATGATTTGTTTTATAGAATTGCTGTGTTTCCGCTTATGATTCCTCCTCTTAGAGAAAGAAAAGATGACATTCTGCCGCTGGCGTATAATTATATAGAATCATTTAAGAACAGTTTAAAAAAGGATATTATTCTTAGCAGTGAAGCAGAATTAATGCTGTTCAATTACAATTGGCCCGGTAATATAAGAGAACTGAAGAATTCTATAGAGTTTGGCATAAATATGATGGAGGATAATGAAATAAAATATAACCATCTTCCTGTCAGGGTGCAGGTTCAGAATTCAGTAAAAAATGCTCAG
>MKRK01000026.1:2696-4816 GCA_001896915.1 Clostridiales bacterium 43-6
TCAAGGAAACTGAAAAAAATGAAATCATAAATGCTATTAAAATATTTGGAGAGGATATTGAGGGAAAGAAAAGAGCGGCAAAAGCTCTTGGGATATCTCTGGCGACCTTGTACAATAAAATAAAATAAGGATAATTATATTATAATTACAGCAATCTCATTTCTAATATTTTAGAAATGAGATTTGTTGTTCTAAGTTTTTAGAATTATTGTTTTGGTGTAAATTTAAAATGTTTATTTGATAAATAATTATCAAGATTAAATAAATTTCTAAAATCTTAGAAGTTTATTTTTTTATTAATAATTTAATTAAAGATGACATTGAAATTTCAATAAAAAATTTTATACATAGTTGGCATGTAATTTGCTACTTATTAAATCAAAATAATAAAAAAATAGGAGGCAAGTATGTTAGCAACTTTAGGATTTTTATCTGTAGTATTATTACTGGTTGCAGTAATGACAAAAAAGTTAACCCCAGCAGTAGCTCTTATAGCAGTTCCGACTGTAATGGCTTTAATAGGTGGGTTTGGGTTCGAAGTAGGCGGATTCATTACAAATGGCATAAAAACGATAGCACCAACCGGAGTTATGTTTATATTCGCAATATTATTTTTTGGTGTCTTAAGTGATGCGGGTACATTTGACCCCATAATTAAAAAGATTATAAAGGCGGTGGGGAATGACCCTGTAAAAATAGCTGTCGGAACAGCTGTTTTAGCTATGATAGTACATCTTGACGGATCAGGAGCCGTAACGTTTTTAGTAACAATTCCTGCGGTATTGCCCTTATATGATGCGGTTGGAATGAGCAGATCTTCATTGGCAACAGTTGTTGCACTGGCAGCAGGTACCATGAACATAGTTCCGTGGGGAGGCCCTACATTAAGAGCAGCCACATCTTTGAATGTTCCTGTGACTGAGCTTTTCAATCCGGTTTTAATACCGGTCATAGCCGGCTTGATATTTGTTCTTGTAATAGCAGGCTATATAGGGAAAAAGGAAAAGGCAAGAATAGGAAACATAGCTCTTGCAAATGTAGAACATGCAAATTCAGAAGCAAATCCTGAAAAATTAAAATTGCATAGACGAAAATTATTTGCCGTAAACATTTTGTTGATAATTGGGGCTATAGGTATAATGATATCGAATTTATTGCCTCCGCAGGTCGTATTTATGTTTGCATTTTGTTTAGCAGTTGTAATAAATTATCCAAATGTTAAAGAACAAAGAGAGCGTGTTGATGCACATGCCAAGGAAGCGTTGATGATGGCAAGTGTATTGTTTGCCGCGGGCGCATTTACTGGAATAATGAAGGATACAGGCATGATTACGGCAATGTCAGAAGTAATTGTAGGATTGATTCCAACATCTATGGGAAGATTTCTGCCTGTTGTTACAGGTGTTTTATCAATGCCAATGAGCTTGCTGTTTGATCCGGATTCGTTCTATTTTGGAGTTATGCCTGTATTGACAAGCACAGCAAGTCAATTTGGAGTAGATCCTATAATGGTAGGAAGAGCGGCAATTTTGGGACAAATGACTACAGGATTCCCTGTGAGCCCGTTAACGGCATCCACATTCCTACTTATAGGCTTGGCGGGCGTGGACTTGGGAGACCATCAGAAGAAGACTATTCCATATGCGTTCTTGGTTACAATTGTAATGTTGACAGTAGCCATAGTAACAGGAGTGATTACATTTTAAATAGGAGGAATTGAAAGTGAAAAAAATCAGAATCGGAAGCGGTGCAGGATATGCCGGTGATAGGCTTGAGCCCGCATTGGAGCTTATTGAAAATGGACGCTTAGATTATATAGGGTTTGAGTGCTTAGCTGAAAGAACAATTGCCATAGCTCAGAAGGCAAAGCTTGTTGATCCAAATAAGGGATACAACGGACTTTTGGAGCACAGAATGGATAATGTGCTGCCTCTTGCCCATAAACACAAAGTAAAGGTTATTACAAATATGGGAGCGGCAAACCCTCAAAGTGCTGTTGAGGTAATCTGCAAAATGGCAGAGGAAAAAGGTATAAGTGGCTTGAAGGTGGCTGCCGTATACGGGGATGATGTGCTTGCGAAATTGGATAAATACAAAAATACGACAGTTCGACAGTTTGG
>MKRK01000027.1:0-12649 GCA_001896915.1 Clostridiales bacterium 43-6
CATCGATAAAACTTCGGAATACCGCAAATCTCAGGAAAACCCCGACATTTTGAATTTGTATCAGGATTTCATCGGCGAAGCAAACTCCCCTCTGGCACATAAACTATTGCATACCACATATAAGGCAAAGAAATAGAATTATACATAAAAAAAACACTGCTTTGGCGGTGTTTTTTTAAATTTTTGCAAAAATGGTTAAAAAAGGGTTGACAAATTCGTACTACAAGCGTAGAATGATAATGTACTACAAACGTAGAAAGAGGGATGCGGATGGAAATCAGGTTAAGCGATGCGGAAATTACGGTGATGCAGCTGCTTTGGAAGAATGGCGATATGCGCGCCTCCGAACTGGCGGAAGCGGCGAAGGCGGAAAAGGGCTGGGAGAAAAACACAACCTATACACTGATCAACCGTTTGATTAAGAAAAACGCTGTTGAACGAATAGACCCGGATTTTAACTGTAAAGCGTTGGTGGATGAGACTATGATCAGAAAAACAGAGGCTAAGGGGCTACTGGATAAATTGTACAGCGGTTCGTTTAATCTGTTTGTACAGTCATTTTTAAAGGATGAAACAATTACCGATGATGAAATGGATGAACTGGTTAAAATCATCAACGAGAAAAGAAGGTGAGTAAATGGCAGTGCAGATATTTCAGGCAATACTGGAGATGTCCTTTGTCGCTTCTGTAATGATTCTGGTTGTTTTTGTAATTCGCGGGGTGCTTAAAAAGCAGATGCCGAAAACGTTGTTGCTTTGCTTATGGGCAATGGTTTTGCTAAAGCTTTTGGTGCCTTTTTCGGTTTCGTCTCCATTTAGCATGTATAATTATGTGGATGCGCCGAGTGCGGTTGTGGGTGCGCCTGTAAATATGGGGATTGAACAACTGGGTGATCTTCCGCACAACAATGATGCTGACAGCAAAGCAAGCACTACCGCAGTTCAACCACAAGCACAACCGGAAAAAGCAGAAAACCCGGTGAAGGTTTTGCCAATAAAACGTGGCGTCAGTGCTCAATTTGTCTTTTCGTTGATATGGCTTTTCGGCACAGGGGTTTCTTTCTTGTTTTTTACAGCTGCGGTTGTTGTTTCCGGTAAGCGTTTGCAAAACCTGAAGCCGTATCACAACGAATGGGCAGAAGGATTGATCAAACAAAAGGTAAAGCTGTTTACTACAGAAGAAGTCACTACCCCGCTGTTAACGGGAATTTGGAATCCCAAAATCATATTGCCAGGGGATATTGATGAGATAGGCAAAAAACAATTGAAATACATTCTGTCACATGAAATGGCGCACATCAGACGAATGGATAATTTATGGAACCTAGTCGCATTGTTAGCGGTTTGTATCCACTGGTTCAATCCCTTGGTCTGGGTATCCTACGGACTGTTTAAAAAAGACATAGAAACGGCATGTGACGAAACGGTGCTGAAGCAATATGGGGAAAAAGAGAAGGGAAACTACGCAGAGACAATTTTGAGTTACCTGAAAAAACAGAAAAATAAGGTGACTTTTGTCGTCGGGTTCGGGCATACATCGATAAAGGATAGGGTGTTATGTATTATGAAATTTAAGAAGGCAAAACGGACAGGGATTATTATTTCAGTCGCACTTGTACTGGTTGTCGCATCTGTTTTGGGCACTAGTGCAATTGTAACCGGTTCTGAAAAGAAAAATAAAATTTCTTCACAAGCCATTCATGAAAAAACCGTAAAAATGCCGACCACGACAAGCACAACACACATGCAAATGGAAACAACTGCTGCAGTGAAACCAACGACAATGGGGGTAGCCAACGCTTCTAATGTGAGCGATAAGTCGCAAATTCTGAAGACGGAAGCCAATGACGGAACGATATTTCCCACAAGCATGAAGATAAAAGCCGCTTCCAACGTTTATGATGTGAAATATGGGGGATGTTTTGCAGGAACTGTTCATTTTATGGTAGAGTTTGAACCACGCAATGCAAATGCAGAAGTTACATGGTCATCCAACAATGCAGAAGCCATTCCCATTGACGAAAATGGACGGGCTGAGTCGTTGATACATGGGAGGCGTGCGATTATTACAGCTAAGACAAACAGCGGCTTGACAGCGCAATTTGAAATAGGCGTGTTTGGTATAGGGTGCATAGAACCAAATAGAATCCCACAAGTTGTAGGCATTGCGGGCAAGGACAAATATGACAATATATCAATGCAAAAAGAGGAGTCTCGTTCTTTCACAGCGACAATTACACCACGTGATTCATACATTCAAACAATCATATGGAGTTCCAGTGATCCTTCTGCTGTTTCTGTCAGTGATAATGGTACGATTACTGCGCATAAATCCGGAAGCAGAGTTTTGATAAAAGCAACTTGTTACAATGGGGTGTATGATTATGTATATGTGAATGTGAACTGATACCCTTTGGTGGTGTTTTTCCTTTTCGAGATAACGATGAGTGTTTTCTATGATTCTGAATGGGCGACAGAAAATGCTGATGCATTGGAAACCGGACATGGCGGGATTCTTTTTGTATTTTGTCACATAGATAAGGTATCCATGTAATTTGGCATTTCAGAGCAATGTTATTACGGCATACACTGTTTCTACAGCTTTTCGTCAGGGGATTTTTAGTTAGAATTCGCGAATTTTTCGCTCTTAGCAGTTGTCTTTTATTATGAATACCGCTATAATAAGAAAATGAATTAATGTGGAACATAATAAAAGTCATATAACAAGGGGATAGGGCAAATGTATGCAGTAAACAGGCTAGTACCGTTATCGGATGGTTGGGATGTTATTGTTGTGGGCGGCGGTCCCGCAGGGTGCACCGCGGCGGCAGCGGCGGCACGGGAGGGTGCAAAGACCCTGTTGGTGGAAGCCACCGGTGCCTTGGGCGGAATGGGAACCTCCGGACTGATTCCGGCATGGTGTCCTTTTTCCGACCTGGAAAAGATCATATACCGTGGGTTGGGGGAACAGATTTTTAACCGCCTGAAGGAAGGCATGCCCCATATCCCCAAAGATAAACTGGACTGGGTGGAGATTGAACCGGAACTGCTAAAACGCATTTACGACGATGTTGTGGTTTCCTCCGGCGCCGAAATTTTGTTCAACACCACTCTGAGCGGAGTAGACACTGATGATAACGGTAAGGTCACCGGGATATTGCTTTCCAACAAAAACGGATTGACCGCATACCAAGCCAAGGTTTATGTAGACTGTACCGGGGACGGTGATCTGGCTGCATGGGCTGGGGCTGAATATGAAAAGGGCGATGCCGAGACAGGGGATATGCAGGCAGCAACTCTTTGCTTTGTATTGACCAATGTGGATGAATATGCCTATCGTTATTTGGGGAATCTTTACGGCGGTAACCCGGAAAGCCCCATTCATGCCATTCTAAAAAGTGGTAAATACCCGCTGATCAAAGACACTCATTTGTGCCATTCCCTCATCGGACCGGGCACTGTGGGCTTCAACGCCGGTCATATTTGGGGTGTGGACAACACAAAACCGGAAAGCGTTTCCGCCGCTTTGGTGGAAGGCAGAAAAATGGCGGAACAGTTCAAACAGGGGTTACAGGAATTTTTCCCCGCTGCTTTTGGCAACGCTCATCTGGCGGTGACAGCGCCTTTATTGGGCATCAGGGAAACCAGAAGAATCATCGGTGATTATGTTCTGACCGCCGAGGATTATTTGGCAAGACAGAGCTTTGCCGATGAAATATGCAGAAATAGTTATTATATCGATATCCACAGAACGCCGAAGGAAAAAGCACATGATGCCGCGACAGGGACGAAAAAGGAATTTGAACGGTACGGCAAAGGGGAGTCCCATGGCATTCCATACCGCTGTCTCACCCCGAAGGGGCTTGACAATGTTCTGGTTGCCGGTCGCGCCATTTCCTGTGACCGTGTAATTTTGGGCAGCGTCCGGGTGATGCCAACCTGCCTTGCCACCGGGGAAGCCGCCGGTCTGGCAGCCGCACTGGCCACACAAGCCGTGAATGTCAATGTTCATACGGTTGATACAGAAACACTGCGTAACCGGCTGAAAGAAGAAGGGCAGTATTTGCCCTGATTATATTAAAAGAAAGCGCTGTAATGATGTTGAGTCGTTACAGCGCTTTTTTAATTGGTGGAAATAAAACAAGACGACTTGGTTTTTCTATGAATAGAATAAGTGCATATGCAAGGATTCTCTGATAATTACTATATTCTAACAAGAGTTTAACGGGATGCTATGATACAGTTAACATTCTTTCTTTATCATTGTACCAAAGATGCGGAAAGGCATGAAACACGCTCAATTGAGAAAGAAAGGACTGGATAACAATGAAAAACAAACTCTATTCATTTTTACTAGTGGCAGCCATTTTGGTATCAGGGATGCTAGGCAACATGTCCTTGGTGAGTGCGCTGGCCGGTAACAATGAAGGTGACGGCAAATTTACCATTGCTGTCATACCCGACACACAGCAGGAGGTATTACCCAACACCACAGCACTGACAAACAAAATATTCAAAAATCGTACACAGTGGCTTGTAAATCATAAGGATGAACTTGATTTGCGCTTCGTGGCCCATACCGGCGACGTGATCAACGGCAACCCCACCGACAATTCCTATATCAAGGTTGCTTCGGAGGCAATGCAGGTGCTTGATGATTCCGGCATCCCCAATGCGTTGGCACTGGGCGGCATCGACACCGCTGCTGTTTTGCCCGGCGGCTCTGCCGCGCCCGGACAGACAAATGTTCTCGTTCGCGATACAAGTGTGTTCAATACATTTTTCCCGACAACACGCTATCCCGGAATTGAAACATTTGAACCCAATAAAATTGACAACAGCTATCAGACCTTCACTGCCGAGGGAACAAAATGGCTGATGCTGACCTTAGAGGTATGGCCCCGTACGGAGGCTATCAATTGGGCAAAGGGTGTTGTTGCCAGCCATCCCGACTACAATGTTATCATCAACACCCATGAATTTTTAGACAGCAAAAATGTAATTTCCACCAGTTCGGGTTATGGTTCCAACACGCCGGTATACCTGTTCGACAATTTGGTGAAAGTATACCCGAACATCCGCTTTGTCCTTTGCGGAAATAACAATTCAACGAAAGCAGGAAGCCGCGCGGACAAAGGTGTCAACGGAAACACGATCATTTCCATTCGTGGCTGCTTCCAAAGCTCAACAAACAATCCGGTTCAGCTACTGGAGATTGATGTGAAAAACGGAACGGCGAACAGCCGGTTTTATGCCCCTTTCGACGGTTACACATGGAATGAATATACCAAAACCTTTTCGGGTCTTTCCTTTGAAGCCATCACTGTGGAAAGTGTCATCGCAAAAATAGACGCACTTCCGGCAAACATTACTTTGGCAAGCAAAAGTGCAGTACAAGCTGCAAGGGCGGCTTATAATATGCTGACCACGGCACAAATGCTATTGGTTACCAATTCGAATCGATTAACCGACGCAGAAAAAGTGATTGCAGACCTGTCTGCAGAAGTCAAATTCACGATTGCTGTCATTCCCGATACCCAGCAGGAGTTGACAATATCCGATGCAATCAACAGGGAGTTTTTTAAAAACCGCACAAATTGGCTGGTTGCCAATCGAGAATCACTGGATTTGCGCATGGTCATACAGACCGGAGATTTGGTAAACTGGGACACACCCATGCATGAGCAATATGAGCTTGGGTCCGCTGCCATGAAGGTACTGGACGATGCGAAAATTCCCAATGCCGTGACCATTGGCAATCATGACACAGCGGCTGTCGGTGTTGGCGGATCCGCCGCAGACCCGACAAACACCAAAACTCTGGTACGTAACACAACAACGTTTAATACATACTTTCCGGTTAGTCGTTATCCGGGAATCGTAACCTTTGAACCCAACAAGGTGGATAATGCTTACAGAACCTTTACGGCATCCGGGAAGAATTGGCTGGTTCTGACCCTGGAGCTATGGCCGCGGGCAGAAGTTGTCAACTGGGCAAAGACCGTTGTGGCCAGCCATCCTTTCTACAATGTAATTGTTTCCACCCATTCTTATCTGGACGGTTCGGGAAACATCTATCAAAAATCCGATTACGGCGAAACTTCTCCTCAATACTTGTATGACAATCTGATCAAGCTTTATCCCAATATCAAAATGGTGCTTTGCGGACACACCGGTGTGGCAGGCAGTCGTGTGGATACAGGTGTTAACGGTAATAAGATTGTAACGGTCCTTGGCTGTTTCCACAGCAACTCCAATAACCCGGTGCAGTTATTGGAGATCGATACCTATGACAATTCTGTCAGCACAAGAGCGTTTGCGCCGCTGGATGGATATGTATGGAATGAATACAAGAAAACCTTTGACCAGATGAATTTTGTGGATCCCATTGACAAATCACAGTTAAAATCGACGATTGACAATGCACAGTTGCTGTTGAATGACGCGGTAACGGGAACCCATCCGGGAAATTATCCGCAGAGTTCCATTGACGAGCTGCAAGGTGCAATCAATGCCGCAGTTGCCGTATACAACGATGAGATGGCAGACGGCACCGCTGTGGCGACCGTCAATTCTGCACTGACCGGTGCGGTGGATACCTTCAAAAGCAAATTCCAACCCCATACAGCCGCAATCAGCATTGACAGTGAAACAGTATATGTCGAAAACGACAACATCATCAAAGCCACGGTAACGGTGAAGGATGTAAAGGACACCAATGTATTTCGGGCGAATGTTGAATATGACCCTGCCGTGCTCGAAATTGTTGAGACAAAAATACTTGTGGATGACGCGGTGTTCAGTCAAACATCTGAACACAACGGTGTTATAACAATACTGATCGGCACAAAGGAATATCACAGCTACTCCTCCAAGAATATCGTTGAAATCACCTTCAAGGTCCGCAAGAACGAAAGTGCTGTAACACACATCGGCT
Source organism: Clostridiales bacterium 43-6 (assembly GCA_001896915.1). GTDB lineage: Bacteria > Bacillota > Clostridia > Oscillospirales > Acutalibacteraceae > MKRK01. The sequence goes on from MKRK01000027.1 coordinate 6,938, forward strand.
TATCCAAAGTGGAAAGCGCCATTCAATCGGGGGAAAATGCAGAAGATATTTTAATCCCGATTACCCAAAACGACTGCTTATTGACCATCAAAACAGTGAAAGAATTGTGCGACCTGAATCACGATTCGGTCATCACCTTGGCCGACCTTTCCCTTGCACTTGCCAATTATCAAAAAACCGGTGCAGGAGACGCCAATCTGGACGGAATCGTTGACACAGCCGATTATATTATCATAGCAGGATATCTGGTTGGCTGAGTCTACTTGTAGAAAACCGCATTCACCATAACAGAAATGTCCGGTACCGTTTGCGGTACCGGACATTTCATCACAGCGGGTTTTGTTTTATTCTGCCAGAACCGAAAGCAGATTACTGCCCGGTGAAAGAGATGGATTGTTTTTCGCAACCAAAAACAAAAAAGCCTGTAGCTTATGGCTTGCAGCTGTAATGCCGGTTTCGGTCAGCTCTGTGGGATAAGTTTCTTTGATTGCGTCCTGTAAAGATGGGCTGAGTGAAACAAAGGATTTGAACTGATGCAGCTTTTTTCCTTCGTTGACGATTGCAATTTCTACCGCCGCTTCCCGGGCTTCATGTAGCATGTTTGCGGCATAGATATAGTCTTCACGTTTTTGGGCGATCCGACAGCGTCTGATTCCGTTCAGACATTTAAACAATATGTTTTCGTCTACGCTGCAGGAATCGCTCCGCTGAACAAACCGCTTGTTTTCCTCCTGTATATGGGCGGTCAATGCACCGGTTTTGTCCAGTGCGATGTTCCATTGGGATGAACAAATGATATGCTTTTGTGTGGGGCCAATGGAACAATCAATGCCCAAACCGTTTTCAAAAAACGCATTGATGCCCAGCATAAAACGGCTCCACTTGTGTTGATTCAAATAGGACGCACCGATTTCATATAAAAATCGCATCAACTCACCGTTCGCATTTACAAGATCCTCTTCGCGGGAACAAGCGGCCATCAGATCGATATCAGAATAGATATCGGTATAGCCAGCGGTGCCGGAACCGATTTGAACAACACCTTCAAACAGTTCGCTATTTTTGAAAAAGGATACTATCTTTTCGTAATATTTATCTCTTTGCTTTTCGGTGTAAATAGGAATCAACCCTTTTTGTATCAAATCATATTTTCTTAATTTCAACCATTGTATCACGATTCCCAACTGCTTACAAGAACATGTTAAAAGGTTACAGCTTTGCAACAACCGGTTACATTGTTGTTACAAAGATTGACAGGTGGCTTTGGTTTGGATATAGTGGAGTAAAGAAAGATTACATGTTTGGAGTGTTGTGTGTGAAAAGATTTGCATGGGTGAAAATGCTTGTATTTGTTTTGGGGTTGTCTGTTTTATTCACTTCTTGTACTACTGCTAAAAAATCATCATCGGTGATGACAACAAAGGCCTTGGAAGAAACGGAGATTACCGATACAAATGAAATACAACGCATATGGAAGGACTATATCTTTGACACCATTGCAACGCTGGGGAATTCGAAGCCGTTCAATCAGCCTTCAGAAATTGAGCCTGCTTATCTTGCGGGTTATTGCGGCAACCTGTATGTAAGAGAAAACGGATTAACAGACTTAAAGCAGGAGGAATCCTATTACCAGTTTCCTCTGAAAACAGCTCTTCATTATGCAAAGCGGTATTTTAATTTGTCATCCATCGATGTTGCCGGGCTGGAAGCGGATATCTATGACCCCAAAAGGCAAGTGTTTTTATTGAACCTGGGTAACATTGAAACAGCAGGTTTCTACAATGAACGAAAAATATGGGACATTGACGTTGCTAAGATCACACACAGCGAAAACGGGATTTATAAAGTCTATTTAAACGATTACAAGGACAGGGAAAGCACTATTGTTGAACGGACATTTCTGTACACAATGAAACAGAACCCCGATAAAAGCCTGGTGTTTCTAAGCGGAAAAAAAGAATGGATCAACAATCAATTTGTAAGCTTGAAAGGAAACTTCACGAAGCTGAACGAAATCAAGAATTTTGAAGAGGAACTGAAAGACTATTGTTTATCCAATTCTGTCGGTGATAAACAACTGTTATACACACCCTATCTGACGAAGAATACTTGCAGTGTGATGCTGTACAATTCAAAAACGAAGTCGGTGGAAAAGAAAATTACAATATCCGGTGAAAATGATGATGATGATGAGTTTTATGGATTGTCGCTTTTTAAGGATAAATTTATAGTTAAGCTGTCGAACAAAATGCTGGTTTATGATTGGAATTTAACAGAATTAAAAACAATCGCATTGCCGCAAATTTTGAAAGATTGTTATAAAAACAAGCACTACAAGGACGGCATAGTAGAATATGGCGGTTATGACATTGCAAAGGATCTCAAAACAATCGTGTTTACCGACGCAGAGGGGATCAAGCAAATTGATGTGAATAGTAAAAAATGGGTGCTTCTTTCAAAAACAAAACCGGAGATGCACGCAAGTCCCCGATATGTATGCAATGAAACGAAAATATTAACTACGATTTTGGGTTATGAAGAAGCCAAGGGGTATGCACTGACCGATGTGGTGGAGAAGAAAATGAAAACGTACATCAGTGGAGACGATCCCGTGTTTCAAAACTACAATGAGAACGGCATTTTGTCAATCAATACGTGGCAAAACGGTAAAAATAAATCTATATATACGGATTTTAAGACAGGCAAGACTACAGACATTATCCTGGACAAAACAGGGGATACGGGAGTTCGCAGAAATTCTAATCAGTGTGATACAGGGAAGAATTATGCCGCATTTGTTACAGTGGAAAGCGGTGGAAATGACAGAATAAATACAGAATATCATCTGAACCGGATTGATTTGAAAACACTTAAAATTGAATATGATGTTGTAACCTGTAAAGCGGCTGATATCAGCATTATGAATGTTTACGACGACGGATCCGTTCTGTTTCATTATAACTATAACCCGTCAGAAAGCGGCGTCTGTATTTCCGGAAAAGCTTTGACGAAATAAAACCAGTGTGATGTGATGAAAAATAGCTTACATGTTGTACTTGTTTGTGTATTTTGATGCATCATTGCTTTTAAAAAGATATAAGAAGGAATCTTCTGAAAGGATTTAGCGTATACAGAAGAGGATATTATATACAGTTGCTACATAAAAAAATTTATTTTGCGAGTTTGTATGAAACTACTTATAACTCAAATGTAAAATATCCTTTAAAAAATATTGCGAAACTTTAATCGGGCTATACAGAGCAACGCCAAAGGATAATAGAAGAGAAAGTGACAAGGCTATGATGAAAATACTCGAAAAGACGATTAGTTCTTTTCGGTATTTTTTTTTCAAAAGCCCGCGCATGTCGACCAATGCGATCAACGCAAAAATTGTCAAAATAAAAAGTATCACCTTGCCACTGCCTCCTTTGGTTTCTGAAAACCTCTTATTTGTGCGATGATCAAGGTGATCAATGGGAGAAGAACTTCGAAAAGGGAAGAAAAGATTGGTGCAACATTAGAACCCCAGAATGCGTTTTCCATGGGTGAGTCGAAAGTGATTAATGCATATACAATGATAATGATGCCGGTAACATAGACAATGGGACGATAGGTTCGCAGTTTGAAAATACGTGCCAGTGTTATCACAATCGCATAATAAATGATACTGATTTTAAAAAACAACAAAACGAGAAATGCAATAGCAAATAAAATTTCGGTTCTTGTAATGACGTTCGAAATATTGATAATGCGAACAGATTCATACGACGGCATGGATAGGATGTTTGTGGTATTGCCGAGAACAGCCGTATCTCTCGCTATGATCAAGAACAGCATTGTCGCGCCGATTAAGAGACCAAAAAGAACCGATTTCTTTAGTTTTTTCGGTTGATCGATATGAGGAAATATCATAAAAAATACGACGATTTCGCAAAAGGGGATAATTGTGATGATATTGATGCTTTGTAGATACGTGGCAATTGGAAGATGCAGAAAAGGCAAAAAGTTTCCGAAATGCATGTCTTTGATGAGAAAAATGATACTAAAACCGAGAAACAAAACAGACATTATCGTAAACAAAAAACCATACCTCAGCATGGTGGACACACCCTTTCGCACAGCCCAGGCACAGATGAAAACAAACATAACAAGAACGACGGGACCGGGGGATTCCGGAAGAACATAACCGGAAACAAAATTGCCCACATCCTTTGTGTTAAGAGCGGCAAGAGAAAAAAAGAAATACAAATAAAACAGAGAAATAATCTTTCCCACAATGGAGCCAAACACCTCATCGTTGATCTCAATAAGGTCTTTGCCCGGAAACTTTTGTGACAATACGATATACATCCAATAAATCAAAAAGCTGATTAAGGTGCTGATAAGAACCATAAGCCAGCTGTCTTGGGCGCTGACACTCAGAACAAAAGAAGTAAGCAAGGATGATCCCAGTATAAAAGCACCGATTGCAAAGGTCAATTGTCCTCCGGTTATGGTTTCATTGTCCAGCTTCATTGCGCTAAGATCCTTTCTTGTTGGATTTTTTACTCTTTTTTGGTCAGAGCGGGTTTCATCATTCTGCCGGAACCGCGGGTCTTCATGTTGACACTGATATCCAACGTGATTTTTTGATAAGCGGATGACCAATCACTTTTTAATTTGTCATATACATTTGGGAATTTTTGATTCAGTAAATCGCCAAAACCGAAAATGTCCGCATGCATTTGTTGTGTTTTCTGTACCGACTCTAGAATCGAATTTTTGATGTTTTCATTTACGGCCTTTTCGATTTTTATCACTGCCGGTGGCTGCGAAAAATCTTCTGTTCCGATTTGACTGGATAAAATTCCGTTGCCGGTTATATTGACTTTGACAGTAATTTTGCCGGATTTGTCGCAGTGAATGCCAACCTTGGTTTTTGAATTGACAATTTCATAATCCGCTTTTCCAGCGGGCATCTGAACATATACAACGCCGCTGGACACTTGGTTTTTAATCCACATATACGCTTTTGTATCTTCTTCCGACAAAAAGCCAATGAGCTTGTCTTTTTGAAATACGGCTGTTCCGTCACAGACCACTGCGTTTTGTGTACCCAGTGATTGTACTTTGATGACCGGCAAAGCGGGCGCAGTGGTTTCGCTGAGCAGGGCAGAAGCAAAATCAATTAACCGGGTGCTGACGGAGGTCATATCGAGATGTCCATTTTCCAGAACATCATATATATTCATGGCAGGAATGCTTTCGGTTTGTGGTTTTATGCTCATGATGTCTTTGGCTTTGCCTTCACAAACTGTTAAAAATACATCCAATCTCGATTCATGGTCGCGTAAAAAATAATCCAAGTATTGATAAATTCCCCTGGTGGCCAGATCCTGTCCGATGACGATTACCTGACTGTCGGCAATGTATAAGTCACGGCTCATTTTGTTGTTGAACAGCCGTATGGTCTTATCGGTATCCTCTCCGACGGTTGACGCATTCCAAAAGGCTTCGCAGGTTTCTTGCGGACTTGATTTTTCGGGCATGCTGATATTGGAGGGTTTGACCATCTGAGCAGTCATTTCAATTTGGTCATCGCCGTCAGCAATATCAAGACCAAAACCAACAGCGATGGATAGTGTATCGACTTCTCTTTTGTCCCAACATCCCGTCAATAAAGTGATCAGAATGAGTATGGCAATAATTTTATATAAAGTTGTAAGCTTTTTC
>MKRK01000027.1:12809-14336 GCA_001896915.1 Clostridiales bacterium 43-6
GTGTACCGAGCAGTCCGATCATAATGCCGAACAACCCTATAATCGCAGAAAGGATCAAAAGAATGATACGAAGAACCGCACCCGAATCGTTCTGGTTGGGAACGACGAAACCGGCCACCGCTGTGATTGCCACAACAATGATCATCGGCGCACCCACCAAACCGGCAGAAACCGCCGCCTGCCCAATGACCAAAGCCCCCACGATGCTAACTGCTTGACCAATTGCGCGGGGCAATCGAACACCCGCTTCCCGCAGAATTTCAAAGGTAAGAACCATGATGGCCGCTTCGATGAAAGAAGGAAAGGGAACGCCTTCTCTGGATGCAGCTACGGTGAACAAGAGTGCGGTGGGGATTAGTTCTTGATGAAAGGAACTAAGTGCCACATAGATTGCCGGAGACAGGACGCTGATAAAAAAGGATATAATTCGTATGATTCGCAACAAGGTTGCAAAAACGGGGCGGACGTAATAATCCTCTGCACTTTGGAAGCTTTCAATGAAAAGCATGGGAGCAGTCAGTACAAAAGGGGTGCCGTCAACAATGATTGCGGCACGCCCTTCCAGTATTTTTGCGGCTGCAATATCCGGCTTTTCCGTGTTTGCTATGGTTGAAAAAAGAGAAAAAGGGGAATCTTCGATAAACTGTTCAATATAGCCCGATTCCAAAATAGAATCGGTTTTAATTTTTTTCAGACGTTTTCGGAGGTCTTTTATGAGTTCTACATTGGTAAGTCCCTTGATGTATACCAGTGCAACAGTGGTTCCCGTTTTTTCACCGATTTTCATTGCCTCTACCGTCAATGCAGGGTCTTTTATTTTTCTGCGTAGCAAGGAAATGTTAGTGATGAAATTTTCGGTAAATCCCTCTCTGGGTCCTCGAATAACCGATTCTGTCGGCGGTGTTTCAATGGCTCGCTTTTCCCACCCCTGGCAGTTGATCATAAACGCCTGATTGAAACCGTCAATCAACAAAGCAGCATAACCGCAAAGACAATGGTCCGCAAGCTTTCTCACACTCGTAAGTTCTTCCACGTTGGCAACGGAAAGCATTGCGGTTTTAATTTTGGCATAACAATCGGTGGTATATAACGAAGGATCCTGTAGGTTGCTGTCATACATCAAAGGCTTCATGATATCACTGTTGATGGATGCACGGTCAGTTAAGCCTTCAATATACACAATAACGGCACGAAATTTGTTTGCAAAGCCAAAGGTGAATTCTCTGAAAATAACATCAATGCTCGAACCAAATAGTTCTTGAATCAGATTTGTATTCTCTTCAATGTCCCCGGAAAGCTTCGTTTGTTTAGTTATGCTCTTGTTGCCGGAAGCTCGCATGCCGGTATATTTGATTTTTTTATACAGATATCGAAAGATTTTACTCACCACCAAAAAGTTTGTAGATGCATGTGAACATTATTACCAGTCTGATGAAAATTATGCCATAGGATCGGAAACGGCAACATACAGATTTTAAGAAATACAAAGCAAGTTGATCGAACGATAAAAATTTTAAAATCAAATAA
>MKRK01000027.1:14378-18406 GCA_001896915.1 Clostridiales bacterium 43-6
ACCCCGCTCATAAATGTGATCAGAATCAGTTCTTGTTTACTACAAAAGGAGCCCGATACATTCCGGCCGGGAGAAATGTAAGACTAACCCATGAGTTTTTTTGCAGAGTTTCAATGGCAAACTATGAAGCCATCCGAATATTTTCCCGTGTATATGCGATTGGGTCTGTTCCCTTAACCGTTTAGATTTTTGGATTAAATAAAGAAAAAGACGAACTGTTATACAAACGGGATACCTTTATCCTGTAGCACGAAGGGGATTCTTATACCAACACCTTTGTGGTTCCCTGTAGAAAGCTGGTTGTTTTTACACAGGGAGGGGATGAAAAAGGCGGATCCGATATAGATTTTGGGATCATGGCTTTTGGTCCAGAACCGTATTTTCCATTCAATAAATCTGAATGATATTATGCATATAAAAACAGCAGGCATCTTGGATGCCCGCTGTTTTTTGGTTCGGCGAAAACGAATGCTATTTTGCAACTGATTTTATGCGGTTCAATACCTTTCCAATGAAAAGGGCCAAGATATTGGGATCAAATTGCGTGCCGATGTTGCGTTGGAGCTCTTCCACTGCCTCATCCTCGGTGAAGGTGCTTCGATAGGGCCGTTCACAGGTCATTGCGTCAAAAGAATCTGCGATGGCGATAATACGGGCATATATGGGAATATGGTCTCCTTGTAAGCCTCTGGGATACCCTTTTCCGTCCCAACGTTCGTGATGAGAAAGTACAATATCTGCAAGCTCTGCCATTTCCGAGGAGGTGTTCATGATGCGGAATCCGATATCGCAGTGCCGCTTGATTTCGTTGTATTCTTCAGGGGTCAAAGAAGAGGCCTTGTCTAGAATGTCATCGTTTATGGCGATTTTTCCGATGTCATGAACCAACGCCACGGTTTTCAGCTTATTGATTTCGGTATCGGACAAGCCCATTGCTTTTCCGATTTCAATACACAGCTGGCTGACTCTTCTTGAATGCTTTTCTTCCCGTTCGTTTTTTTCATATAGGGTGTTCAGCAGTGTTTGAATGATGTTTCCTCTGATGCTGGAGGTTTCAAGAAGCTTATTTTTGTACATATAATCTTCTGCGTTTTTCAGAGCTTTCTCAATGCTTTCGTTGGGCTCTGTAATGGTACTGTATCCAAGGGAAATCGATATTTTGACAGAGTCGACGGTACATGCCCCGCAAAGAGTTCGGATGGTTTTCACGAATGTTTGGGTTTTCTTGTTGTCGATACCGGGGAGAAGTACGATGAATTCATCGCCGCCCCAACGGGCAACCACTCCCATTTCGTTACAACCCTGTTTGATAATTTCAGCAATTTTTTGAAGGATTTTATCGCCGGTACTATGCCCGTAAATATCATTGGCCAGCTTTAGCCCGTTTACATCGCCGATAATAATGGAGATGGGCAGGGTTTTTTCGTCTTCGAGAAGCTGTATTTGTTCATTCAGATATCTGCGATTATACAAATCCGTCAATGTATCATGGTAGCTATAATACAGAATTTGTTCTTCCCTGCGTTTTCGCTCGGTAATGTTCCGGAGAATGCTGAAAACATGCTGTGACCCGTTAATATAAATGATTTTTGAGGAAGCAAGACAAGTAGTGCGTTCTCCGTTTTTATGCAGAAGAGTGATTTCTATATTGTCAAAGGAGCCTTCTTCAAAAAAACGTTGGATGACAGCATCAAAATCAGCCGGCAACTCATAGATGCAGGCATCGCTGTAGCTTTTTCCGATAATTTCGTCCTTTGTATAACCCACCAGTTCGGTAAAGCCTTCGTTTGCATTCACAATTTTTCCGTTGTCCAAATCCGTGATTACTGAGGCATCCGGACTGGTATGAAACATCAGCTCAAATCTGTCCTTTGATTCTTTTAGGTCAGAGTTTAGCTTATCGTTGACAAGAAGGATAAAACCGAAAGTGAGGAAATAACCGACAATCGATGCGGCAATGAAAGTAAGGGTTTGAAATAACGGGTTTTTGTCCATGGGCATAAATAGCGCCGATGTTCCTCTGACAACGGAATATAGTAAGTGTAAATGACAGATAACAATCAAATATTTCACGGAGGATTTCGTATAGGAGGTTTTGTGTTTATCCAGCACAAGAATGGTAAAGATTAAAATATAGATATTAACAATGCTGTATACCAATACACGTATGCTGAAACTGTTGATGAAATAAGTGAAGATGAGGAAGGTTAGAAGATTGAAAATCAGTGCAGGATAGATCACGCGTTTTTGATCTTTTTGATTGAAAAAGCGGTTAAAGCCTGAATAAATTATGATGTTTCCAAGAACCAAAAATAAGTTGGATATTACAATGAAAAAATTCATAAAAGGCAGATAGGAGCGTAAATACATGAGATTAAAACCCACAGCGAAGGAAAGACAGCTCATCGAGAACATAAAAATACCTTTTATGTTTTTATTGATCAGCGCAATGATATAAATGATGATTGCTTGTATTATGTAGGAAAGAAAAAGCATGAGTGAAATGGTTCCGATATCAATTTTCATGTAAACACCCAACTGTTGTTTTTGAAATGATTATATCAAGTATTCTGTTAAATAACAACATGAAAAACCCTTTTTTATGAATAAGTGCATTGTTTTGACAAATATATTTTTATTTTTTCATGAAAAAATAATAGGGGAGGTGTTATATTTTGAAAAAATCGATTGCATTTGTTATTTTTTTGGTTGTTTTTTCGATGACAACAACAGTACTGGCGCAGTCTGCTTCATATACCGTTGTCAAGGGAGATTCCATGTGGAAAATTGCCGTAAAATATCAGGTAGGTGTTTCCGAGCTGATCAAGGCAAATCCACAAATCAGCGATCCGAGCCTGATTTATGCAGGGCAAAAGATTAATATACCCGAAGCGGCTCCCTTGAGCTCGTTTGAGAAAGAAGTAATACGGCTGATTAATGCAGAGCGTACCAACAGGGGACTGATGGCACTGCAAACAAACTGGGAGCTATCCCGTGTGGCACGATATAAGTCGCAGGATATGATTGATAAAAATTATTTTTCCCATACCTCACCGACTTATGGTTCTCCTTTTACCATGATGCAAAACTTCGGGCTGAAATTTTCAGGCGCAGCCGAAAACATTGCATACGGGCAAAGAACCGCTCAGGAGGTTGTTACTGCATGGATGAATTCATCCGGACACAGAGCCAATATTCTTTCCGCATCCTTCACCCACACCGGTGTTGGCGCTGCCAAAAAAGCAAACGGAACTCTTTATTGGACACAAATGTTTATGAAGCCCTATTAAGCTTGACCGGCGATTATCACCGCCGGTTATCCTTTTGGATTTTTTCACTGGGTATAAATTAAAAAATAAAACAGATTATAAAAAGGTGATACCATATGCCTTTATGAAAAAATCTTACTTACGAACTTGTAATGAAAGGACAAATAATATGAAAATTGGAATACCCAGAGCAATGCTCTATTACAGATATAAGGTTTTGTGGAAATCGTTTTTTAGAGAATTGGGCTGTGAGGTGATCCTCAGTGAGGAAACAAATCGCAAAATTTTAGCTGACGGCATCAATTATTCCATAGACGAGTGCTGTCTTCCGTCAAAAATTTATATGGGACATGTATATTCGCTGATTGGAAAATGTGATTATATTCTCGTGCCCCGTATTGTATCCTACAGTAAAAAAAATGATTTGTGCGTCAAATTCAACGCATTGTATGACATTGTCAGAAACACCTTTGACAATATCAGCCTCATTGATTATAACATTGACTCTGTTCGGGGCGAAAGTGAGCAAAAGGGCTTTTTAGAAATGGGAAAAACCTTAGGATTCGGTCATTTCCATACTATGTCAGCTTACAAAAAGGCAAAACAGGCGCAGCAGCAATATGAGCGAAACGCCATCATGACACAGGAAAGGGCTCTATGCAACGAGGTGGGAATTAAAATTTTAATTGTTTCTCATCCCTATAATACCTATGATAAGCTGATTGGGTTTCCCATTACTCATTTTGTCAAAGAGCTGGG
>MKRK01000027.1:18469-23262 GCA_001896915.1 Clostridiales bacterium 43-6
AAATGCTGGAGGACAGAATTGACGGAATTATCTTATTGACAGCATTTCCCTGTGGACCGGATTCTTTGGTGAATGAGTTAATTATGCGCAAATCAACCAAAGTACCCACTATCAATATTATTTTGGACGAGCTGCAGGGTGAAGCAGGGCTGCAGACAAGAATTGAAAGCTTTATGGATATCATCAAAGAAAAAAGAAGCCCCGTTAAGGAGTGTTCATAAATGGAAAAGATCATCAGCTTTCCCCATATGGGGAATTATTTTGTACCTGTTGAGGCACTGCTTCGCTTGATTTTCCCCGGTCACAAGGTTTTGCCGGCACCCGCCATTACAAAGAAAACCTTAGAACTGGGAAGCAAGCACAGCCCCGACTTTGTTTGTGTGCCATTCAAATATAATCTGGGAAATTATATCGAAGCGCTGGAAAAGGGTGCGAATGTATTGATTCAGGCGGGAGGCGGCTGCCGGTACGGGTATTATGCAGAGATACAGGAGCAGATTTTGCGTGATATGGGCTATGAGTTTCAGTTTATTAAATTGCTCAGCGACAAGATTAACCCGATCAGTTTGTATAAAACCGTGAGAGAAATCGGCACACCTATTTCTTTTCATAAGTTTCTCGGTCATCTTGTGCTCATTATCAAGATGGTTCGGATCATTGATGATACAGAGGCTTTTATCAGAGAAAATATCGGGTTTGAAACGGAAGAAAACAGCTTTCGGGACCTGCACAGGGAGTTTTTGAACCGGCTGAAAACCGTTACCGCATTGTCTGAGCTGAATACAGTTCACCGGGAATACGATAAGCGGTTCCGGGAACTGAGCATCAATAAGCCCGAGAACTGTCTGAAAGTAGGGCTGGTGGGCGAGTTATACACCCTAATGGAGCCGTTCAGTAACTTTTTTATTGAAAAAGAGCTGGCCAAGAATAACATTCAGGTCAGCAGATATATTACGGTAACTTTCTTATTGTTTGACAAATTCAGAAGAAGAAAGCAGATATTGAAAGGGGCAGGAAAGTATCTGAAATATGAAATTGGAGCAGACGGCACCGACAGCGTAGAGCGGGGAAGAACCCTGGCTAAAATGGGCTATGACGGACTCATCCACATCAAGCCCTTCGGCTGTATGCCGGAGGTGAATGCAATGCCGATGCTGCAAAACATCAGCAAGGATTTTAAAATCCCGGTGTTGTATTTCAGCTTCGATTCCCAAACCTCGGAAACAGGTGTAAAAACAAGGCTGGAAGCCTTTCATGATATGCTGACAATGCGAAAGGATGGTTAGATGAAAACGGGTTATCTGGGGCTGGACATCGGCTCCATCTCTACCAAAGGTGTTATCATCAATGAAGAGAATAAAATCATTGCAGAAAAATATATCTGGACAGAAGGAAACCCCATTGAAGCGGTAAAAACCATAATCTGTGATTTAAAAAACCAGATAGATGACATTGCGATCGCTTCTGTCGGGACAACCGGCTCGGCCAGAAAGCTAATTGGAGTCATGCTGGGGGCTGATGTGGTCAAAAATGAAATCACGGCCCATGCCATTGGAACACTTTCGGTGTTTCCCGACGTAAAAACTATCTTTGAAATCGGTGGTCAGGACTCTAAAATCATTCTCATAGAAAACGGGATTGTGGTGGACTATGCCATGAATACCCTCTGTGCAGCAGGAACAGGGTCATTTTTGTCCTCCCAGGCACAGCGGCTTGGCGTTGAGGTAGAGGAATTCGGAGACATTGCGTTACAGTCAAAGAACCCAACCAAGATAGCCGCCAGATGCACTGTATTTGCAGAATCTGACTTGGTGCACAAGGCACAGATTGGACACAAAAAAGAGGATATCATTGCAGGACTGTGCATGGCGGTGGTTAACAATTATCTCAACAATGTGGGCAAAGGAAAAAACATCAAGCCTCCTATTGTTTTTCAGGGGGGCGTCAGTAAAAATGCCGGGGTCATCAAAGCGTTTGAGGATGCCACAAAAGAAACCATAGCAGTGGACAAAAACTCGCATCTCATGGGTTGTTTGGGCGTTGCCATCCTTGCTAAAAAGCATAAAAAAGATCATGTTTTTGATTTTGATATTTCTGATATCAGTTTTGAAACAAGAGGGCATGAATGTAAAAAATGCCCCAACAATTGTGAAATAATATGTTTCTATAAGGGAGATACGTTGATTGATGCATGGGGGAATCGTTGCGAAAACGGCAATGTAATGGAAAAAACCATGCAAGCAACAGTATAAAAAGCTGCGGATTTCGTCCGCAGCTTTTTCTATACAGAATATGTCTCCCAAACATAGTGAGCATCAAATAATCATTCAACAATTTATATTCAGGGAGAGGAATTACAGCGAAGCAGCGTTGATCAATCAGCTGTCTGTTGGGCTTTTCGGAATGTAATTGGCGAACTGCCCGTTGCTTTTGTAAACACGTTGGTAAAATAATTCGAATCAGAAAAACCGCACCGAGAGGCAATTTCGTTGATCTTCAGGCTGGTATTGCATAACAGCTTTTTTGCCGCATCAACGCGTACCATATTGATATAAGCGTTCATGTTCATCCCACTGTGCTTTTTAAAAACACGGCTCAGATAGGATTCGCTGCAATAGCAGGCACGGCTGATGTCGTGCAGTGTGATTTTTTCCGAATAATTGAGACGGATATAAACCAAAGCATGACTGTAAATGTACTTTGCGTCATAGTCCGCCATATTGAGGTTTTCATACAATGTTCTTTGGGAAAGATAGAAATTTGCAATCATGGCACACATCGGTTCAATCACGCAGATTATGAAATCAAGATCAAATTCCTTCTTTTTCAGATGCTTTTGATAAATATCAATGAATACATTCTTGGAAAGACAAAGTTCTTTTGATATTTTCTTCACTCGCGACAACGCTGCTTCATCATCGCTGCGGTATCCACTGACGCTGACAAACCCGATGATTTTATCTTCTGCCAAAATGGGCACAACATATTCACAAACACCGGCATAGCACATGCCGTAGAAAGGACCATCCTTGCATTTTTCATAAATTTTATATTGCCGATGGATGCATTTGTCCCACATGGTTTTTTCAGATTTGACGCAGAGACAGTAGGGATTGCTGTGTATATTATAATCAATCAATTTGTTCATATGTGGCTGAAGAAAGAAATTTGCATCATGAATCGTGATGTCCAAGTTGTGCTGACGCTTTAAATAAATGATATAATTAATAATTTTTTCTAACATATAATAGCCCTCATGCAAAATATTATAGTTTTTACTCACTTTTTTTAAGGCTTTTGTTATTAATTAATATTATAGTATAGATACTGATCTTTTGCAATGCTCAAATTTATTTATCGTTCTGATATGGTAGAACACGGCGATAAATGGACGGGGGTTGTGCAGGGATTAATTCATAAGGAGGAAACAAAATGGAAAAAACGGCTCGAATTAAAAAAGGTGTCAGCGTGTTGTTGGCGACAGTGTTTTTAACAACGGGACTGATTTTCGGTACCATGAGCAGTGCATCCGGTATTTCCTACTCCGATGTAAAGGCAAACTGGTGGGCGGTATCCGGTGGAGCCACCTCATTGCTCTATCCAATCAATTATGATGCGTCCTTAGATACCAACAGCAATCGGAACGGTTATACATACAATGAAGCTTTGCGTGCTCCTGAGAGCCCGTTTACCCGCGGCATGTTCATCTGTGGAACCAGTTCGACACAGGTAAACTCCAACGCAGTTGCTGTGGCAGGTATAGCGGATGAAAGCGCAACAGTGGGTAACTACGCCAATTTCAGATTTACCATTGATGGAGCAACAGCCATTTCCAATAACAATGTGCAATTTCTAAATAACGGCGTACTCGACTCAGACGGATTGAGCATCTGGATGGCCAATTTGTCAAAAACCACGACCTCCTTGAATGCGTCTTTCGGCGTTATTCTTGGAAACTCATCAACAACGCCTAAGCTGTTGTATCGTACTGAAAAAACCTATTCCATTCCCGCCGGCGGTGGATTGGTTCATTTGAAATGGGATGATTTTGTTCTTACCTATTCTGCAAACCCGACCTATATAACGGGTCTTTACGGAACAAAGCTGGGGGCAGGAGGCGGTACCGTCACTTTCGGAAATTCAACCTTCAATACGAGCTACGGAGCACCGGCTGACCGAATTAAGCAAATCAATGTGGCAAGAATTTATTTGGACAAGGTTGCAGTTGGCGAACCTGCCGTGCTGCTGGATGACGTAAGATTGTTCTACGGAGACCCGGATACGACAGAACCGACGACCACCGCAACTACAACAGAGGAACCGACTACTACAGAACCGACTACAACTACCGCAACCTCTACCGCAATAGAGCCGGCAACTACGACGGCTATCATAACCACGACAGAGCCGACCACCACAACAACAATAACAGTACCGCCGGTGCCACCGGTACAAGGAGATATCATAACGGACATACAAAATAACAATGTGACAATCACTGTAAATTATGCCGATACAGGATACCGGTATCAGTACTGGAGCTATCAAAAGGTCAATCATGATCTGATTGCCGGAGAAGAAAGCGGATTGTACAATTGGGTACTGAAGCAGAACTATACTGAAGTCAATACCTGTTCTTTCCCGGCCGAAGGAGCAGCGGATAAAAACGGCAGCTATCAAATCATGGTACGGATCCAAAAGACAACGGGAGAATTTGCAGGTCAATATTATGACTCGCTGACTCCGGAGCAGCTGGGAATAGCCAAAATCGGCAAGGTGCTTATAAACGGCAA
>MKRK01000027.1:23300-23816 GCA_001896915.1 Clostridiales bacterium 43-6
CGCCGTGATAGAAGTGGCAGCGACCAATGCGGACGAATACAGCCTCACAGGCTTTGGCGGAGCGAAAAGCACAATGCCGGGGCAATATACCGTGAGCTTCCAACAGGCCGGCAGATACAGCATCACGGTGACGGCAAGAAATGTGAGCACAGCAGATACCAAGACTATCATGTTTGATATCTACGAAAATTCACCGACAGATGTATATCCGGAAATACAGGGCTTGCTCACCAACGGATCAAACGGAAATGCTCTGAATATAACCTTGATTTCGGATGCAACGGAAGGTACACAATTCGCCTATTCATTGTGTGAGCCGAACAATAAGGATTTCAAAAAGACAACGGCAACAAGCAAGTATCAGCAGTTCAATCTGGCAGCAAACGGATACGGATATTATATGGTAACAGCCGTAGCGTCCAGAGGCGGACAGCAGACCATCGATGACAAATACATCAAGCTGTACAATTATAAGCGACCGGGAACAACAGCAAGAGTGAATGCTTCCGTAACAGG
>MKRK01000027.1:23828-25607 GCA_001896915.1 Clostridiales bacterium 43-6
CATTCAACGCATCTGCAACCATAGCAAACTTGACCGGCAATCAAATTCAATATTCCTACTATAAGAACGATGCAGACGGATTTTCCTGCATCAAGAGCTGGTCAGCGGACAACGTGCTGACATGGAGACCGGCTATGGCGGGGAACTATCAGATTCAGGTCAGAGCAAAGGGGATAGATGCAGGCTCCTATGAAGCAGTGAAAAACTTTGATGTCACGGTGGCAGGCACATCTGCAACCATTGCAGAAGAAGACATTACCGTTAAGTTCTATAATATCACTACGGGTGTAGAGGTTGCGCCAAGCAATCTGGTCGCAAGAGTGCCTGTAGAGGTGAGAATTGCCGTACCATCCGGCAATAATGATTTGTACTATAAGCTGTTGGTCAGCGATAACCAGCTGGGCACATACGAAGTAAGCAAATATTCGCCGGATGGGTCCATCCTTTGGACACCGAGAAAAGCATTGGACTTTAGTGTTAAGGTCTATACTAGAAACTCTGATTCCTTCGGCATTGCTGATATGATCAAAACCGTCAGCGTAACAGCGAGTTAACCCTTCATACATATTCCTAAATGCAAAAAGTGAGCATAGGGCTTTCCCTTGCTCACTTTTTGTATTCTTTATTGTAAGATTGCTTCTACATTGCTTCTTATTGTATCCTCATCAATACCGCCTGTATAGGATTTTACAACATTCCCGTTTTTGTCTATGAAAATTGACATGGGGATGGAGCTGACAGAATATGCATCGGCAGCGTTCATTTTAGTATCAAAATATACATCGAAGGTATAGTCGTTGTCCTTGATAAATTGCTTGGCTTTGTCTATGGTTTCCCGTTGCCCGTCTGTCAAATCAACCATCATGAAAACAACACCCTTGTCTTTAGATTCCTCGTAGATCTTTTGATAAGCCGGCATTTCCCCCCGGCAGGGAGGACACCAGGAAGCCCAAAAATTCAATACCACCGGCTTGCCTTTAAAATCGGAAAGCGTTACGGTTTTGCCGGTATGGTCAATTACACTGAAATCCGCAGCTTTGACCTTGGCAACACTCGATTGCCCGGAAGTGGTGGTTTTGGCTTCTTCATAATCGTCCTTCAGCATATTGTATCCGAAATAGGCAAATGCAATAACGGCTGTCATAACAACCAAGGTAATGAGCACTACTAATTTGTTTTTCATGGAAACAACCTCCTAAAAGCTAAAAAATGACAATAGTGTATTGAAAAATCCGAACATCATAAACAAACCAATGATGATGAGAAGCAGACCGCAGATTTTGTTGATGATGGAATAATGCTTTTTGATGAAATGAAAAGCACCTTTCAGACTATCGATTAAAACTGCTGAAAGAATGAAGGGGATACCCAGTCCCAATGAATAAAAAAGGAGATGAAGGATTCCCTTGCTGCTTTCCCCTTGGGTGGCCGCCATCATCAGCGCCGAGCTTAAAAAGGAACCGACACAGGGTGTCCAGGCAAAGGAAAAGAGAAAGCCGAATAAGATTGAGGAAAAAAAGGTGAATGTTTTGATTTTGACATTGATTTTTTTGGTGTTATTCAAAAAGTTCAGCTTGATGATATTCATATAATTCAACCCTGCCAGAATTAAAAAACTACCCCCTGCAATGTTCAGTGCCGTCTGATGGTCACGGATGAACCTGCCAAAGGTTCCTGCTGCGGCACCCAAAGCAACAAAAACTATAGTGAAACCGAGAACAAAACCGATTGCGTTGATCACAGCAGATTTACTGCTCTTTTGTTCTGCACCTGCAAAAT
>MKRK01000027.1:25680-29893 GCA_001896915.1 Clostridiales bacterium 43-6
AATAAATAAGCCATGGAATCCCTCCCGGTATTTTTCTACGATTATACCATAAAATGAAGCACGTTTATGTAACTAAATCACAGAAACTTTAATTTTTTTTGGATATAATAGAAAAAAACAGAAAAGGAATGATTCATATGTTTGGTTTATTGACGAGAAGCAAAAAATACAAATCCATCAGTCCGTCGCAAGCAAGTGAACGCTTAAAGAACAAATCCGTAAAGCTGATTGATGTGCGAACCCCGGAGGAGCACCGGAACATACGAATTCCCGGGAGTATGAATATACCTATTGATCGTTTGCAAACGATTCAAAAATCGATACCCGATCCAAACACAGAGATTATCGTTTACTGCCACAGCGGTGCAAGAGCTTCCAGTGCTGCCAATAAGCTGGCTGAGATGGGTTATACCAATGTATCGAATCTGGGCGGCATCATCAGCTGGCCTTATCAAACAGAGCGTTAACCAAGTTAAAACACCTTGACAGCTTCTCGGGAAACCTGTCAAGGTGTTTGTTTATTTTGAGGTGACTTTTCCGGTTGTCTTTCGGGTCGTTGCAACTGTTGTGATTTTATTATTGTTGACTTGTGTGATTTTGATTTCAACACGGCGGTTTTGTGCTCTGCCTGCTTCCGTGTCATTGCTGGCAATAGGGCTGTATCGTGCATAGCCGGCAATACTCATTTTGGATTGGGGCAGTCCGCTTTGTTGGACCATGTATCTTAGTACGGCAATGGCACGGTCGGCGGATAACTGCCAAGCGGTGAAATTATCGTTGGACTCCTCCGAAACCTTTGCGGTGTGTCCTTCAATCTGAATTTTCTCTATGACATCCTTCACTGAGTTCAGCGTTTTTGTAATATTCACCAGAATGCTGACGCCGTCGGGCTTCATATTGGACTGGTTTGGATAAAAAAGCACACTCTCCTTGAAACGAAGAAGAATATAGGAATCTGCTTTTTCCACCACAATGTCATTGCTGTACCCGTTTTTATTAATGGTATCCTTGATCATCCCATATACCTCGTCAAAATTCTGGGGCGTTTTGATGTCGTTGCTTGTCTTGGAACCGGATTTCAAGGGGCTTGTGGTGGGGAAATAGACGGTGTTGTTTTTATTGGTGCCGGAAACAGCCGTGCCGTCAGGTGTCATACCGCCGCCAAGACCGCTGCGGGTATCCCCGTTAAAGGCAGCACCCATGTTTTCTGCCATGGCTTTGAACTTTTTTGAGTCAATGGTGCTCATGGTGTACATTACGATAAACAAAACCAGAAGCAGGGTGATAACGTCGGAATAGGTTAAGAGCCATCGTTCATGATTTGGTTCTTTCTCATGTTCTTCGTGGCGTTTCATTCCTGTCTCCCTTCCTTTCTCGTGCAGCTGATGAGGGATCCGTTATGCCTTTGCTTTTGCTGCTTTTTTCTTTGGTGCCTGTGCTTTGATCTCTGCATTTTTTCCGGATTTCTTTTTCTTTTGCGGATCCAGCTGTAAGAAGGCCGATAGCCGTTCCCGCAGCATTTTGGGGTTTTCGCCGTTTCTGATACAGCAAATCCCTTCAATGATCATTTCTTTTTCCAGCTTATAATATTTCAGCTGAAGCTTCAGCTTGTTGCCGATGGGAAGATAAATCAGATTGGCAAACATGATACCGTACAGCGTGGCGATAAATGCAACCGCAATGGATTTTGCCAGCTCCTCCGGGGTACTCATATTGGAAAGCACCTGAACAAGACCAAGCACCGTACCGATAATACCCATGGTGGGGGAATATCCGCCGGCAGCTTCAAAAAAAGATGCTTCAATCTTTTTGTTCTCTTCATAAACAAAAATTTCTGTCTCCAGCAGCTCTCTGATTTCCTGCAAATCTGTGCCGTCAATCACCATGATGATACCTCTTTTTAAGAGCGGATCAATGGCTTTTTTGTTTTGCTCTTCTTCCACGACCTTTTCAAGGCTAAGAAGACCGTCTCGCCGTGCCGATTCAGATAGCATGACAAGAAAATCAATCAGTTCCGGCACCTTGCTTTTTGGTTTTTTTAAAGCCTCCAGAATGAGCTTGGGCGCTTTTGTAATGATGTTTTGCGTGTAGGATAGCATGAGCGCACCAACGGTACCACCGAAAACGATCAGAGCAGGACTTAATAAAATAAGAGACTGTATTTTACCATGCTCCAAGATGTACCCGACTAAAATCATACCGATACCGAAAAACACACCTATAATGCTGAAAATGTCCATTGCTTTCACCTGTCTATTCTTTGATATCAATGAGATTGCCGGTTGATCTTGTGATTTGAGTATTGATATACCTGCTCTTATGATGATTTGTTTCTATATCCCGCCGCAGCTTTTTGAGTTCTTTTTTTGCTTGGTCGGCTTCATCCTGAATGACCGTAATCAATTGATTGTTCAGAGAGATCAGGTTTGCCAGTATTGTCTGCTGTTTTGCAAGAATGGTTTGCAGGCTGATTGCCCAAACGGGTATTTTATAATCAATCGGCTGGTGCCTTAGAATTTTTTGGATGAGTGCCTTGTCATCACTGGAAAACAGCTCGGTACAGTCATTGATCTCAATGTCAATCCGGTCAATGGTTTCTGTAAATGAATGTTGTTTCAAGACAAGCGCAAGGACGCCATCGGAATGGTCATTGGACAGTTCCGCTTGAACATTCAGCAGATTGTTGTGGTAATTATGTAGTGCATCCAGCTTTTTCAGAACCAGATAGCTTAGTTTTTTTATATATTCTTCTTTACTCATATACTTCTTTCCAACGGTTTTGGCGAACCGGTACGGCATATTTTTTCCGCTTGCTGCCAGGCGTCTCTGAGCTCAGTTGTCATATTCAGAACAGCAGTGAGGGTTTCGGTGTTTTTCTCCATGTTGGCGTTTACCAGCGAATTGTATAAATACTCATACAAAGTAAGTAGATTTTTAGAAACAGGATAATTGAAATCCAAATCACCCATCAAGCTTAAAAAGATAGTTTCCGCCTTGATGATACAGTTATGCGCTTCCATAATCTTTTTGTTATTGATAAAAAAAATTGCTTTGTTGATGTTTTTCAGTGCTTCATTATAGAGCAGCACCAGCAGCTCCCCCGGCGTCAGCGTATTAACGTATTGTTCCTGATACTTCTGTAAGATAGCCGAATCTGTCATTGTGATACATCCTCCGTTTTATTAGCTTTGTGAAGAGCTGAACTGTTGAGACAGCCATGCGCTTTTTTTGTTCATTTCTGATAAGGCGGTTTCCATCCGGGTGAATTTGTTATAATAATAATCCTGCTGGTCGGTGAGCTTGACGTTGAGGGTGGTGATCCGGTCATCCAGGCTTTTCAGACGCTTTGCATAAACCGTGGTCAGATCGCTGTTTGACAAACCGACTAATTTTGTAAGGGCACCGGTGTTTTCTCTGATATTGTTTTGTACGATATCACTGATGCGGTATAGAAGTCCGGATTCACCGTTTCTGATTTTTTTAATCTCGTCTGTTGCATAAGGGGAATAGGAATACCTTGATTTTTGTGCCAGCAGCCGGATCACATTCTGCGGGTTTTCCGAAAGTGCCTTTCGTAGCTTATTATCATCGATATTTAATTTTCCTTTATCAGAAAACAAGCCTGTTTTGATGCCGATATCTGCCAGGATAACACCAATGCTTTTTGTGCTGTCACCAAGCTGTTTCACATCCAGCATCATGGAGGTGCGTATTCCTGCAGCAATGGAATTCAGATATAAATCACTTGCCAACATACCGCTTTTCGCTTTTTCATCCCACAGGGTTGCTTCCTTTTCAGACAGTGCACTGCGCTTTTCATCCGTAAGCGGCGGATAGTCTTTATAACGGGTTTCCGAAAGCTTGTCCGTGACAAGCTTCAAGATGTCATTATAATCAGCGACAAATTCTTTGATTTTATTCACGGCGTTTTCCAGATCATAGGAAACATTGATTTTAATGTTTTCCGCGATACTGCCGCTCGCTTTTCCCAGCAGAGTATAGGTATTGCCGTCCAGCTCAAAGGTGTTTGAGCTTTTCGTAATCGTTGTATAAGTAAGAGATTCCGGTTCTGACGTTCCTGCACTGGTGTTGATTTTTATTTGTGCATTGGTACCGTCTGTGAATTTTCCGCTGCCGAACAGGCTCGTCAGAAAGGTTCCGCCGTCCTGGTCAGAAAAGATAATTTGATTGCCGGAACCGGTGATGTTTGAGG
>MKRK01000028.1:0-12333 GCA_001896915.1 Clostridiales bacterium 43-6
CACTCAAATATAAAATTGCAGGCTATGTGCCCATATCGTGCAATGAAATGGGGATAGCGCAGCCTGTCACGAGCAATCACGACACAGATCTGGAAAACATCAAGTCTGCTCTGATCAACGGGGATGTTCTTACTTTTGCCACCAATATTTACAACTGGCGCTTTAAATCGATACAGGGAACAAACAACCAAATATGTTATTATGTTACCAATGATAACGTTGCCGGGGGGCATGCCATGGCAATTGTGGGCTATGATGATTCTATCTGGGTCGATATCAACAGCGACAATATACAGCAGACGGGTGAGCTGGGTGCCTTTAAGATTGCAAACTCCTGGGGCGAATATTGGGAAAACGGCGGATATGTCTGGCTGGCGGATGATGCACTGAATCAAATCAGCAGTGTGCCGAACTTTTCAGTTTCCTCAAGAGCAGCCGCATTTTGGGACAACCTGACCTATGATATTGTATTCAACGGGCTTTATACACCCTCTATCGTAGGGGAGTTTAAAGTTTCCGGTTGTGCAGACCGTTCACAGATATTTGTGAATACGGGTGAATCTCCTCTGTATCATAACACGCTGAAAACCACCAGTACAAACAACGTGTTTAATAATAACAAGGGACATATCGCCTTTGACGGAACCACAAATGCCGGAGATGCGGTCTTTGCAATCGATTATACACCTCTTTACAATACCGATAGCATCAACAAGCAAAATTGGTATCTGCTGTTTTCCAACAAGCTGACCAACAACAGCTTGGAATATTTCAAGCTGACGGACGCAAACGGAGCTCCCCTGACTCAGTTTGCAAACAAGTGCTATCGGCAGGATGCGGAATTTTTATCAGTGGAATTATCAACAGAGGCTTATGACAACAGGGGCAGCCTTCATGAGGGAATTTATTATATCGGCAACAAGGCCGCCGGGAAATACTTGGAGACTTCCGGTGCAACAGTGGTGCAAAATAGCTTTGGAGCAAAAACAGCACAGCAGTGGAAGGTCACCTATAACGGAAACGGGTATTATACCATCAGCCCTGTAGGGCAGACCGGCAAGCTTCATGTGGAAAACGCCATTGACGGAAACGGAAGCGGCGTCAACGCTTCGGGATCCGATCCCTCTGCGGCAGCTCAGAGCTGGGAGATCAAAGCAAATGCAGACGGCACCTATCAGGTTCGTCCTCAGCTGAGCACCACCAGATGCCTGGAAATCAGCAATAGTCCCAATGCAACAACCCGCCTCAATCCTTTTGCCCAAACCGATATCCAAAAGTGGACCTTTGAGGATGTTAACACGGTGAATGACGGGATTTATTATATCCGGAACAAAGCCGGTGAAACTTATCTGAACGCTGCCGACAGCAATGTAACCGGCAACGGGTTTGCAGCGAGAGCCGCCCAGCAATGGAGCGTGAAATACAAGGGTAACGGATATTATTCGGTAAAGCCTATGGTAAACCAAAACCAGTTTCTGGAGGTTTCCGGCGGCATCGATTCAGATTTTGCAGACGTGAACCTGAACACACAAAATAGTCAAGCCGCAGCGCAGAGCTGGCAGTTCTTCAAAAACACGGATGGCTCTTACCGCATCATTCCTCAGTCCAGCACCGCCAAAAGCTTGGAAATTACAAGCACAACGGACGCATATATCAATACATTTTCTGCATCCGATGCGCAAAAATGGATATTTGAGGATGTCAATACCATCAAAGACGATATTTATTATTTGAAAAACAAAGCAAGCGGAAAATACATGGAAACCAGCGCAGCAAACGACATCAAACAAAACAACTATACCGGCGCTGCCGCTCAGCAATGGAAATTTGTCTATAAGGGAAACGGGTATTATAAATTGATTCCGCTGTATGATATCAACCGGCTGATGGATGTTTCCAACGCATGGGACGTGGACTACAACACCGTCAAAACCTGGACAAATTCAGGCTATCCCACTGCCCAGAGCTGGCAGCTGTATCGCAACACAGACGGCTCTTACCGCATCATCCCCCAATTGAGCGCTACACGGTGCCTGGAAATAAGCGGATCATCCACCGCTTATCTGAACAGCTTTTCCTCCGCCGACACGCAAAAATGGGTCATTGAAGACATTGGCGTGGTGCCTCCCATCTATGGCAGTGACGACAATGACACCATCATCGGATACAACTATAACGATTCCCTCAACGGTCGCCTGGGTAACGATATCATTGACGGTGGTAGCGGCAATGACGTGCTGAACGGCGGCAGCGGCAACGATACCTATCTCTTCAAAGCCGGGGATGGCAGCGATACCGTTGTTGATACATCCGGTACCAACCTCATTGTATTGAAGGGGCTTTTGCCCGCTGACATCACAGCGGCACGGGTCGGCAGTGATTTAAAAATCACCCTGAACGGCAGAACAGATCAAATTATGGTACAAGCATATTTCGTTTCCCTCAATATCCAACTGCAATTTGAAAACGGAACCTTGTGGAACACTGCTGAAATTACCGCCGCAGCTGTGAACGCCTCCCTGCTGTATGATTGGGAATCCCAGCCGGTGGGCACGCAGAACCTGAACATCAACAACCTGTTAGGGGATACCACCAGCTGGCTTTGTGATGTTACTGTCTCTGCTCAGACAGCCGGCTTGGCACCCGGCAGCGGGAAAAGCCTGTCGGTCTACAACAAAACAGGCAGTGCTGCCAACTGCAGGGTAGCAGTCAATCTTCCTTCCGGCGGATTGCAAAACACCGCCGGACTGCGTGTCTGGCTGGCTGCACCTTCCGTTTCTGTCAATGCTATTATTTATTTCAGAGGACCAAACTCCATGAATTATTACACCCATTCGATTCCTGTTTCCGCCAACGGAGGATGGGCAGTCGTAGACTGGTCGGACGAGTTTTACATGAGCGGACCGACAGAATGGAAGTGGACCCGTGTGGATAGCAGCGTGCTTCAACAGGCAACCACTGTCTGGGTTGAGTTTGTCAATCTGCCCTCCGGCGGCATGACCTATCTGGATGATATGATGAAAATTACTTCAGCAACCTCCTTGTATGACTGGGAATCCCAGCCGGCAGGAACGCAAAATAACAATATTCAGGGATTGACTCTAGACACAACAACATGGTGGTCGACCGTGTCGGTGTCGACTGTGACCACAGGTCTGTGTTACAATTCCACAAAGAGTCTGGCTGTTACCAATATCACCGCAGCAGCACAAAACAGTAAGGTTGCCATGAATGTTTCCTCCGCTGCCATGCAAAACACCACGGGTATGCGGGTTTGGCTGAAAACACCCGGCGGTGCTTCCGATGCAAGGATATGGTTTATCGGACCGAACAACATGAAATATTATGCAGACAAAAGTGTTTCTGCTTCGGGGGGCTGGGTCTACATCAACTGGACAGATCTGATGTATCAGGATGGTCCCGATGCATGGGTATGGACGCACCCCAACTATAACATGATCAAAAATACCACTCAGCTCTGGATCGAATTTACCGCCCAAGCCTCCGGCGCCACAGCCTATCTGGACGATATCGTGTTATACAAATAAAAGTAAGGCAGAAATGAAGCTTCATTTCTGCCTTTTCCTTTGATTATAATTTTTCACGGATGGTTACGGATGAACGGTTATTGACTGGTTTTCCTTGGGATGAAAACCTAATAAAACGGAGGGACCTGTATTATCAATTCAAAATCGGGTTAATAATGGGGATAAGAAATTAATTTTGATCGATCTGATTTATTTTCAGAACGCTCTTTTTCAAAACGACCATATCAAACACATTCACAGTGACTTTTGAATCTCTGTCGGTATTCGCAGCCGTATACATGGCACCTTGTAGATAATTAATTTTCAGTATATGCATCTTCATCTTTACCATATCAATTACATCAATGGTTCCGTTGCCGTCAATATCCCCGTATAAGATGACGGAAAATTCTTCGGAAGGGGCATTGTTTTCAGACACCTTCACCTTCATACCCGTTCCGATTTTCCCTGATGTAATTGCCTTGCCCTCCTTGCTTAGCACGGTGATAGTAATACCCGGTTGCGTTACAAAGGCAGTGCTGAATTGCTCATAGCTCATTCCGCCGGCTGTGAGCCCCCACATCTGTCCGTTTGCTGTCTTAAAGGGGCTGGAATAAGTCGGGGGATTACTCGTCGCAGTCGTTGCAGAAGTTGTTGTCGTTGTGTCGGATGGTATGACAGACGGTAGGGAGATAGAAGTTGTTGTATAAGTTGTTGTCGAGTTAGTAGTAGAAGAATCAATGCCCGGTCCGTTATAGGCACCACGGTTCGGAGCTGCAGTGGCAGATACGGGATTGCCGAAATAATCCTTGCCGCCATTGTTTGTGATGAGCACACCGGAATTGAGTGCAGGGGAGCCTATTTGCAGTTTATATGCATCACAGCTGGTTATGCCCAGTCCTGCCCCGCCCGGCTTCACAAATTTGGGATTGTTGGTCAGCTTATGGGCGTCGTATGGTTCACTGCTTGCATGATACCCGTAAAAAATATTATAATCAAATACCAGGCCGGTCAATTTTTCAAGAAGATAGCCTCCCGTACCATTGTGATAAAAGATATTATTTTTGAATGTTGTTTTGTCGGGATACCATAAATTATTCCTTGACCCGGACCAAATGACCGGCGAGCTATTTCCGGCCTTGATCGATACCACATTATTATAAATAGAGGTATTGGTGATATTGGTCCAAAGTACAAATTGCCAGTTTGCATTGTTTTGACCAATGTTATATCGAACGATGGTACCGTCATTAAAGCCTGTTTGCTTCCCGTCCCATGTGGTTGGCTCACTGCATATCAGGAAAAACCCGCCTTCGTTGTCATGGCCGTAGTTGTATTGAAAAATCGTACCACGGGACATATAGTCGCTGTCAAAGCCTTGACCGTCCGCTGTTGTTTTCGTATTATACGCTTCGTTGTATTGGAACACAGCGTTGTTACAGGAAAATGGCCACATAGCCACACAGGCTACCGTGCTTTGGTTGTGGGTAGTGTTCGCAACGTTGTATTCCGCAAGAGGGCTTTCACAGTCAACCGTCATAATGCCGTCGCCGCCGATTTCATGTACATAGTTGTTTCGGATGACATTGTTGACGGCACTTCCAACCCACTTCATTCCATTGACATAAATTGCTGTACTTCCGATGTTATAGACTTCGTTTCCTTCCACTAGAACATTGGAAAAGGAATCCCCCCAGCTTCTTGCCCAGACCGCAATTCCGGCAATTCTGGCGTGCTCGCCTGCATTGCCGTCATTGGTAACATCATGAACTTTTGTATTTCTGATTGTGATTCCTGTGTTTTGTCCACCACTTCCGTCGATATGAATTCCGTAGCGCTCTGCCTTGGTGGTTGTTTTGTTGGTAACCTCAATGTTGGATATCACCCAATGGCTCTGGCTACGCAGATAAACCGCCGAATCTATTGGATCGGATGTCGTGTAATATTTGCCGTTCCCGTTGATGACCGGCAGAGCTCCGCTTCCGTAAGCATCGATGGTGATAGGATTGCCCGATGCGCCGGAGCCCTTCGGATATAGGGTTCCTGTCCAAGAGCTTCCCCGTTTGAATAGGATTTTATCTCCTGCTCCAAAGGTAGTTGAATTCACCTTAGCGAGGGTCTTCCAAGCAGTATCCACACTCTTACCGTTGTTGCTGTCACTGCCGGAAACAGCATCCACATAATAAGATGTATTCACGGCGGATGCCGTAATCGGCAGAGTGGACAGCAGCAAAACAAGCACCAAACACACAATAAACCCTGAAATTGATTTTTTAGCGTATAATTTCATCTTTATCCTCCTTGACCCCGGTGGTGATCTCTGGTTGTTTTTATGTGAGACCGTTCCTATATTACGCATTTTCTATCATTGTTTCATTCAATCTTTTTTAGTAAAACAGCCAAGAAAGCAACATCTTTCTTGGCTGTAGAATGTAAAAATTCAGATAATAGATCTATCCCTGAATGTCTCTATTCTTTTGCCAATACCTGAATAGAAATTAATTCTGATCAATCTGATTTATTTTCAAAACGCTCTTTTTCAAAGCGACCATATCAAACACATTCACAGTGACTTTTGAATCTCTGTCGGTATTCGCAGCGGTATACATGGCACCTTGTAGATAATTAATTTTCAGTATATGCATCTTCATCTTTACCATATCAATTACATCAATGGTTCCGTTGCCGTCGATATCCCCGTATAAGATGACGGAAAATTCTTCGGAAGGGGCATTGTTTTCTGACACCTTCACCTTCATACCCGTTCCGATTTTCCCTGATGTAATTGCCTTGCCATCCTTGCTTAGTACGGTGATAGTAATACCCGGTTGCGTTACAAAGGCAGTGCTGAATTGCTCATAGCTCATTCCGCCGGCTGTGAGCCCCCACATCTGCCCAGCTGCTGTCTTAAAGGGGCTGGAATAAGTCGGGGGATTGCCCGTTGCCGTCGATGCGGAAGTTATTGTTGGGTTAGTGGTAGAAGAATCAATGCCAGGTCCGTTATAGGCTCCGCGGTTGGGAGCTGCAGTGGCAGATACGGGATTGCCGAAATAATCCTTGCCGCCATTGTTTGCGATCACCTTACCGGAATTCAGAGCGGGTGATTCGATTTTTAGTTTATAACCGTCACAGGTATCAAGTCCGTTGCCTCCCATATTCGGAAAAACACAAAGCGGATTGGAAGTCAGCTTATGTGCATCTGCCGGCTCGCTGGAGGGATGGTTTCCATAGAACACATTATAATCAAACACTGTGTTGGTAGCGGAGCCAAAATCGTAACCGCCCGTACCGAAATAATAAAAAATATTATTGTAAAAATAGGTTTTATTAATCCACTTTATACCATCTCTGGATCCTACGCCAATCATTTTTCCTGCATTTGATCCGGCGTAAATTGTGTTATTATACACCATGGTATTGGATACCTGATTGTAGAAGGAGAACTGAGTGTTTGCGTTGTTCTCGCCGATGTTATAGCGAACAATGACATCGTTGTTGTATGCATATTTTCCGTCGTATGTGGTGGGTTCACAGCAGATCAGGATAAATCCGCCTTGGTTGTCATGAGCATAATTATATTGAAATACGGTCCGGTTACATTGATAGTCCGCATCCAGTCCCTGACCATCCTTTGTGGTGACGGTGTTATAGGCTTCGTTATATTGAAACAAAGCATCGTTGCAGGAAAAGGGCCATAATGCAACACAATATGCGTTGCTTCTTGTATGGGAGCCGTTGACAACATTATACTCTACCAAAGGTCCGTTACAGTCAGTGGTCATAATACCGTCCCCACCGATGTCGTTGAGGTAGTTGTTTGCAATTTTAACGTTGGAGGTATCACCCACCCATTTCATGGCGTTGACATGAATGCCGGTGGAACCGGTGGCATAAATTTCATTGTTTTGGATGAGAAGGTTTTTGTAGGATCCTCCCCAGTTTCTGTCCCAAACCAAAATAGCGGATGTTCTTGCATGGTCTCCGTAATTTCCATTACTGGAAACATCATGAATCTTTACATTCTGTATCGTAATGTCTGTCATATGTCCGCTGCCGTCAAAATGAATACCCTGACGGTCCCCTACAGTAGAAGCCTTGTTGGTAATCTCCAGATTTTGTATGGTCCAGTAGCTCTGGCTTCTAAAATACAAAGCGGAATCAATGGGGTCGGAGGAACTGTATACTTTTCCGTTGCCGTTGATAATCGGAAGATTGCCCGTGCCATATGCATCCAGGGTGATTCTTGCGGTGCTATTTCCCGAGCCCTTGGGGTATAATGTTCCCGTCCATGAGCATCCTCTTTTAAAAAGAATTGAATCCCCGGCGACAAAGGTCGTTGCATTCACTTTTGTAAGAGTCTTCCACGGGGTTTCTACACTTGTTCCGTTGTTACTGTCATTGCCGGATATAGAATCCACATAATACGTTATGTTTGCAGCCGATGCCGTAAAGGAAAAACTTACCGAAAACAGGGTAAGCAATAATATAACATTCATCAACACAGAAACAGCTTTCACGATATTTTTTCTCATTCTTCCACCTCTTCATATCATTTAGTTGTAGATTTCTATTATATAATATAAACGAAGCAATGTAAAGGGAAATATATTTGTGCAATTTGCACAGATTGCAATTAATAAATATGTACAAAAAATCGAATCTCGGCTGTTTCTGTCCGAGATTCGATCAATTTCATCATATATTTTCAATATCCTGTTATAATTCGCTTCTGCCTTCCAGTGCGCGCATTAAGGTAA
Source organism: Clostridiales bacterium 43-6 (assembly GCA_001896915.1). GTDB lineage: Bacteria > Bacillota > Clostridia > Oscillospirales > Acutalibacteraceae > MKRK01. Next base: position 8,285 of record MKRK01000028.1, read on the forward strand.
TTTCATCCGCATATTCAAGATCGCCCCCAACGGGAATGCCGTATGCCAATCGGGTCACCTTGATATGAAAGGGCTTGAGAAGGCGGGAAATATACATGGCGGTAGCTTCGCCCTCCACCGTCGGGTTCGTTGCCATAATCACCTCGCCGATGTCATCCTCACCAATTCTGTGTAACAGCTCTTTGATTTTCAGCCGGTCGGGGGTTATCCCCTCCATGGGGGAAATCAGACCGTGCAGCACGTGATATGTACCATTGTACTCCTTGGTGCGTTCGAATGCCATCACATCCTGAGAGTCCTCCACCACACAGATCGTTGTTTTGTCCCGTCCGTTGTTTGAGCAAACAGGACAGAGCTCGCTGTCCGTCAGACTTTGGCAAATAGTACAGGTACGGATTTTCTCATGGGCTTTTGTGATGGCATCTGCGAATTTACCGGCATCCTCTTTGGATAAATCCAGCACATAAAACGCAAGCCTTTGGGCGGTTTTCCTGCCGATGCCGGGCAGCTTTTCAAATTGTTCAATCAAGCTTTGCAGCGGCGGTATGTGATACGCCAAACAAATCATCCCTTATCCGTAAATTGCTTCCTGCCGATTGTTAAAACAATCCCGGCATGTTAAGACCGCCGGTGATTTTTCCCATTTCCTCCGATGCATTCTCGGTGGCATTTCTGATGGCCTCGTTCACGGCGGCAATCAGCAAATCCTCCAGCATTTCCACGTCCTCCGGATCCACAACCTCCGGCTTGATTTTGATTGCCTTTACTTCATGCTTGCCGGTAACGGTGACTTCAACCATATTTCCGCCTGCCGTAGCCGTATACTCACGGGCGTCCAGCTCTTCTTGCAGTGCTGCCATGTCCTCTTGCATCTTTTGTGCCTGTCGCATTAAATTGTTCTGTCCGCCTCCGCCGTAGCCCTGTGGTAATCTTGCTTTCATTGATAATCCATCCCTCTCCGGTTAATCTGTGATATCGTACTATTTAACGGTTACATCCCATGTATGCTCTAAACTTCCATAATGATGGGCAATACCATGGGGCTTCTTCTGGTTTTTTCATAAAGGAATTTAGAAAGATCGTCTCTCACCTTGCCTTTGATGGTGTTCCAGTCTCGGTTCCCGTTTTCGCTGCAGGTAGCCAGTGCGTCAATAATGATCTTTTTCGCATCAATGAGCAGCTTTTCGCTTTCTCTTACATAAACAAATCCGCGGGAGACAATATCGGGGCCGGCAACAACCTCGCCGGTGGAACCGTCTGTGGTCATAACCACCACAATAATACCGTCCTCGGCAAGATGCTTACGGTCACGCAGTACGATGCTGCCCACATCGCCGACGCCCAACCCGTCCACCAAAATGCGGCCGGACTGTACCATACCCGCTGTTTTAATGGTATCCTCGGTCAGCTCAATCACTCTGCCGATTTCCGTAATTAAAATATTCTTTTTATCGATTCCCATAGATTCTGCCAAGCCGGCATGCTTACGCAAATGCATCTGCTCGCCATGTACAGGTATAAAAAACTTGGGATTTGTGATGCCGATCATCAGTTTCAGCTCTTCCTGACAAGCATGGCCGGAAACATGAACGTCATACATCTTTTCATAAATAACCTCTGCTCCCAGCTTCAATAGCTCATTGACCACCTTGGAAACAGACTTTTCGTTGCCGGGAATGGGGCTTGCGGAAATGATAATCAAATCGCCCTTGCCCACGTTGACCTTACGATGGTCGCTGTGTGCCATTCTGTGCAGGGCGGACAGGGGTTCTCCCTGGCTGCCGGTGGTAATGATAACCAACTGCTCGGGGGTGTAGCGGCGAATCATATCGATATCAATGAGAACGCCCTCGGGGATTTTTAAATATCCCAGCTCCACACCGATGGAAACCACATTGATCATGCTTCTTCCGGAAACGGCCACCTTGCGCCCGTATCGGACGGCTTCATCCACGATTTGCTGAATACGATGAATGTTGGAGCTGAAGGAAGCCACGATAATACGGCTGTTGCTTGCTCCCTTAAAGATAGAGGAGAAGCTTTCGCCCACTTTACGCTCGCTGACAGTATAGCCCGGGCGATTTGCATTGGTGGAGTCGGACAAAAGTGCCAGAACCCCTTTTTTGCCATATTCCGAAAAACGTGCCAGGTCAATGATTTTATCGTCAATGGGTGTACTGTCGATTTTGAAGTCGCCTGTTTGAATGACAGTACCGATGGGTGTTTTGATGGCCAGCGAAACTGCGTCGGGAATGGAATGGTTGACATGAATCAGCTCAACCTTAAAGCAGCCCAAAACAATCACGCTGCCCGGTCTGACTTCCTTGAGCTTGATGTGCTTGAGCCCGTGCTCCTTTATTTTTCCCGCAATCAGTCCCAGAGACAGACGGGTGGCATAGACGGGAATGTTGACCTCTTTCAGCAAATAAGGCAGCGCGCCGATGTGATCCTCATGACCATGGGTAATGACAATGCCTCTGATTCTGTCCTTGTTTTTTACGATATAGGTCATATCGGGGATGACGATATCCACACCGGGCATATCATCGTCCGGGAAGGACAGACCGCAGTCAACAATAAATAAATCATCACCAAACTCATAGACGGTGCAGTTTTTTCCGATTTCCTCAATACCGCCCAGAGGGATGATTCTCAGCTTATCCGCAGCAATTTCCGGTTCTGCTACACGGGCTGCGCCGGTTTTCCGGGCAGGACCGAAGGAACGCGCTTTCGTTTGACGCGGTGCACGGCTCGTATTTAATTGTGCCATTAATAAATAACCTCCAAATATTTCATAATTGTAAAAGGGTATGAGATCTCTCAAACCCTGTAAATGTATTGTCTGCTCGGCAACGGGCCTTACAGACTAAGCCTGACAGCTATTATCGCAGAAAATGAATTAAAACCAATCCGAACAACACATTTAGTACATTTTACTATTTATTTTTGCTGCTGTCAAGCATATCTATGATTTCCGAACATAAATCTTTTGCGGTTTCCGCATCCCGGGCCTCTGAAAATATTTTTAAGCTTTTGCCTGCCTTGGTGGGGCGAATCAAAAGACAGCCGTGCTCGCGGTAAATGATCACACCCTCCGACGCCTGTGCAGCGGCGGCATCATTGAGGCTGCCTAACAGCTCAGAAGGTGGTGTGTCAATCTCAATGGATTTGACCACCGTGGCAAAGGACGGTATAAGTGCCATCATCTCGGAAAGAGTTTTGTGTTCTGCTTTCATGTGAGACATGATTTTCAATGCGGCCATGATGCCGTCGTTCAGCCAGAGCTGGGTGCGGGACATGCGGCGGGCGCTCTGATCGCTGTTGTCGGCGGGGCATTGCAAAAACCGTTCTGCCTTGCAGCCGTATTTTTCTGCAAGTGAGTCAATGATTCTTGGGGATCCATAGGGTAGAGCCACATCCTTGCCGGACATAAAATCAATGACACAGCAAAGTGTCAGAACCTTATCCTCTTCGATTTCTTTTCCGTCTGTATCGGTAATGGTCAGGGTTCTGCCGTCGTCCGATAACCGGAATACAGGTCCCAAAGAAGTGTCACAGCCCAGTCTGCTTAAGGTATCTTCAAACACGCGGGCGGCTTCGCTGTTTTCACAGCTGACCATAGCCTGCATTTCTGAAAGTCCGTGGGGAGCATACCGGAACAGCTCCTGCTGATACAACAGCTTGATGCCGGACATATCCACAACTTCCTTGTAATTGTCCCAGCTGGCACGTTTGTATTCATCCTTAAAGAAATATCCTTCCATTTCCCGTTCCACAGAACGGGTAAGGGGAAGACCGCCTTCGCCCAGTATGGTCAGACAGCAGGTGGGACCGCCGCTGATGAAAATGCCCGCGGACAGCCCGCAGAAGGACACGGCAAAGGTCAGCTGGGGCAAAATGATATCCCCGAAATCCCATACCTGCGCACCGGCCCCCAGAGCGCCGGACATCAGCGCAAGCTTAAACGCCTTGGCAGACCGGCCGCCCACACCGGCAATTCCGATTTTAGAGCTGCCTTTGACCGAGCCGGTTGCCGCTCCGATTTTCAC
>MKRK01000028.1:12402-16927 GCA_001896915.1 Clostridiales bacterium 43-6
TGACGATTTGATTATCTTCAATTTGCTTACCCGGCCAGATTTTGACCGACGGTTTTACCTGGGCATTTTTTCCGATCATTCCACCGGTGCCAAGGATGGAGCCTTCAAACATGGCGGCATGCTGTTTGACTGAGGCGTTGGGGCATACAATAGCACCGGTCAGGCTTGCGTTATCCCCAATAAAAGCACCCGACAAGACAATGGAATTGCGGATTTTTGCACCCCGCCCGACGACGGCATTGTCCTCCAATATGGTGTTGGGACCGATGATTGCCCCTTGTCCGATTTGCACGTTATCACCAATATACACCGGCCCGGTGATTTCCGCGTTTTCATAGGTTTGTTCAGGAAACTGCATTTCTGTCTTCACGACACCCGTCAAAATATCAGCCTGACAGCTTAAATAGGTAGTCAGATCGCCAATGTCGCACCAATAACTGTTGTCCTCAAAGGCGCAAATTTTCATGCCCTTGCTCATCATCAGCGGAAACAAATCCTTGGCAAAATCAAAGGGGGTATTGTCCGGGATTAAATTCACCGCACCCTCGGACAGAATATAAATTCCAGTATTGGCGGCGTTGGTAGACGCCTGGCTCCAGCCGGGCTTTTCCACAAAGCCCACTACGGTTCCGTCTCCGTCAAAGCTGACCAGACCGTATTCTCTCGGATCCTCCACCCGTTTGACCACGATGGTTGCGTCCGCGCCCTTCTGATTGTGAAAACGATAAGCTTCCGTGAGATCCGTGTCACACAATGCATCTCCGCTGATGATCAAAAGGTCGTCATACTGCATTTGCTTGGACGCATTTTTTACACCGCCTGCAGTGCCCAGCGGATCTTTTTCCTCGGCAAAGGACAAGGACATGTCCTTATAGCTTCCCGATTCGAAATGCTCTGTAATCAAGGCAGGCAGATAACGGAGCGTCACGGCCGCCTCCTTTGTGTTATGTTTATTTAACAGGTCGAGAATGTATTCAATGATCGGCTTTCCACACAGTCTCGCCATGGGCTTTGGCATGTCACAGGTCAGAGGACGCAATCTGCTTCCTTCTCCGCCCGCCATAATAATCGCTTTCATAATTTGTGATCATCCTTTCAAAAAGAATTCGGATTTTTTCGGGTCAGAATTCTTCTGTGTAAAATTTTACTCTTTATTAGTATGGATAAAAAAAGCATTTATCATTCAGCAATTAAAAATTTGCTTGCTTATGCAGGGCTGTCTGTTTATAATTATGAAAGGGACGTGAGATAAATGAGCGAGCAAAAACACATTGAAATTTTTACAGACGGTGCCTGCAGCGGAAATCCGGGACCGGGGGGCTGGGGTGCTGTTCTTCGTTACGGCGGCAAAATAAAGGAGCTGTCCGGCGGCGAACCTGCCACCACCAACAACCGAATGGAGCTGACCGCTGTCATCAAAGCGCTGGAAGCGCTCAAGGAAAGCTGCCATGTGACGCTGACCACCGACAGCAAGTATGTAGCGGATGCCATTGAAAAAGGCTGGGCGAAAGGATGGAAAAGCCGGGGCTGGATCAAAGCGGACAAAAAACCGGCATTAAACAGCGATCTGTGGGAACAGCTTCTTCACCTGCTTGAGAAACACAAGCTGAAAATCGTCTGGGTCAAAGGGCACAACGGACACCCGGAAAATGAGCGGTGCGACAGGCTGGCTGTCAACGAAATTGAAAAATACAGATAATTGTCAACCGTTTTTAAAAAATTGGTTGACAATTCTTTTTTTCATGGTACAATGCCTACGAGAGGTGAAGAAAGTGAAGGAACAAGTGTTATCGATCCTTGAGGAAAACCGGGGGAAAAGCATGAAAGGCAGTGACATTGCAGCAAGCCTTGGCTACACCCGCAGTGCAATCTGGAAAGCCGTTACGGCATTGAAAAATGACGGTTATCATATTGAGTCTGTCACCAATCGGGGTTATTTATTATGTGAAGATAATGATTTGTTATCCGTCACCGGAATCAAAAAATTCTTGAACACAACGGAATTCGGAAAAACCATCATGGTTTACAAAACCGTGGGCTCCACCAATCATGTTGCCAAGCAAGCCGCGTCAGAAGGTGCAGAAAACGGCACGGTGATTGTATCGGAGGAGCAAACCGCCGGAAAAGGGCGGATGGGACGAAGCTTTTATTCCCCTTCTCAAAAAGGGATTTATATGAGCGTTGTTGTAAAGCCCCGGCTGACGGCGGCGGTCGCCCCCCTTATCACAGCCTATACTGCCGTTGCGGTTTCGAAGGCGATTGAAACGCAAGCAAGAATAGAAACCAAAATAAAATGGGTCAATGATATTTACAAGGGGGACAAAAAGGTCTGCGGGATTCTGACGGAAGCTTCGGTTAAAATGGAAAACGGCGAGCTGGAATATATCATCATCGGCATCGGGATTAACACATCCGTGACGGATTTTCCCGAGGATTTGAAAGACATTGCTGGTTCGGTTTCCGAGGCAGGATTCATCATCAGCCGAAACCGTCTTGTTGCGGAAATCCTCAACGAGCTGGAGAGCGGTTTTGTAAGCTTTCTTGACAAAAGCTTCATCAGCGAATATAAAAGCCGTTCCTTGATTCTCGGCAAAGAAATCAAAATTTTCGGATCCGGTAACGAAGCGGATGCCGTGGCTTTGGAAATTGACGACAACTGCAATCTGGTGATCCGAAAAACGGACGGAACGATAGAAACACTGAACTCGGGCGAGGTCAGTGTCAAACGCAAGGAGAAAACAACATGAAAAAGAAAATGTCAATCAACACACTTGTCCTCTGCTCCTTGTTTGCCGCATTGATTGCTGCAGGCGCAGTTGCAGGGACCATGCTGCCGATCCGCTTTGGTCCTATTTCTATAACCTTTCAGGGGCTGTTCGTTCTTTTGACCGGCTTCATCATGGGAAAGCGTCTGGGACCTATCACCGTTATTCTCTACATAATGATCGGGTTATTGGGGATTCCTGTTTTTGCAAACTTCGGTAGCGGGTTTGGCTATGTTTTGAGCCCCACCTTCGGCTTTTTGCTGGGCTTTATTCCCATGTCCTATGTCACTGCAAGAATAGCAGGAAATGATAACCCGAGTTATCTGCGGCTTTTTGTGGCTTCTCTTGTGGCAAGAATTCCGCTGTATCTCATTGGTCTGACCTATTTTTATCTGATTAAAAACTTCTATCTGGGTCAGACGTTTGGAATGGGCAAGGTGTTTTATTTCTGTTTTATTCTTTTTATTCCCAGCGACACGCTGTCCCAAATCATCAGCATTGTTCTTGCCAAAAGGCTGATACCGATTACGAAAAAGATGCTGTAGTAAAAAAATGCTTCCTGCACATGCAGGAAGCATTTTTGATCTATTTACAAAAAACATGCTCACCAATGGTGACAATAACGGGTCTGGAACGGATCCATTGGCTTTTTGCCGTTACGGGATTGTAATAATAAATTGCACCGCCGCTGGGATCCCAGCCGTTAATAGCTGCCTGTGCGGCTTTTTTTGCACTTTCATGCACCGGCTCGTTGATTTGCCCGTCGGTAATGGCGGTAAAAGCACCGGGCTGATACACCACACCGGCAATGGTATCGGGAAAGGACGGATGTTCCGTCCGGTTCAGGATTACAGCCGCTACCGCAACCTGTCCGCTATATGGCTCACCCCGGGATTCTGCGGAAACAATCCTGGCAAGAAGGTTCAGGTTGCTGCTGCCGCTTGTGTTCTTGCTGCCGCTACTTTTTGACAATCCAAGGTATAATAATGTTTTGGAGCCTGCAATTCCGTCAGCCGACAATCCCCGGGATTTCTGAAACCGGGTTACTGCCGCCTTGGTTTGGGCACCATAAATTCCGTCTACGCCATAGGAATAATACCCCAGGGATTTCAGCTTGTCTTGGATTTGTCTGACCTCGGTTCCTCTGGAACCCAGCTTTGACAGTGCATTCGCCTGAGAGCTGATACGGGTCACAAAGAAGGTAATTACGAGTATATTCAGCAATATAATAACCATTATGGTCCACAGCTTTTTTAATAAAGACTTTTTACTTGTCATATTAATTCACTCCTTATTCCAAAGTTTTTCCCAAGGATAGGTTACTATCCAAAAAATTTGTTTTTCTTTGGTACAAATGATTGCCAAAAAAGCTAAAATAAGTTATTATAGATATGCTTATGTCCCATGCCGTTTTCCCATAAAAACAAAATTGTGAAAAAATAATAAGAGGCGAAACAAGAATGAAAAGACCGAAACGAGTAGCCGCGATCCATGATATATCTGCCTTCGGGAGATGCTCCTTGACCGTGATCATGCCTATCTTATCCGCAATGGGAATCCAGTGCTGTCCTGTTCCCACTGCTGTTTTATCCACCCATACCGGGGGGTTTCATAATATTGCAATCAAAAATACTGATGAATTTATGACCGGCTGTTTTCACCATCACCAGAGTCTGGAGATTCATATGGAGTGTATTTATTCGGGATTTTTGGCAAAGGCAAGCCAGATTGACGAGGTCGCCGCCTATTTATCGAAGAAC
>MKRK01000029.1:0-1693 GCA_001896915.1 Clostridiales bacterium 43-6
TTTTTCGAAGAATAAACTTATTTGATGATAATTTTATATCCATGGCAAATAAATTTGCATTTAAGATTTTGCTTCCGGCGCATCTCTTCAATAATATTTATAAAAGTGAAATATCTGAAACGGTAGACGTAAAGCTTATTATTTTTGCACTTGTCATAAATGTGCTTATTATAGGAACAATGGGTGTAATAGTTCCTAAATTTGAAAGGGACAAAAGGAACATCGGTGTAATGATTCAGGGATTTTACAGAAGCAACTTTGTTCTTTTCGGTGTACCCTTAAGCATAAACCTGTTTGGGGATTCAAATGTTGCCACAGTCATAACTCTTATAGCCATAATGATACCCTTCTTTAATTTTACATCTGTTATATTACTGGACTGGTATTCAAATGACAGAAGCGATTATAAGAAGACTGCTATAAGCATAATAAAGAATCCGCTGATATGGGGATGTATTTCAGGGATTGCCGTTTCTGTCCTGAACATTAATATTCCGCAGTTTGCGGAAAAGACAGTGAACGAGGTGGCTAAAATGGCCACGCCTCTTGCCTTGATGGCATTGGGAGGAGAAATAAAAATAGAAAATACGGGAAAGAATTTAAGAAATATTGCATTTGTAACCGTAGGAAAGCTTCTGGCTGTGCCCGCATTCGTCATTACAGCGGGCTTGGCTTTTGGCTTCAGAGGTGTGGAGCTGGGTGCGCTGTTCAGCATGGCTGCTCCCTCCATATCTGTATCAAGCTACACTATGGCACAGCAATGCGACTGCAACAGTGAACTGGCAGGACAATTAGTTTTTATAACAACTTTATTCAGCCCGCTTACAATATTTTTATTTGTATTTTTCTTAAAATCTGTCGGTATATTTTAGGAGAAAAAGATGGATATTAAAACATATAAAAAAAGCTTTGATTATTCTTATACCTTTGGAATATTTCCCACGGTGGAACTGATAAAATTTATGCCTGAAAAGGTAATAAAGGTTTTAATAAGCTCTAAGTACAAGTCTGAAGAAGCAGATGATATTTTTGAGCTGTGCAGAAGGTATAGCATCAAGACAGAAATCAATGAAAAAGCCATAAACAGAATAAGCGACAAGGAAAATAATTTTATAGTGGGAGTGTTTGAGAAATATTCCTGTGAGCTGGATATGGAGAGCGCTCACATCGTGCTTGTAAACCCTGGTAACATGGGAAATATGGGAACAATCATACGAACTCTCACAGGATTCGGCCTCACTGATTTGGCGATTATAAGCCCCGGAGTTGATGTGTTTGACCCCAAGGTAATAAGAGCATCAATGGGTTCTATTTTCAGAATTAATTTTAAATATTTCGACAGTTTTGAAGAATATAGGGAAAAACTTAAGGAGCATAAAATTTATACATTTATGTTAGACGGTGCAAGATCCCTCAAGGAAATCAGTCATGAAAAAGGAGAGCCGTTCTCTCTTGTTTTCGGGAATGAAGCAACCGGTCTGGATTCAAGCTTTTCTTCAGCGGGCACAAGTGTATTTATTAAGCATACTGACAGAATAGACTCTCTTAATCTGACAATCGCAGCAGGGATTGCAATGTATCATTTTTGCAGTTTTTAAAATTTGGGACGTTATCTATTATATGGACGATTTGCCCTCAACTTTGTAAAAGTATTGAACTTTTGTTTTTTATTTCACATATTGCCGTGCCAAAA
>MKRK01000029.1:1765-3693 GCA_001896915.1 Clostridiales bacterium 43-6
TTCGGATAACAATGTGATGTTGTACAATTGGGAAGAACAGGCTAAATTAGACAGCCAACAAAACTTGAGGGAGCAGATGAAGCAGATGAATAACAACTATCAGAACAAAGAGAACAACAAGTTCGAAAACAAATTTGATAACAAATTTGATAACAACAGATTCAACAACAAAGAAAACAACCAGCAAAACAATCAAAACAATCAAAACAATCAAAACAATCAAAACAATCAAAACAGGCAAAATAACCAGAACAATCAGTTTAACAACCGCGATAACAAAAATGAAAATCGCAACAACAAAAATGAAAAAAATAGAAACAACGAAAATAATTTCAGATAGTTTCTAAAATAAAAACGGTCCTTAGAGGATCGTTTTTATTTTAATGCTAAGATTTCATCAGCCATTTTTTGAATACTGTCGTAATCAATTTCTGTAAAACTGCGTTTTTCAAGGTTAAAGTTTTTCTGTACCATTTTCATAATAAGCATATCATGAAGTCTGTAAGGCTTGACCTTCAATCTTCCTCCGAAGCAATGAATGGAAGTTACTTTATTCAGCAGCTTTTTAGGGAAATTATGAAGCAGATACTGGTTTATTTTCTCGGGAAAACCGCAACACAAATATATTGCTGTATTTTTTTTCATAAGCAAATCAAGATTGTCACGGATGAAGTTCAAAACTGATTTATTCGCATTGTTAAATCTTATGCCGCTTCCGATAATTATGGTATCAAAATCATTCAAATCAGGTTTTTTATGTGACAGGTTTAAAACATGTGCTTTGGGGAGCTTTTCGGCTAAAAGCTGGGCACACATTTTGGTTGTGCTGTTGCTGCCGGCGTATGCAATTAAAATATTCATTTTATGCTCCAAATGTATATATATATAAAATGATAAGCTTTGAAACAATGAATGTCAAGGAATATTATTGTTATAAAAATATCATCTTCATGCAAAAAATATTCTTCTTGAAAGTAGATTTTTTCACGAGTCAAAAACTGTTGACAACTTGATATTTTAAAGCTTATAATGTTGCTATAAACAAATCAAACATGTTAATTTTTTTATTCATAACCAGAAAAATTAATATTTATATATTGAATGATGAGCTTGGGAGAGTCCCTCAGGGCGCCGAAGAAGCAAATCACACTGGTCGAAGTGTGACGAAACTTTCAGGCAAAAGGACCACGCTCTGACAATGCCTGAATAACAAAGTAAGTTAAGACAGGGGTAATGACATAGTTATTGCTCCTGTCTTTTGCTTTAGCAATATAAAATATGGAATTAAATATTATAAAAAGGAGTGATGAAGTGAAAACGACGCCATTATATGAGAAGCATCTTGGATTGAAGGGAAAGATAATTGACTTCGGAGGATGGGCACTCCCGGTGGAGTATTCGGGAATAATTTCAGAGCATGAAGCTGTAAGAAATGCGGCAGGGCTGTTTGATGTATCGCACATGGGAGAAATAACTGTGAAAGGTGAGGGTGCGGAAAAATATCTTCAAATGGTTGTGACAAATGATATCTCAGTTCTTTCTGATAATCAGATTGCATATACGGCAATGTGTTATCCGGACGGCGGTATAGTTGATGACCTGTTGGTTTATAAATACAGCAGAGAGGATTACTTGCTTGTTGTGAACGCTTCAAATGCGGATAAGGATTATGAATGGCTGAAGGATCACGTGTTTGGCGATACTTCTGTGGAGAACGTTTCTGCGTATTATGCACAACTTGCCATTCAAGGCCCTGAAGCACAGACAATTTTGCAGAAGCTTGTGAAAGAAAGCTTAAGCGAAATAGAATTTTATCATTTTAAGGACAATATTGAAATTGACGGCGTCAAGATGCTGGTATCCCGTACGGGCTACACAGGTGAGGATGGGTTTGAACTGTACTTTGCTTCGGAGCATGGCCCGAAAAT
>MKRK01000029.1:3709-4243 GCA_001896915.1 Clostridiales bacterium 43-6
AGGGCTTGGCGCAAGAGACACTCTCAGGTTTGAAGCTGCGCTTCCTCTGTACGGTCAGGAAATAGATAAAGATATAACTCCTCTTGAAGCAGGTCTGGGATTTTTCGTAAAGCTTGCCAAAGATGACTTTATCGGGAAGGATGTACTGGCGGCTCAAAAAGCTGATGGACTGAAAAGAAAGGTCGTAGGATTTGAAATGGTTGAAAGAGGAATCCCAAGGAGCCACTACGATGTATATGCTGACGAGAAGAAAATAGGATATGTGACAACGGGAAGCTATTCACCCACACTGAAGAAAAACATAGGTCTTGCTCTTATAGATGCGGAATATACGAAAGATGGAACAGATATAGAAATTTCTATAAGAAATAAAAATGTAAAAGCAAAAATAATCAAAAAACCTTTTTACACAAAAAAATATAAAAAATAGAGATAGTATCAGGAGGGTTAATATGAAATTATTAAATGAGATGAAGTATTCAGCATCACACGAATGGGTAAAGGTAGACGGAAACAAGGCCTACATAGGAATTA
>MKRK01000029.1:4258-5386 GCA_001896915.1 Clostridiales bacterium 43-6
ACCATCTGGGAGAGGTTGTTTTTATAGAACTTCCCGAGGCAGGAACGGTTGTTGCTACAGGAGACCAATTTGTTGTTTTGGAATCTGTAAAGGCCGCATCGGATGTATATACTCCAATTTCCGGCACAATAATTGAAGTAAATGAAGAACTTGCAGATAACCCGGGACTGATTAACGAATCGCCATATGATGCATGGTTTGTTGCCGTGGAGATGTCACAGCCGGAAGAAGCAGAAAAGCTGCTTTCTGCGGAAGATTACGAAAAATCATGTGAATAAAGGAGGGACATATGGCCAGATATATCGGAAATACCAATGAAGACAGAGCTCAGATGCTTGAAGAAATAGGTGTTGAAAGAATTGAAGCTTTATTCAAGGCAGTTCCTGATTCGGTTTTCCTTAAGGACGGATTAAATATACCGGATGCTCAATCTGAAATGGAACTGGTTAAAAACATAAAGTCATTATCGGATAAAAATCTTAATCTTGATGATTACACCTGCTTCCTGGGTGCAGGGGCATATGACCACTATATTCCGGCACTGATTGACGGTCTGATTTCAAGGCAGGAATTTTATACAGCATATACGCCTTACCAGCCGGAGATAAGCCAGGGTACACTTCAGGTAATATTTGAATACCAGACAATGATAAGCGACCTTACGGGTCTGCCTGTTGTCAACGCGTCAATGTACGACGGTGCAACGGCGTTGACCGAGGCTGCTGTTATGGCATGTGAGTCCACAAAGAGGACGGAGATATTAATAGCGTCATCCGTGCATCCTGAAAGCAGGCAGGTTTTAAATACATACGCAGGTTTCAGGGATATATCGGTATCAGAGATTGGATATAAAGACGGAAGAATTGATTTAGAGAATTTAAAGAGCAAGCTGAAGGTCAATACTGCCGCTGTAATAGTTCAAAGCCCTAACTTTTTTGGAATTGTGGAGGACGTCGCTTCCATAAGCGGCGTAATTCACGAAAATAAAAGCCTACTTATTGTAAGCGCGGACCCCATATCTCTTGCGCTGCTGAAAAGCCCCGGTGAATCAGGTGCGGACATAGCCGTAGGCGATGGTCAGCCATTAGGGAACAGCCTTAGTTTCGGTGGACCGTACCTTGGATTTAT
>MKRK01000029.1:5426-5991 GCA_001896915.1 Clostridiales bacterium 43-6
AACTGTTGACAAGGACGGAAAAAGAGGCTTTGTTCTCACTCTTCAGACAAGGGAGCAGCATATAAGAAGAGAGAAGGCAACATCAAACATTTGCTCCAATCAGGCGCTGAATGCTTTGACAGCGACGATTTACATGACAGTAATGGGTAAGGAGGGTTTAAAGGAGGTTGCAAACTTATGCCTCCAGAAATCTCGATATGCTTATGATGAACTGATTAAAACAGGTAAGTTCAGTCCCGTGTTCAACGGTCCGTTCTTCAGGGAGTTTGTAGTGAAAAGTGCAGATCCTGTGAATATGCTCAATGATAAGCTTCTGGAAAGCAGGATAATCGGCGGATATGATATTGAGAAAAATTATCCCGAATTAAAAGACGGATGGATGGTTGCGGTAACTGAGAAGCGCACCAGAGAAGATATAGACAGCTTTATAAGAAAGGCGGTAGAGTAATGCTGAAAAAACAATCATTGATATTTGAAATGAGCAGAGCAGGGCGAAAAGCATATTCTCTGCCTGAATGCGATGTGCCTGTGAAGCCGGTGCAGGAAATTATCGACAGCAATCTTC
>MKRK01000030.1:0-10727 GCA_001896915.1 Clostridiales bacterium 43-6
TATATCACATTACTGGAATATTTCAAGGAATAAATATAAAAGAGCGGATGTTTCACGTGAAACATCCGCAGCCTTATGAATTCTTTTTGGGTATTTTCAGAGTGTATTCAATGTGAGTTTCTGTCTCCTTTTTTATGGATTGTGCATCCAGACCCGATTGCTTCATCATGTCAATGGCACGGTTGATGGTGTTCAGAAACAGCCTTACATCCCGGACAAAAATCTGTTTGCGTTTCCCCTTGGGTGTTTCTGTCTTTGTCATCAGCTTCGCAATATAACTTTCTGTTTCTGCCACATTCAATCCCTTCAGGATGATTTCATTCAGCACCTGATCCCGCGTTTCATGATCGGGCAGCACCAAAAGTGCTCTTGCATGGCGTTCGGTCAGCTGCACTTTTGTAATTCTCTCCCGCTGCTCCTTACTCAGCTTTAACAACCGAAGCTTGTTTGCCAGTGTGGATTGAGCCTTTCCCAGCCGTTCGGCTGCCTCTTGTTGGGTGATGCCCCATTCGCAGATCAGATTATAAATTGCCTCCGCCTCTTCAAAATAGGTCAAGTCCTGGCGTTGCAGATTCTCAAGCAGCGACAGCACTGCAGATTTCCTTTCGTCCACATCCAGCAACACACAGGGTACTTTTTGCAGATTTGCCATCTTAGCCGCCCTCAGCCGCCGTTCTCCGGAGATCAGCTCGTAGGAGCCTGCTTTGTTTTTTCTGATGGCAATGGGCTGTATGATTCCATTCTTCTTTATGCTTTCAGACAATCCCTGTAGCTCATTTTCATCAAACAGGGTTCTGGGCTGGCTGGGATTTGCCACAATGCTGTCGGGTGAAAGATATAAAATGCTTTTTCCTATTCGTGTTTTAAAAATAGTTGCCATATTACACAATCCTTTCTTTGATTGATCAGAGTCGTATCGGTGGATTACGATTGCCAATTATACATGTAGTAGTATGCTCTTTGCAATTTTATACCATATATTGGGATAAATCCAGTATTATTCATCGCATTCCTCGACATGCCGGCAGCCGATCTTCCGACTTTTTGTAGGTGTTCCTTACAATTTGTCAAACGAACAGGATTGTTCTGAAAAATAATAATATTTTACTATACAAGTCTGTTTTGTTGTGTTACACTGTGTGTAAATTTTGGGGGAGGTCTGTCTATGAAATTGTGCAAGGGTATCAATATCGGCGACCATTTTGAAGTCAGGAGAAAGCCCGGAGAGGATTTTATAAACCCGGTGGGAGATTATTATTTTCCTATTATTAAGGATTTGGGCTTTGATCACATTCGTCTGCCAGTCAGATGGTCTCTGTATACACGAGATGAGGATGACTATCAGATCGAAGCGTTCTTTTTGGACGCTGTCACCCATACGGTAAAATCTGCTTTGGACAACGGATTTACTCTCATTTTAAATGTCCATCACTTCATAGAAATGTCCGAGGATGCCCTGGGGAACAAGGAAAAGCTATTTGCTATCTGGGAACAGCTTTCGTTCGTTTACAAGGACTATCCGCAAGAGTTGATTTTTGAGGTGATGAACGAGCCGCAAACGGGGGTCGATTCGGGATTGTGGAACGAGATTCAAAACTGCTGTGTGGAAATCATCCGAAAGACCAATCCAACCAGAAAAATCATGATCGGCGGCACCTTCTGGAATTCCTGTGAAGGACTTGTTTTGTTAAACCCTGTTCCCGATGAGAACTTGATTGCCACCTTCCATTTCTACGAGCCTCATTCTTTCACCCATCAAGGCGCTCGATGGTCTCCCGAAAATTATGGGTTTAAGGATGTTCAGTGGCTTGGAACAAAAGAGGAAAGAGCTTATGTTACAAACGTGCTTACGAAGGCCAAAAACTGGGCAGAAGAACATCATATGCCGGTAAACATGGGCGAGTTTGGTGCATATAGCACAGGTGATATGGCTTCCCGTGCGCGATGGACAGAGCATGTCAGGAAAGAGGCAGAACGGCTGGGTATTTCCTTCACGTATTGGGAATTCTGCCACGGCTTCGGGATTTACGACAAAGCCACCAAAACCTTCCGCCAAGAGCTGGTTCAAGCCTTATTGGGCTAAAAAACGGCTGCATCTCATCTAGATGCAGCCGTTTTTATTTACTTTATTTTATCAAGATAAATCAATAACACAGAAATATCTGCCGGACTGACACCCGAAATACGACTGGCTTGACCGATACTGTAAGGCATAACTTTTGCTAATTTTTCAACAGCTTCCTTCCTTAGTCCCACTACATTGTGATAATCAAGCCCTTCCGGGATTTTTCGTTCCTCCAGCCGTTGCTGCTCATTGATATGAGCCAGCTGGCGTTTGATATAACCGGCGTATTTGATTTCCACCTCGGCCTTAAGAAATATTTGCTCCGCCAGCTGTGGTCTTGTTTCATCAAAACGCTTTATATCCCTGTGACTGATTTGCGGACGGCGAATGAGATCGGCCAGCTTAACACCCGATGCAACGGGGGATGTTTCACGTGAAACAAGCAGCTCATTCAACGCCGCCGACGGCTTGATGTAGGTGCTTTCCAGCCTCTTGATCTCCGCTTCTTTTTGTCTCAGCCGTTCAGAAAACCTCTGCCATTGCTCATCGTCGATCAAGCCGATTTCTCTGCCGAAGGGCATCAGCCGTTCGTCTGCATTGTCCTGACGCAGTAACAACCTGTATTCAGACCGGGAGGTCATCATCCGATAGGGATCTGTGCAGCCCTTGGTAACCAAATCATCAATTAGGGTGCCAATGTAGGAGCTGGAGCGCTGCAGAACAAAGGGCGGAAGCCCCTTCACTTTTCTTGCCGCATTGATGCCTGCCACCAGTCCCTGTGCTGCGGCCTCTTCATAGCCCGAAGAACCGTTAAACTGACCGGCACCATATAAACCGCTGTGGGCGGTGACCTCCAATGTCGGCTGCAAGGCGGTAGGGTCAATGGAATCGTATTCAATGGCATAAGCGTTTCGCATGATCTGAACCTTCTCCAGTCCCTTTACGGTTCGGTACAGCGCAATCTGCACCTCTTCCGGCAAGGAGGAGGAAACCCCCTGAAGATACATTTCTTCTGTTTGCAATCCACAGGGCTCAATGAAAATCTGATGGCGCTCTTTGTCGGCAAAGCGTACAATTTTATCTTCAATGCTGGGACAATACCGGGGACCCACCCCTTCGATTTGCCCTGCATACAAGGGAGAGCGGTGCAGATTTTCTAAGATAATATCTTTGGTCTTTTCGTTGGTCCATGTGATGTGGCAGACGACTTTGTTTTCTCCCGGTGTTTCGGTGTTATAGGAAAAGGGCGTGATGGGATCATCCCCCTCCTGAATCTCCAATCCGGTAAAATCAATGCTTCCTCTATTCACTCTGGCCGGCGTGCCGGTCTTAAACCTGCGTAAGGGCAAACCCAACGTTTTCAGAGCTTCTCCAAGACGAGTGGCAGGAAACATACCGTCCGGACCGCTGGGATAGGATACCTCTCCTACATACACCTTGCCGGTCAAAAATGTGCCTGTTGCAATGATTACCGTTTTTGCATGGTACACCCCGTTGAGATGGGTGGTTACTATCCATTCTTTTCCATTCTTGTCTATTTCTACGATTTCCGCTTGTTTCAATTCCAGATTTTCTTGTTTTTCTAAGCAGTACTTCATATAGGAGGCATAATTGCGACGATCGATCTGGGCACGAAGGCTGTGAACAGCCTGTCCCTTCCCTGTGTTCAGCATTCTGCTCTGAATGAAGGTCGCATCTGCCGCTTTCCCCATTTCGCCACCCAGTGCGTCAATCTCGCACACCAAATGCCCCTTTGCAGTTCCACCGATGGACGGGTTGCAGGGTAAATTGCCCACAGAGTCTAAATTCATGGTAAACACGATGGTTTTACATGAAAGCCGTGACGAAGCAAGGGCAGCTTCAATTCCTGCATGTCCTGCACCAATCACGATTACATCATATTGTCCTGCATTGTATTTCATGGTAACTCCTTATTTCCCTACACAGAAACGGCTGAAAACTTCATTGACTACCGTTTCACTTGCTTTTTCGCCGTTTAGCTCCAATAGTGCCGTAATGGCTTCCTCCAGCTCAAATCCCACAATATCCAGCATCTGCCCGGTCTTATATTCATTTTCTGCCGCTGTAACTGCTTGATTTGCCTTGATCACACAATTTTTTTGCCGTTCTGATGCCAAGATAGCTGCGTTTGGATCTAAAGCTGCAAGTCCTGTTGTTTCATTGACTGCCACTACCAATTCCTCCAGCCCCGTTCCCTTTGCAGCTGAAATTTGAATGGTTTTAAAATGCTTCACACTATCCATATCCATTTTGACGGGCAGATCGGTTTTATTGATGATGATAACAGATTTTTTGTCAGCCAAAAGAGCTAAAATTTCCCGATCGTCGTCTGTCAGCTCCTCGCTGGCATCAAATACGGCAAGGATGAGGGCCGCTTCCCTGAGCCGTTCCTTTGCCCTGTGGACACCAATGGATTCCACCGTATCTTCCGTGTTGCGGATCCCGGCAGTATCAGACAGCCTTAAAAAAACCTCGCCCAGCTTTACCGTTTCTTCTATCACATCTCTGGTTGTTCCTGCAATATCTGTTACGATAGAGCGTTCACACCCGGACAGTAAATTCATCAGGGTTGATTTTCCCACATTGGGTCTGCCAATGATGGCACAGCTGATGCCTTCTCTCAGAACCACTCCGCTGTCAAAGGTGGAGAGCAGCCGGTTCAATTCTTCCTTTGCTTTTCTCAGGTTTTCTTCAAACAAAGTGAAATCCATATCCGGCAAGCCTTCGTCAGGAAAATCCGTGAAAGCGGATATGTGAGCGGCAGCAACGGTGAGCCCTTGGGTTATTTCCTGTATTTTATGATACAGTGCTCCGTTTCTGGCTGTGTTTGCTGCTTGCAGTGCCTGCTTTCCTCCTGCCGAAATAATATCCATGATTGCTTCTGCTTCTGTCAGCGTCAGCTTTCCGTTGAAATAAGCCCGTTTGGTAAATTCCCCCGGTTCCGCCAGCCTTGCACCCGTTGACAACACCGCCCGCAATGCTTTTTTTACCACAAAAACACCACCATGTAGGGAGAATTCCACAACATCCTCGCCGGTATAGCTTTTTGGCGCTGAAAATACAAGCGCAATGCACTCGTCGATTTTCTCTCCATTTTCTTTGAGCAATCCGTAATGTGCCGAATAGCCCTTCGCCTGTGACAAAGACGCCCCCGAGGGGGAAACAAAAAGCTGATCGGCTATTGCTTTCGCATCATCGCCGGAAATTCGGATGATTCCGATTCCTCCCGGTGACAACGGCGTCGCAATCGCCGCAATGGTCTCATTCACTAGTACCACCCTTTAAACTACGGATTTCCCATGAAATCAAGGGAACTTTCAAAACCCTTAGGGGACAACCATCCCCCTTCCTGTTCCGATCCGTTTACTATTGCCGCTTTGTGAACAACGTCCGGATACAATAACAAAGCGGAGGAAATCCTCCGCTTTTCGTTGTTATTTATCAATACGCCCATACAGCGGAGCGTTGTTAATATCCTTCTTTGGTTCTCGTTTATTGTTTTGAAAGCTTTGGTTGCTGCGATTGTTGTTATTGCCTCTGTCCCGCTTCTCATAGCCCGGTCTATCTTTTCTCGGGGTTCCGATGCAGACACGTCTGTTTTCGTTTTCCCCGATGGACCAGCTGGAGGCACCGTTGATTTCCTGCACTGCGGTGTGGATGATCCGGCGCTCGTAGGAGTTCATGGGTTCCAGCACAACATTTTTACCGTATTTGATGGCTTGTTGTGCAGAACGGCGGGCAATGGACTGAAGGGTCCCTTCCCGTTTTTCCCGATAATTCCCGGGATTGATGGTAATTCTGTTATAATCGGCTTCGCCCTTGTTGGCGACCAAGCTCACAAGATGCTGGAGCGCTTCCAGGGTATCTCCTCTGCGGCCGATGACAATTCCCAAGCCTTCTGCTTCAATGTCAAATTCAGTACCGCTTTCGGTCTTCTTTTTGGATAACGTTATATCGGTAACACCCAACTGCTTCAATACCGCCAACAAATAGGTTTCTGCAGCATCGGTATTGGCCGGGGAAAGGGGAACTTTGCTTTCTTTTTTCTGCTCTGCCTTTTTCTCCGGTTTTGCTTTGAATTCCTTTTTCTCAACCACCGCGGGTGCTTGTACTTCTTTTTCATCCGGTAGCTCGATATATGCTCTTACCTTTGCAGCGGCACCGCCAAACAAACCAAAGGATTTCTTTTGGGGCAAATCAATAATTTCAAACTCGATGTTGTCATCTTCTCTGGCACCCAACAATAAAACAGCTGCTTCTTTTGCCGCATCTATGGTGCTCCCGGTCGCAATCGCTTCTTTTATCATGTTATCCTCCATTCTGTAACAGCGCTCTGCTACGTTCGGTTTTCTAGAATCTCTTTGTCAGCTTGGTTAGTTCTTGCTTTCTGCGTGCAAGACCCTTTTCCAAAAAGTCCGTTGCCGTAATTTTGTCTACACTGTAAAATTTATTGACAACCATTTGTACTCCTGCCAATACAATGTTTGAACATGCCCAATAATAACCCAACGCACCGGGGAACTGAAACGCCATCCACAAAGACATTACCGGCATTAATAACATCATCATTCCCATAGAGGAACCTGCTTGTGGATTGGTTTTCTTGGTTGCCTGCATGGTGATGACAGAGGAAAGCATGGCTGTTAAAAACGAAAAAACCGGAATCAGCCAAATGGGATGAAATGCGTTAATGATATCGGTGCTGAATTTTGGTGTCTGTGCAAGATCAATTCCGAATAAATCAAAATTCAGTGTTTTATTATGAGAAGAGCCCAATACCACCTGGTACACGCCCATCAGAATCGGCAGTCTGATCAATAAAGGCAAGCAGCCGCCTGCCATATTGACACCTTCTCTTTGATACAGTGCCTGCATCTCAGTGTTGTACTTCATTTTATCGCTGCCAAACTTTTCTTTCAGCGCATCAAGTTTTGGCTTCAACAGTGCCTGCTTGGACTGTGATTTTTGCTGCTTGATATTCAACGGAAACAAACAAGCATTTACGAGTATCGTAAAAATGATGATTGAAACCGCATAGCTTCCGAAAATATCGTTGAAAAACTCCAGCAGTATTTTCAACGGGAAAACAAGCATATTAAAAAAATCGTTCATTCTGGACCTCATTTCTTCGGCGATCACAAAAACTAATACAGAAAATCCGTTTCTCGCCGTTATAAGGATTTTCTGCTATCGGCATATAAAACAAATTAACCCTTTTTCTTTGGCGGAACAGGGTCATAGCCCCCTTTGTGAAACGGGTGGCATTTTAAAATTCTTCTTACAGCCAGCCAGAATCCTTTGAGTGTTCCATGGGTTTCGATGGCTTCCACGGCATACTGGGAGCAGGTTGGAACAAAACGGCAGGATGGCGGCTTGTGAGGTGATATTTTTTTTTGGTACAATCGGATCAAAAAAATCAATAATTGTTTCATAGGAACCATTCCTTTCTCAGTTCGGAATGATACCGGCAGCCAAAAGCTGCTTTTTGATGATGGGAACAAGGGCAGTGCTTTTCATAGTAACAGCCCTTGTTCTTGCAACAATTACAATGTCGGCCGGATTTAACATTTCCGGCAACAGCTGTCTAACGGCTTCTTTAATGATTCGCCTCACTCTGTTTCGGACAACGGCGTTTCCGATTTTCTTACTCACCGTTATTCCAATACGACAAAAGCCCGCGCGGTTTTTCATTGTATAAACTACCAACGCAGGGCAAACAAATGATTTTCCTCTTCTGTAAAGACGGCGATAATCATTATTGCGGTTTAAAACCATCATATTTGTCAAAAAATTAACCTCTGATTGATTAATAGGTCAGTTGCTTTCTGCCTTTTCTTCTTCTGCGCGACAAAACTTTTCTGCCGTTGCGATCAGCCATACGCTTGCGGAAACCGTGTTCCTTTTTTCTGTGTAATTTCTTCGGTTGGTATGTTCTCAGCATTCAAATTTCCTCCTCTCGGGGTACAACCTTGCAAGATAGCATTATATAATAAAATAACGGCACCTGTCAACAACAATTTTGTAAACAAAATTTCGTCATATTGATACAATTACTCCCTATCTTACATTATATAGTGCCCTTATAAATTTTTATTTAATTTTTTTACTATATATCGTATTTTTGTTTAAAAATGCGAAAAAGAAAATTATTAACATTTACTTGCAACAAAGTTTGAAATGTGGTAAAATTACATGTAAAAGTTTATACCGCAAGCATGGCTTTTTTTATTTAATCAGGAGGAATAATAGATGGAGTCCCTTAACGAAGTTTGGTCACATATTTGTGATTACACCAAAACACAAATATCGGAAGTGGCCTTTAATGTCTGGATAGATATTTTATCCCTCGTTTCCTTGGATGCGGGAGAAGCAACTCTTTTTGTCAGAACATCATTTCAGAAAAAAATCATCAAAGAAACCTATTATAAGTTGTTGGAAGACGCCTTTTTTGAGGTATTGAAATTCAATGTTAAAATCAAGATCGTAACCGAGGAAGACATGCCTACCCCCGAAACGCTTCCCGCTGATACAAGTCATGATTATGAATATACCTTTGAAAATTTTATTGTGGGTCCCTCAAACAGATTTGCTCATGCCGCATCAGTTGCCGTATCCGAAAACCCTGCCATCACCTACAACCCGTTGTTCATACACGGTAACTCAGGGCTTGGCAAAACACATCTTCTCAATGCCGTTTGCAAGCGTATTCACCAAAAATTTCCGCAAAAGAACATTGTTTCTGTCAGTGCCGAAAATTTCACAAGAGAGCTGATTGACTCCATTAACCGGGGCAATATGGCAGAGCTGCGGAACAAATACAGAACTGCTGATGTATTACTTGTGGATGATATACAGTTTATCGCAGGAAAAGAGTCAACGCAAGAGGAATTTTTTAATACCTTCAATACCCTGTATCAGGATAAAAAGCAAATGGTGCTCACCTCCGACAGACCGCCGAAGGATATTGCCACTTTGGATAACCGTATCCGTTCCCGTTTTGAGCAAGGAATCATTGCCGATATTCAGCCCCCTGATTTTGAAACCCGTGTGGGCATCGTGGAACGAAAAGCACAAATGTTAAAATTCAACCTGCCGGAGGAAATTGTTTTTTACATTGCCGAGCAGGTAAAAACCAACATCCGTCAAATTGAAGGCGTGGTAAAAAAACTACAGGCCTATACCTTGTTGGATAACGAAATGCCAACCATCGGTGTGGCACAGAATGCCATCCGGGATATCAGAAATGACGATCAACCGGAACCCATTACCGTTAAAAATATTATTAGCGAAGTTTCTCGCACCTATGCAGTATCGGCTGAGGATATTCTTTCGAAAAAGCATGATGCCCCTTTTTCCTATGCAAGACAAGTCGCCATGTATGTGGTCAGGGAAGTCACACAGATGTCCGTGGCTCAAATCGGAACGGAATTTGGCGGACGGGATCATTCCACGGTTGTATATGGCATCCAAAAAATCAAAAACCTGATGAAAAACAACCAAAAAGAGCGGGACACCATCAATGATATCATCAAAAACATGCAAAACAGATAGCTGTATTTTCAACAAACCTTTCAACATTCCACAGCTTTTTTTAAACAACAGTATTGAAAACTTATCCACAACTCTATTTATTAACAATTCTCTCATTTATATTTAACAATGAAAATACGTCATAAATCCTTTTATCAAACCTGTTTTGGAAGTTTTACGGATTTTCAACACCCCTTACTGTTACTACTGAAAATATAGTTATAGTATTTGCTTTTTTCTGCGGATTTTTAATTTATTTTTTGAAATCAGCTTTTGTGGGTTAAATAAAAAACAAGCGGTGAAAGAAAGGAACGGTCACCAACATGAAATTTATTTGTAAGAAAACGGATTTGAGTGCTTCTGTCGGAAACGTTCAAAGAGCGGTTACTTCAAAATCATCCTTACCGGCGCTGGAAGGAATATTAATGCGTGCAAAGGCCGGTGAGCTTGTGATGTCCGGTTATGATCTTGAACTGGGCATTACCACAAAAATACCTGCCGTCATTGAAAAAGAAGGCGCAATCATCTTAAACGCGCGTCTGTTCAACGATATTGTCAGAAGATTGCCGGACGAAAACGTTTCTGTTGAGGTGGATGAAAAACTGATGGCAACCATCAAAAGCGGTTCTTCCGAATTTTCCATTGTAGGCATTCATGCCGACGAATATCCGGAGTTTCCTGCCGTCTCTGACGGAGAAACCGTTGAGCTGCCGGAAAACTTGATCAAAAGCATGATCAACCAAACCATCTTTGCGGTTGCGGTGACGGATGAAAAGCCGGTTCTCAAGGGTGTTTTGTTTGACATTGAAAAAGACAGCATCAAATTAATTGCAGTGGACGGATACCGATTGGCACTGCGCAGCGAAAAAATTCTCAACGAAAAAACAATCAATTTTGTAGTGCCCTCCAAAACCCTCAGCGAGGTTGTGAAGCTATTAAACGACACGGAAGAGATGATTACAATCTCTGCGGGAAAGCGGCATATTATTTTTATGATCGGAGATTATTTTATCGTTTCGAGACTTCTTGACGGTGAATTTCTTGATTATAAAACAGCGATATCTTCTTCCCGGAATACCGTGGTAAAAATAAATACCAGAAGTCTGATTGA
>MKRK01000030.1:10742-12233 GCA_001896915.1 Clostridiales bacterium 43-6
GTCCTTACTGATTCCACCCCAGCTGAAAAGCCCCGTCAGATGTATTTTTTCTGACAATATGCTGAAGGCCTCTTGTGCCACAGCCATGGGAAAGGCATATGACCAGCTTCCCTGTCTGGTTACCGGCGACAGAGTGGAGATCGGATTTAATAACAGATATTTATTGGAAGCGCTTCGTGCTACCGAATGTGATGAAATTCATATCGAACTGAACGGCGCTCTACTCCCCATGAAAATCGTACCCACCAACGGAGACAATTTCTTGTTTCTTGTTTTGCCTGTGAGACTAAAAAATGAAGCATAGAATCACCATCGAAACAGAATTTATCAAAATGGATTCTCTGTTGAAATATGCCGGTATCATCATGAGCGGCGGCGAAGCAAAGGAACTGATCACAAAAGGAGCAGTAACGGTAAACGGGGAGGTATGCACCATGAGAGGAAAAAAAATTCGCAGAGGGGATACCGTCTGCTTTGCGGACGAAACAATTGAGGTGTTATAGGTGAAGGTTTTAAGGTTATCCTTAGAAAACTACAGAAACCTGACCCCCACAGTGCTTTTCCCCCATGAAGGCATCAATGTGATTTACGGCAACAATGCCCAGGGAAAAACCAATCTCATCGAAGCCCTTTGGCTTTTCTGCGGTCAAAAAAGCTTCCGCGGCTCCAAGGACAGCGAATTGGTCGCTTTTGAAAAGGAAGCTGCCAGATTAAGATTACAGTTTCACAGCGGAGACAGGGATCAAACAGCAGAGATTAAAATTACAAACAAGCGGGATTATATCCTGAACGATATCCCTCAGGCAAATACCCAAAGAATTGGGGAGAGCTTTTGTGCGGTGGTGTTTGCACCCTCCCACCTTTCTCTCATCAAGGACGGACCAAAATCGAGACGGCAGTTTTTAGATACGGCCATTTCCCAATTGCGGCCCTCCTACCAAAAAAACTTATCCGGCTATCAACGTGCCGTCATGCAGAGAAATGCCATTTTGCGGGATGTAAAAGCCCATTCCGAGCTACTGGAAATGCTGGAGGTTTTTGAAGACCGCATCGCTCTGACGGGAGCAAAAATCATTTCTCAACGGCAGAAATACTTAGAAGCCCTCTCCAAGGTAGCGCCGGAGATTTATCACGGCTTGTCCCGGGGCAAGGAAACCCTGGAGATTGCCTATAAAAGCAGCATTGAAAACGGCAGCGAGCCGGAACAGCTCCGTGAGGCGCTGAAAGCCGCCCGGGCGGAGGACATGCACACCGGCATCACCGGCGTAGGTCCCCACAGGGATGACATTGATTTTATGATCAATTCCCTCTCAGTAAAAAGCTTTGGTTCTCAGGGACAGCAGCGGTCTGCGGTGCTTTCTATGAAGCTTTCCGAGGCAGAGGTGTTAAAACGTTTTTCCGGGGAGCACCCCATCGCCATTCTGGATGATGTGATGAGCGAGCTGGACAGCGAGCGTCAGGACTATATCTTTAACCACATCAAA
The DNA here is from genome assembly GCA_001896915.1 of Clostridiales bacterium 43-6. Classification (GTDB taxonomy): domain Bacteria; phylum Bacillota; class Clostridia; order Oscillospirales; family Acutalibacteraceae; genus MKRK01. The sequence goes on from MKRK01000030.1 coordinate 12,227, forward strand.
GGCTGGC
>MKRK01000031.1:0-11640 GCA_001896915.1 Clostridiales bacterium 43-6
TGTAATTCCCATGGGAATGGTGGTTGTTTGAATGACGATCACATTGCGGGTTGCAAGGTGAATGGCCTGCTCAGCTGCCATAATGATGTTTTTGTTGTTGGGCAGCACAAAAACGGTTTTTGCCGGCGTCAGCTCAACCGCCCTTAAAATATCGTCGGTGCTGGGGTTCATGGTTTGCCCGCCCGTGACGATATGGTCAACGCCCAGATCCTTAAACAGCGCTTCAATGCCCGCACCGGCCACCACGGCCACAAAGCCGATTTCGTTTTCCGGTGTGATGGGGGTATAGCTGCCGCTGTCCGTCGCTATCACCCGGTCGGTAATGCCGGCTTCTGCCCTCGCTTTTTCGTGCTGATCTCTCATATTGTCAATCTTAATATTGATCAGCTGACCGTATTTCAGCCCCTCCTGCAAGGCTTTGCCGGGGTTGTCGGTATGGGTGTGTACCTTGATGATCTGCTCGTCATCCACAACAACGGTACTGTCGCCCATGGTTTCTAAAAACGCTCTCAGCAACAGCGGGTCACGGTTGTTGCCCTTTTCCCGTTTCACGATATATTCGGTACAATAGGTAAAGGTGATTACCTCATCGTACTCTGCGGCGGCATTTTTCTTTGTGGGTGCCGCTGCTTTTTGTTCTTCACTGCCTTCTATGATAACCCCGTCCCTGATGACGGAGAACATACCTTCTAAAATAATCAGAAGCCCTTTGCCGCCTGCGTCTACCACACCTGCTTTTTTCAGCACCGGCAAAAGCTCCGGTGTTTCTGCCAGCGCCGTTTCGGCAGCCTTGACCAACGTGTTCCATACGACAATATGGTCCGTTTCGGCTTTGGCACATTCCACAGCGGCAGCCGCTGCTCGTTTGCCCACAGTGAGTATGGTCCCCTCCGTCGGCTTCATCACAGCTTTATAGGATGCTTCCACACCCAAGGTGAGAGAATTGGCAAAATCCAGTCCGGTTGCTGTTTCAAGCCCCTTTAAGCCCTTGGAAATCCCCCGGAACATCAAGGAAAGAATAACGCCTGAATTTCCTCTGGCGCCGCGAAGAAGTGCGGACGCAGCAATCTCGGCAATTTCCCCGACAGTTTTGTCTTCCAAACGGGCAAGCTCTCTGGCCGCACCGGAGATTGACATGGACATGTTCGTCCCTGTATCACCATCGGGAACAGGGAAAACATTCATTTCATCCACTGACTGCCGGTTGTTGGCTATATTGTTAGCGCCCGATATAATCGCATCGCGCAGCATATTTCCAGTAATCAAAATTTAGACACTCCTTAAAAGTATTATTCAGCCTTCATTCCATCAATATGGACGTTAACCTTGTCAACAATAATACCGGTTGCGTCTTCAACGGTGTATTTAACTTTGCCGACAATACTATCTGCGATTGCGTTGATATTCAGCCCGTAAATCACGGTGATATGAAGATCAACACAAACAGAATTGATATCTCCACTGATTTGAATTCCTGTGTCGGGATAATGCTTTCTTGTCAGTATAGTACGCCACCACTGGGTTCCCTTGGCAACCATGCCAGCTACTCCGTAGCATTGGGAAACGGCGTTTCCGATGAGCTTTGCAAAAAACTCATTGGATATGGTTACCTTACCATAGCGAGTCTCGTACATAATCATTTTATTATCATCCTCTCGAGAAGTTCTACTTTGACAGCTTATCGATGTTATAAAATATATCGCTGATATGGGGTGCAGGGGTATTTTGCAGTTTTGAGGAATACAGCAGCACGCCGCTGCGGTAACATACCGGGATAAAGGGCATTGTGTTAAAGTATTCATCCATAAAGTCTTCGAAGCCTTCTCCATTGCCGGAATAAGCTTTGAACAGTGTCATCAGCTTACTGTCTGGCAGAGCGGAGTTTGCTGCAGCATCGTCAGTTTTCTTTTTGGTTGTGGTTTGTGCCGTTGTCGCCGTTGTGGTGGGGACCGTTGTCACAGCGGGGGGGAAATTGATTATTGTGCCTGCAAACAACGGGGATAGATCAAGGTCTTTGTTGAGCTTGACCTCGCCCAGATACAGCTCATAATTTTTGGATGTTACCATTGCGGAATATTCGGAAAAGCTTCTGCCGTCAGCAATGAGATTGATGCCCATGGTTTGCATGGTTTCGGCGATCTCGGCGGCAGCGGCAGCGCGAAACGCATTTTCCTTGTTATATAACAGCTTTACGGTGATCTTTGCATTTTTGCTGTTGATATAAAAGCCTGCCTTATCTTTGTTATTATACCCTGCCTTTGATAAATTTTCAATCACCTTGGCTGAATTTTCATTGGTTCCCAGATTTTTATAGGATGAGGCCTCTGCAAAGTTTTGGGGAAACGGGGTGATTGCCGGGGTTGCATAGGTATAATAGGAGTTTTCACAAATGCTTTTTCTATCGATGGCATTGCTTAAGGCCGTTCTTAAATAGGCATTGTTGAGAACCCCTGCTGTAGAATTGATGCCGAGATAAACAAAATTGGTCAAAGGAACCGCCATCTGCTTTCCGCTGAGCTTGGGCAGCTTTTGATCCTTTAGATCGCTGTAATACATATCTATACCACCGACGGAGATAATATGCGAAAGTGCTTCTTCGTCCGGCGTGTGCAGAAGGGAAATAGAGTTGAGAACCTGATCGCCCCGGTAATGCTCGTTGGGTTTCAAGGTATATTTGCCGCCGTTTTCGCTATAGATATATTTGCCGCTGCCAATGGGCGGCAGGCTTTTGTTGTCGTCAGATTTACGGCTGTCGGAGTTCATTTTATAAATCGGAAAATCCAGAAGATTGATAAAATATTTGTCATACCGTGACAGCTTTATTGTCAGCACCTTTTTGGAAGCAGCATTGTATGACGCAATTCCGGCCAGCTGGGTGCTGTACAGCGCGGAGCTTTTGGCGGCTTTGAGTGAATAAGTCACGTCCTCCGCCGTCACCTCTGTGCCATCTGAAAACACGGCGGATTTCAGCCGTATGGTGCAGTTTTTGTCATCCAGTGTAATATCCTCACCCAGCTCGTAAACCGGCTTATAATTCAAATCCAGCTTGATCAAAGAGTCAAACATCAGCGTGCTTAAATTCCTGTTTAAATCCGTAACGGACTGATAGGGGTTTAAGCTGTCCGTGGAGGAAAAAGCCAGCGCAATGGTTCCTGTTCCCGAAGGAACGGCTGTGGATCCTTCCTCTTGTTTTATCACGGATGTGGTTTTTGAGGTGGTTGCTTGTTTGGTACAGGAGGAGAGAGAAAAAAGAAAAGAAACACAGATGAGTATGGTTATGATTCTTTTCAACGTTATCCATCCTTTCCAAAAACCCGGTATGCAATTTGCCCTGAAACAAAGTATCAGTATTATACCATAAGGGGAAAAATAATGCAAATAAAATCACCCTACGGGGAGCAATCCCCCATCAACAGACCAAGGATATTACTATGTATCTTCATGAATAAACCAAAATCTATTCGAATAAATAACCATTAATTTACAGGTTGACATTCTGCGCAAAATAGGCTATAATAATATTGTATTCAAAATGTTACATTGCCTCACATGTTTTTGTAAGTCATAGATTCGTTTGATGATTTACAAAAGCATGTGATTTTTTGTGCAGTTTACGGGTGCAAATATATTGATGGAGGTACCTACTATGAATAAAGGTACAGTAAAATGGTTCAATTCGGACAAAGGATTCGGCTTTATTGCCAACGAAGACGGCAGCGATGACGTATTTGTGCATTTCTCAGCCATTCAGTCTACGGGCTACAAAGGCTTAAAAGAAGGCGACAGAGTCACTTTCGACACAGAACAGGATCCAAAAAACAGCCGCAAAACACGTGCTGTTAACGTTAATTTAGTTTAATGTGAAAATGAAAAATCCGTCAAGCCTTATGGGTTTGACGGATTTTCTTTTTATAAATGAAGCCGTCGCTGCAGCTCCGCCAAGAGAGCTTTCCCTTCAAAGAACAGCAAAAACGCCAGAAAGACTAGGGAAGCGCCAAAGCTAAGGGCCGACGGAATGATAATCTGCACGATACCGGTGAGAAGAAATACCAAAGAGCCGATGCCGAGAACACAATCGATGACCAGATACAGAATGTAGTCCTGTATGTCCATCCGCCGCACCTTGGCAACCACCGTCATGGCAAGCATTGCACAAGAGCAAAGGATGGGAAGCACATAGTCCAGTGACCATCGATGAAACCCCGTTAAATAATCCCACAAAAATGCGATCAACGATACCACCGCAACCTGCCAAAGAATGTTTTTGGGCAGGTTTTTTCTTTTTTTTAGAATCAGGGCAAAATCAACCCAAAGACTGATGATCCCGGCGATGACAAACAGTGACCACCATCCGCCGGAGGGTAAAATCAAATTGATCGTGACACAGATCGCTGCGGCACAAACACTGAGGAAGGCAACCCATGCAAACAGCATACGCCCCACCGATGATTTCCCTTTTGGTACGTCAGGGAACCTGTTTTCTCTGGCATCGGGATCCCCCACGGGCTTGTTTTGGCAGAGGGGGCAACGCTTTTGGCTTCCGAGCAATTCCACCCGGCAATGTTCACAATGCTGCATTACAGTTCCTCCTCCCCGTTTTGCTCCAAATTGGACACCACCTGCACCCCGATGTCCATCGCCGTGAGGTGGCGGAAAAAGCGCCGTTGGAGCCCTGTGTCCGTCAGCGGGGAGGATACGCTGATGGCCAGCATATCACCAAAGGTGCATAAGCAAATCTGGGGCCGTTTTGTGCTTAGAAACATGTCAAACAACCGGATATGCTTTGCTGCTTCGGGAGGCATGGAAACCTGTCCGATGTTGGAAAATGCAACGGTGTCTTCTCTGTCTGCCCGAAGCCCGGAAATACGCAGCACAGGGATTTTCGCTTGTAACGGAATTGTTTTGACCAAGAAATTGTTTTCCAGTGCGGAATAATGGCTGATAATTCCGCTCAGGTTCTCCTTGGTCAGCTGACTGCGGAAGGATTGACGCACATTGGATAGAACCTCCTCTATGGTTTTTCCGTTCTTTCCAAAATGATGAACCACCTGAATCACCCCGAAAAAATTACGTGCAGTCTGTGCAGGGAAAAAACGGCGAAGGTTCACCGGGACTGTAATCACCACAGGGTGGTTTTTTTCTCTTACTGCCATTCCCTCTTCAATGGACAACAACAACAGCGTGACCAAAAACTCACTGAGGGTGGCATCCAGCTCATGTGCTTTCGCGAGCACCGCTTTGGCTGATAAAAAACCTTCCGTGACCCCTATTCTGTGGTCGGGAAGCCGTTCGCCGCCCATGCGGTAAGCCCGAACCCGTTTTATTTTAGGAACAGTTTCGGTTTTGTCATAATATTGATAGAAGGCATCCTGACTTTTCTGATCCTGAGCCGCATCATAATCCGTCAGCTGACTCTGGATTTCGTATTTTTCACTCAAATAATAAAAGACCATCGTACGCAAGAACTGTAACACGCCGGTTCCATCCGCCAAGGCATGGAACACCTCAAAATTGATCCGCTGCTTATAGTAAAGCACCCGGAACAACAATCCCGGCTTGTCCGCGTTGTAAATCGGACTGCATACCGGTTCTGCTTCCTCGCTGACTGTTAAAGGAAGGCTGCTTTCTTCGAAATAATGCCAAAAAAGCCCCTTTTTCAGAACAGAACGGTACAACGGAAATTCCAGAACCGTCCGTTCCAGCGCATGGGTGAGAATACTGCTGTCTATCTGCTCGGTCAGCTCACAGACAAAGCGAAAAACCTTTGTGTCCTTATTCGTGCTGGTGGTCGGAAATATTTTTGCGGCATTGTCCAGCCGGCTCCAGCGCCTATGCTTCCCCATGAAGATTTCCCCTTTGCAAAAAGCCGTTGATGATTCGATAGGTTTGGCGCACCTGCAAAAAACGCGGTGGCAGCATCATATAAGCATGAAGTGCATCGGGCATCCGAACCGTTTCCACTTCGTTCCCTGCTTCACGGAGCTTTTCCCCAAACGCCTCGCCCTCGTCTCTGAGCGGACAGTATTCCGCCGTGATTACAAGCGTGCGGGGTTGACGGGAAAAATCCGTCGCCATAAGCGGCGCGAAATAGGGATTGTTCTTATCTTCGTCGGAGCTTTGATAAAGCTCCGTGACCTTTTGGATGCGTTTTGCAGTCAGAAGATAGTCCTTTCCGTTTTCATGTATAGAATAAAATGGTGAACCTTCACTGTGATCATTGTAGGTGGCGGGATACAGAAGGATCTGACGCTTCGGCAAAAACGTACCTCGGTCCCGTGCCAGAAGGGAAACTGCCGCAGCCAGATTTCCGCCCGCGCTGTCCCCGATGAGCGTAATATCGTTTGGGCTGATGCCGGGAATTTTCCCAAGAAAAAACTCATGTGCCGCGGCATAACAGTCTTCCAATGCAGCAGGGAATTTATGCTCCGGCGCCAGCCGGTAATCCACCGATGCCACGGTACAATGAGTGGCCTGTGCCAGGTCTGCACAAACGCCGGTGTAGTTTTCGATGCCGCCGGTGACCCAGCCGCCTCCGTGAAAAAAGAGCAACAAGGGAAAAGGCCCTTCTCCCCTGGGGGTAAAGAGCCGCACAGGAACAGCATGGTCTTCAAAGCGAACCATATGATCCCACATTTTAAATTCCTTGGGCTTTCCCCGCAGCCGCGCGGTGATCAGTTCTAACCGGCGCTCTATTTTATAGGATTTTTGCACGTCGGGCTCCAAGGCTGTGATTGCTTTCAGGGCCGCACGCATAACCTTGTTAATCGCCAACGCCATCCATCTCCTTATAAGACATTCTATGCCAATCACCATCGGCGGAAAGACGAAGGTTTCTGACCGTAATTGACGTTATGATCTGCTGCCATCCCAAAGTCTATGCTTTGATTGCGTGGCAGACCATACTCAATGTATCGTCAAAGCACAATCCCTTTGCCAATGCAATCTCAGAAAGCAGACGCTTTTCCGCTTTTGGTAAAATTGCTTTGTCGTAGTTATTCAGCACGACTGTAGATTCCTGTACCAGAAGCGAGCGGATCATTTCCGCCAAAGCGAACAGGTCCGAACCCTTCATCGCCGTTTCATAGGTTTTCTTGCGGCTTTTGGAGTCACTGTTCCAATCTGCTTTGTCTTCCGAACGCATTAAAAACGACAGGATTTGATCCGCTGTTTCTGATGTGATAATATCACGAATCCCAATCATTTCCGCTTTTTCAACGGGAACCATTACCGTCGTGTGAGGATCACTTTCCGGGATTAGGATAAAATATAAGATCGTTTGTCCGCCAAAGCTCTTTGTGCATATTTCCTGAACCGTACAGACGCCGTGACCGGGATGTGCCAAATGATCTCCGATTTTATACATATGCGTATGCCTCCTTCATTGTCAAATTGATACTGTCAAACTTTTTGTCTTTTTCATTATACCACATTCCGGACCAATTATCAAATCAAAGCAAAATCCTTGCCGATTGCTAATTGTCTTCTCCGGCAATAACACCAAGACATGCAACACAAAAACACTGCCCCGGGGCAGTGTTTTATAACATACTTCCCTCTATTTTCACGGGCACCTGTGCTTTTTTCAGCATCTCGGCAAAGCAGAGGATTGCTTCTTTTGAGGGAATCCAGTCCTGCTTGCCTTGAGGGGTCAGCCCTAGTCTATCCCGCTTGGCGTCCCCATAGGGATGGTAGGGCAGCAGCTCTGCATAACGGCAGTGCTTGAGGTCTTTGTATATTTCTGCAATACGGGCAGCATGTGCTTTGTTATTGTTGATCCCGTTCAATACAATCAGCCGTAACACTGTGGGAATCCCGGCTTCGTCTGCCCGTTGCAGGTTTGCAAGAATTTTGGTCAGGTCGCCACCGGTGTTTTGGAACAGCCTTACGGGATCCGTGTCCTTGATATCATAAAAAAGCAAGTCACAGCAGCGTTGAAGCTTTGGTATGATTCTGCCGTCAAACATTCCGCAGGTCTCAACGCAGGTAGAAATGCCTTCCTTTTTTATTGCCGTAAGAAAGCTGACCGTTTTTTCCGTATCAAACAATGGTTCGCCGCCGGACAGGGTTACGCCCCCGGTTTCGCCATAAAAAGGGATATCCGCCTTTACAGCTTTCATAATTTCCTCCGGCTCCATCTCTCTGGCGACCGGTGTGATGGCACCGGCAACGCAGCCGTGAAAGCATGCGCCGCAGCGGATACAGAGTTCCCGATGCAACACATGAATGTCATTTTCGGTTCGATGGGCATTTGCGGTGCATTGATCAATGCACCAACCACAAGAAATACATTTTGCTTCGTCATAAAAAAAGTCATTGTTGGCGGAAATCGCCTCCGGGTTATGGCACCACAGACAACGGAGAGAGCAACCCTTGACAAACACAGTTGTCCTGACCCCGTCCCCGTCGTGCATGCAAAAACGCTGAACTTCCGTAATCAAAAAACTCATAACCGCCCCCTACAATCCCTGTGAATTGCGTGCGATAATCATATCCTGCCAGGGCTTTGTCAGGGTAATAAATCTGGCAGACCAGCCGGAAACACGCACACTTAAATTGCGGTATGCTTCGGGGTTTTCCTGTGCTTTTTGCAGCTCACTTCCGTCAATCACATCCAGCTGCAGAAAGAAGCCACCCAGCTGATAAAATCCACGAAGGAGCGAAATAATCGCCTGTGTTCCGTCTTCCCCCCGAACAGAGGAGGGCAGCAAGCGAATGTGCAGAGCGGTTGATCCGCTCATTTTTGTCATAACACATTTGCATGCGGATTTAATGACTGCGGTGACGCCTGCTTTGTCGGTTCCCGGTGTGGGCGCAAGATTGGACGCCAGAATGTCCCCTTGTCTTGCACCAAAGGCGGTGGCGCCGTGGGTATATCTCCATTCGATTTCTCTGCCGAAGGTACTGATTCCGGGAGTGACAAACACGTTTCCTTTTTTGGGATACAAGCTGACAGCATGACAAAAGCTGTCATAGACCCGCCGGAACATGGTATCTGCCTTATCGTCATCGTTTCCGAAATAAGTGATTTTGTTCAAAGCGTATTGCCGCAGATATTCGTTTCCTTCCCAGTTGTTGCGAAGAATTGTCAACAGTTCGGCCAAGGTGAGCATTTTTTTGTCATACACCAGCTCTTTGATGGCCAAGAGGCTGTTTGACACATCGGGAAAACCCCCGGCATGAATGGATTTCATCACATAATGGGGACCGTTGTCAAGATAGTCCCTTGCATTTTCTATGCATCCGGCGGTAAAAACAGCCATCAGGCTGCCCGGGGTATGATAATCCTGATCGAGATTTGTATTGGTCACATAATTTGCAGTCCAGCTTTGTACTGCCATTTCATAGGCCTCATACAATTCCTCAAAGGAGTCATAATCCTTGCTTGTTCCCTCCCCCACAACGCCCAGAACTTGTTCTTGAAACAACCCAAGAAAATTTACAGAATGATAGGAAAAATTTGTTTCGCCGGGAACCTGTATCTCCCAACAGCCGTCGTTTGCAAATTTTCGCGCATCACAGAGAGGATACCCGATTTTTTCCAGAGCCCGGATGCAAATATCCTCATGATACACCGCCACAACACCGCAGCCGTGCTTCATCACATCCGCTATTTTGCGGTACAACCGATCCGGCGTGTCCTTGTTCAACCGTACACTAATGGGAAAATCGCTGATGCTCATTTCCTCCACCACTTCGAGAACCAGATCGGTCACCTCGTTGTAGATCAAGTTTCCATCACTGTCACAGCCGGACAACACAAGGTTCTGATAATGCTGGGCGTCGCCGCTGCCCCAGCAGAATTCTCCCTTGATCCATTCACAGCCCATAATAAAAAAATGGGCGATGGTTTCTCTGGCTTCGTCCAACGTGATCACCCCTTGTTTCAGATCATTTTTCAGATATTCGCCCAGCATACTGTCGATCCGTCCGATGCCCGGCCAGTTACCGCAAAGGCGGACAAAAGCAAACTGAAACCATAAGGACTGCACCGCTTCTCTGAAGCTTTTGGGCGGATGCTCCGGCACGTTCTTTAGGTTGTGATACAGCTCTTCATATTCGCCCCTGTTCTTTTCGTCTGCTGTTTCCATGAGTCCCTTGATATTATCCAGATATCTTTGATGAAACACGCCGGCGGCATCCAGACAGCGCAGCATGGAATGCAAAAACAGTTTTTCCTCTTCGGTTGCTGTTTTGAGCCGTTCTTTGATTTGCATGCGAACCCCACGATAGCCTGTTTTCAGGATTCGGTCAAATCCGCAGGTCAAATGAGATAGGGAGGAAAAAACGGGTTCCCCGTGATAGGTTGCCGGCAAAAAATGAAAGCTTGCAAGATCAAGGCTGGCACTGCCCGCAAGCTTCTTTGATAGTATACGAAGCGGCGCTTGGCTTGCTATTTGCTCAATGCATAATGTATATTGCTCCAATCTTGGCAGTTGCTTGAATCCCTGTATCTCCTCCATGTTAACCGGCAAATTGGCTTTTATGTCTAACCCGAATTCTGCGTCCAGTGCACGAAGCGCAAGACGGCGGGTATCCTCAGACAGCCTGACCGGTCTGTTTCCCGTTACCGTATAAAATTCTGTTAACACAGCAATCACCCCTTTGGTATCAATGTATCATAAAAATTAAAATTTGGTATGGACAAAGCTTTCAAAAACATGTATATTTATTGCAAGGTGATTGCTGTGAATGTTAAAATCGAGTATAGTGAAGCGGTTGGAATGACCCTATATGGTCACCAGCTGACCCATGTGAAAACACTGCCCTTTTTATCCGTTGTCACACCTGTGGCAGGGCATTATGAAGTTACCGTTGATGAAAAAGGACCTTTTATCGTTCGTCCCGGCTGCTGTTTTGTCGCCCCGCCGGATGTGGTGCAGCACATTGTCCACCATCAGCCGGAAGTCGGTCAGATGCAAGCAAAATGGGTTTTTATCAAAGCCACCATCGATGAACTTGTTGATTTTTCCGGCTATTTCGATGTCCCTGTTTATTTGGACGAACAAGCTTCAAGGTCTGTTATTTCTTCCATCGATCAGATGCTGACGCTTGACGGCTCTGACCGGTCGGAAATCAAGCGGCATGCCTTGGCGTTTTTCATCCTGAGCGAGCTTTCTTCCGGGGCGTCCGTCCGGGGTTATTCATCCGATTATAGTACCATCGCACCGGCGCTGAAGCTGATTTTCTCCCGCTTGGATTCCGATTTATCTGTGCATCTGCTGGCGATGACCTGCGGCATGTCTGACGCTAATTTTTACCGTTTGTTCAAAAATGCCACAGGAGAAACGCCCCATGCCTTCGTGCGAAAAAAAAGACTCTCAAAGGCCTGCTCGATTCTTCTCACCACAAATCTGAAGCTGTATGACATCGCCATGCAAACCGGATTTACAGACGAGTTTCATCTCAGCCGTGAGTTTAAAAAGGGATATGGCGACAGCCCTTACCGATACAAAAAAAGCCTTGAAGGGGCATATCAAAAAACACATGAAATTCTATGATGAATTCCATGTGTTTTTTTATTCCCCGAAGGAGATATCCATGTTCTTGGCTGACAGAATCAGCTGATGGTCAGGGGGGACCGGTTTTGTTTTGCCTGCAATATCCGCCAGCTGATTGTGGGTGGTGATTCCGTTTTTGTTG
>MKRK01000031.1:11819-12320 GCA_001896915.1 Clostridiales bacterium 43-6
GTTCTTTCCTTCTTTTTCATGAAGCTTTCTTCCACAGATAAGGCTCCTTCTGCCACAGCGATGATGGAAAAGGGTCTCTTTTTGCCGGCTCGCTTTTTGACAGACTGGGCGATTTTGTCCAAATCAAAGGGGATTTCGGGCAGAATGATAATGTCTGCACCTCCCGCAACAGCGGCGTATAAAGTCAGCCAGCCGGCTTTGTTGCCCATAATTTCAACCACCATAGCTCTGCTGTGGCTGGCGGCTGTGCTGTGCAGACGGTCAATCACGTCCGTTCCGATGTCCACGGCAGTATGAAACCCGAAGGTCACATCTGTGCCGTAAATGTCATTGTCAATGGTTTTGGGAAGCCCGATTACGTTCAGTCCCTGCTCCCGCAATAAGTTGGCAGTTTTGTGTGTTCCGTTGCCGCCTAAAATCAGCAAGCAGTCCAGTCCCATTTTTTCATAGTTTTGTTTCATGGCGCCGACCTTGTCCACATTGTCCTCGCCGATGACCTGA
>MKRK01000031.1:12455-20185 GCA_001896915.1 Clostridiales bacterium 43-6
TGCCACACCTCTGATGGTTGCATTCAGCCCGGGGCAGTCTCCCCCGCTGGTCAATATACCAATCTTTTTTGACATTTCCTTCTCCGTTTCCGCTGTTGCTTATTGTATTTTCATGCGTTCCGCATTCTTGTATGCTTCTTCATACAGCGCCAGCTGGCTGTCCACCAGCTTTGTCCTTGCCGTGATCATCGGGCGGACATATTTTCCCGAGGGTTTTAGTATTCTTGTTTTTACCTTGTCAGACAGATAAACCCGCATCACATGGTTAAGCTTTTGTTTGATTTTGCGGTCATAAATCGGCACAGCGACCTCAACCCGTTGGGTTGTGTTTCTGGTCATAAAATCCGCCGAGGAAATATAGAATTTTTTTGCTCTGCCTATGCCGAACACAAAAATCCTGGAATGCTCGAGAAATCGGCCTACAATGCTTCTGACCTCAATGTTCTCGGTTTTGTCCTTGATGCCGGGTACGAGGCAGCAAATGCCCCTGACAATCAGAACGACACGTATTCCTGCCTGTCCTGCTTCTACCAGTTTATCAATCAACTGCTTATCTGTCAAGGAATTCATTTTTAAAACAATGCCCGCCGGCTCACCCCGCAGTTTTTTAGCGATTTCTCTGTCGATATTCTCAATAATCCTTGCTTTCAGCTCCAGCGGAGCCACAAGCAAATGCTTATTGTCAACCGCAAAAACCCCTTGCTCCAGGCTTTGAAATACATTTTCCACATCCTTGGCGATTTCGCCGTGTGCGGTCAGGAGAGATACATCGGTATACAATCTGGCAGTGACCTCGTTGAAATTGCCTGTTCCGATTTGGCAAATGCGGTTTTTCTTTTCAGTGTTCATCTCTATGAGAAGCAGCTTACAGTGTACCTTGTAGTTAGGCAGACCGTACACCACCTTGCAGCCGGCTTCCTCCAGCCTGTTGGACCAGTCGATGTTGTTTTCCTCATCAAACCGTGCCCGCAGCTCTACCACACAAGTGATTTCCTTTCCGTTTCTGGCGGCTTCGATGAGGTTGTGTATGATTTTCGAGTTGTTCGCTACCCGGTACATACAGATTTTTATGGCGGTAACCCGGCTGTCCTTGGAAGCCTGCTCAAGTAAAGCGATAAAATGACCAATATCCTCAAAGGGATAAAACAGCATCAGATCCCGTTGCAATATTTGATCAATTATGGGAAGGGTTTGATCAATGGCCGGGTTTTTTTGGGGTATCAGGACCTTATAATATAAATCCTTATATTCTGCTTTGGACAGCTTGGTTTCTATCCCTTCCAGAAATTTCAGATTGAGTGGTGAGCTTTGCCTGCCCGCCTGCCCCTTTTCCAAGGAAAGGGTCTTTCTCAAATGTGTAATGAGCTTCTGACAATTGTCTCCTGAATATTTCAGACGGACAGGTGCCAGCTTGTTGCGGCGTTCAATAAGTTTGGACATGGTGTCCCGAAAATCGATGTCATACTCATACAAGCCTTCGTTTTCATTGATATCGGCATTTCGGATGATGGTAAAAACGGCTCGTTCCAAAATTTTAAATTTGTGAAAAATCTTGTGGGAAAATATTTTGATCAAGTCTTCGATTAAGATAAATTTGGCTTTTGCCCCGGGGATGAAGATAATTTTCGGCAGCTCGCTGTGCACCGGGATCAGACCGAATCGTATACTGCTGTTTTTGGTTTCCAGCGTAATTCCCACCACGATTTGACCGTTCGGAAAAAACGGGAACGGGTGTCTTTTTTCTATGATATAAGGGGAAACCACCGGACCGATTTCCTTTTCGAATTTTGTTCTCAGATATTCTTTGTCCTCCGCTTCCATATCGTCTGTACTGATTTGGGTCACACCATATGGTTCCAGTAGTGTCAGAATCCGGGAATACGCCCTGTCATAACGGGGTAATAATTTATTGGTATGTCTTTCAACGCCTTTGATTTGCTCATAAGCGGTCTTCCCTTGCTTATCGTCTTTAAAATCATCATCTAACAGCAATCTGTCATTTAACGTACCAAGACGAACCCTGAAAAACTCATCAAAATTACTTGAAAATATCGATATGAATTTGAGCCGCTCCATCAAAGGGTTGTCTCCGTTTTCCGCTTCCTCCAGAACCCTCTCATTGAATTTAATCCAGCTGATCTCTCTGTTTTCGAAAATATCTTTTTCTTTCATTCCAATTATGTCCTTTCCTTAGCCCGGTCAATATTGATTGAAAAACCTGTCTCACGCAGTAATATTGACGGCGAAAGTGAATATATCATTGCCTCATATGTCGATATAACATTCCCTGTCCTTATTTTAGCATAGATATGTTAAATTTATGTGAAATTTCAAACTTTTCTGCATTTTTTTACATAATAATTGTTATACTGTAAAAACAAAACAGACATTGAGTGCCACAATGTCTGTTCTCATATAAAATAACTATTTAAAATTGAATTTTTAACTACATCAATGAATATTTCTGTCTGTCCGGCGGGTATACAGAGCAAACGGGTGATGATATGCGCTTTATGAATGCGTGTTATCTGCGAGACAAAACTTCCTGTTTTTTCTCCAGCAGCATTTTGAGTGTGTCGGTGATATATTTTATTTCATCGTCTTTTAGCAAGGTGTGCAGTGGCAGGGTAATTTCATTTTGGTAGGTTTCATAGGATACCGGGAAATTCTTAATTTCAAAGCCCAGGTATTTGTATGCGGTATGCATGGGCAGAGGTTTGTAATGCACATTCGCCGCAATTCCGTTTTCAGCCAGCTTTATCATCATGTCATTTCTGTAAGCTTCATCCTTACCCGTTAAGCGAATCATATAAAGATGACAGCTGGATTTGAAATTTTCTCCCTGATGGGAAAGGATTTCTACGGGTGCGTCAGACAGATACTTGTTATACAGTTCAATGATTTCAATTCTTCTTTTCAGAATATCATCATACCGTTTCATTTGTGCAAGACCCATTGCGGCGGTGATATCTGTCATATTGCATTTATAAGAGGGTGAGATGATGTCATATTCCCAGGCTCCCAGCTGTGTTTTGGATAAAGCGTCTTTGGATTGGCCATGGAGGGACAGAAGCATATAATCCTGATAAAGCTTGTCGTTATCCACACCGATAATATCGCGCCATACCACGGCCCCGCCTTCCGCGGTGGTAAGGTTTTTGACGGCATGAAACGAAAAAGCCGTAAAGTCCGCAAGATTTCCTGATTTTATACCGTCTCTTTCACCCCCGAAGGAATGGGCGGCATCTGCCATTACCACAATACGGCCAAATGCCTCCTGCAGATCGGTCTGCCCATGAAACAGTCTCTTTTTCTTCTCCACGATTTCAAAAATCCGTTTATAATCGCACACCACACCGGCAATGTCCACGGGTATGATCACCTTGGTGTTCTCCGTGATCATTTCCTCCAGCTTGTCATAATCCATCTCATAGCCGTCTTTGATGTCGCATAATTTTATGGTAGCACCAACATGAAGTCCGACGCTGGCGGACGCTGTGTAGGTATAAGCGCTGGTGATTACTTCATCCCCTTGTCTGACACCCAGCAATCTTAAGGTGAGCTCCATGGCTGCCGTAGCGGAGTTGAAGCACACACACTTTGACACCTTGCAGTAATCTGCGATGGTTTTTTCAAGAAGCTTTGTTCTCGGACCAGTTGTGATCCATCCTGATTTTAGCGCTTCTGTTACTTCTTCAATTTCAACATCCGTGATATCCGGCGGAGAAAACGGGATATTATATTTCATTTTTTTATCCTCAATTTTAGTTTATTTTTACTCTTCACATTATACAAAGCATTTATACAAAAATCAACTGAGAATTTGACAATTTATGCACAGCCCCATATAATATGAATTAGAACAATAAATTAAGCGGCTTTTTCTGCTGCATTATCATACGAACTGTTTCTGTTTCCCATCCCAGAACGGTGTATCATTTTTTGTGAAGGATATGATTTTTTGAGGTTATTTATCGCACTTGTCTTTGAGCAATCGATGGAAAAATTAATTGGCTTGATCCATCAAGTCAAACAAAACAGCACAAAGGGAAGCTTTACAAGACAGGAAAATCTTCATGTAACCCTTGCTTTTCTGGGAGAAACAAATGCCGAAAAAATTGATCTGATCAAGGCATGTATGGACACATCCTGCCTGAGTGATCCTTTGATTCTCACTGTGAAGGGCATTGACAGGTTTCATAGTGTAACGGGCGATCTCGTCTTTGCGTCTGTGAACCCCAGCAAGGATTTACTGGATTTACAAATATGTCTGGAAAGCGAATTGAGAAAATCGGGTTTTCCTCTGGAGCAGAGGACGTTTCGGCCCCATATCACATTGGGGCGCAACGTGGTTTTTTCCGAAAGCTTTGACAAAGCCAAGACCAAAATGGAATTTGAGGAACTAAACGAGCGGATAGAAAAGCTTGTTTTGATGAAAAGTGAAAGAATCGGCGGTAAACTGACCTACACGCCTGTTTATGAAGCGAAATTGAGGGATATGACAGCATGAAAAAACAAAAAGTATTTTTTCTGTTCCCATGGCTGATGGTTGCTACCTGGGCTGTGGTGATTTTCATGTTTTCTGCAGAAACGGGAGCACAATCCTCCCAGCTTAGTGAAGGAATCACCACAAGGATCATCCCGTTTTTCTTTGCGCTGCTGGGAAAAAGCCAAGATACCTCTTCCATGAATGCTGCCGTTTTGGTGATGCACGGTTATCTTCGGGAGTTTGCCCATATGCTGGAATACTCGGTTTTGGGACTGCTCACATATCATGCCGTTATCAGGACGACGTCATTTGCCTCCATTCGTATTTCAGGGTCATTTTTGCTTTGCTTCCTTTATGCATTGAGTGATGAAATCCACCAGTTGTTCGTGCCGGAACGGACCTTTCAGCTCATTGATTTATGTATGGACTCCATAGGAATATTGCTGGGAATTTTTCTGTGCCGTCTGATCGCCATTAAGATTGACAAACAAAAAGCTAAACGCAGCGGGGTTCTGCATCCATAAATATTACAATAAGGGCTGATGCACATTTTTTGTGTATCAGCCCCTTTTGTTTTCATAAATTCCTATGGATTTCACACAATATCACACATTTCTTCAGAAACAATCCCAAAAACCAAGGTTATACTAAAACCAGAAAAGAGGTGGTTTCTTGAAACGTTTCATTTTAATCATAAGTTTTATTTTTGTTTTCCTGTTTTCTCTGACTGGCTGTGCCGGAAATTCTGCCGAAACCGGTTCGGTGGATAAAAGCGGAAGCAAAAACGACAGTGCTTCTCAAAACGCAGCACAAAACAATACCGCAGGAAAAACAACCCTGCCCGGCCAACAGGGTAAGGCTATAAATACCGCCGAAGAGATTGAGCAAATTTTAAACGGAATGAATTTGAATTCAGACAAAGCGGATATCAAGATCGAGGAGAACACAAATGCCGTTGATAACTCCGCCGGCGAGCTGAATAAAATCCTTGAAAACGGTTCAGACAATATTAACTTCAATTGATGAAAGGAATTTATTTATGAAAAAGAAAATACTATCCTTCCTCAGCATGGTGCTGATTCTATCCTTTGTTTTTTCCACTACCGCGCTGGCAGATACCAAGCAGCGTGTTATTCAGGACAAAGCCCAACAGCTGCGGCAAGATACACAAAAAAGATTACACGACATCCGGGATATCAACAACAGCTTAAGTGCAGAGCTTCAAAAACTTCGCAAAGAGGCTGCCGATATTGTTCGTAAAATCACCAATCATTTAAAAGGCGTTTCTGACGAGCAATATGCAAACGATCCGGTATATCTTTCTATCAAAACTGCACTGAACAATGCAAAAACCGCATTACAGGAAAGTGAAAAGAACAACTCTGTTGCCGAGGATATCAAAGCATATCGCGAACTGTTAAAGACCGATGAAGCTGCCGCTGCTGCCAAACTGGAGGAAATCAAAGCAGCTCTGGAAGCCAAGCAATCTGCATTCACACAATTGATCACGGATTTAAAAGCTGCCCTGTCCAGCTCCGAAAGCTTTACCGCTGATAAAAAAGAAAAGATTAATGAATGGTTGGATTTCAGACAGGATGTAATGGATAAAAGGGTGATTATTTCCGAAAACCATACTGCCATCGTGAAAGCCGAAAGGGACAGCCGGAATATAATCAACCAAATCGTCGCAACAATTGCAGCCAACAAGGATCTGCTGGCTGACAAACAAGATGAGCTCGCTTTGGTGGTTTCCAACATGAAGGAGATCAAAAATTCATTGAAACTGAAAGACGGGAGCATCCGGGTCTTGTCTGCTGAATATAATGCACTGCGGCTGAAAAAGGATTATGCCGGTGCGCTGGCTAAGCTTGATGAAATTGCTGCTGTACAGACAGCAAGAATTGCCGCTCTGAATAGCCTGAAAACGCAGCTGAACGACCAGCTGATTGCCATTGAAGCTATCATTGCTTCCCCGGCCGTCACCACCGCCGCATAATATCCACATCCCAGGGAACAAACAAAAATAGCGGGGCTATGCCCGCTATTTTTGTATTTGCGAAATCAATTTATTTGGGCTATAATAATACATAACAGTGCCGGAAAAGAGGGTAAATAAAATGAATTACAAGGTGTTTCTTTTAGAAGATGACGACGAGCTTCGTGATATTTTATCCAGCTATCTGAGGCGTGAAAACTATGATATCTGCAGCTTCAGCACAGGCATCCAAGCAATCTCAGCCATACAGAACAAACCTCATCTTTGGATCCTAGACATTATGCTGCCGGATACCGACGGTTATGAGGTCATCAAAAAAATCAAAGCAAAAACCCCTTCTGTCCCGGTTATTTTTATTTCCGCCCGGGACCAGACCCTGGACCGGGTGCTCGGTCTTGAAATGGGGAGTGATGATTATATCGCCAAGCCGTTTTTGCCCAGAGAGCTTGTGATCCGTGTGAAAAAGCTTTTAGAGCGCACGTACGGCACCACCGAAACTCCGGGGAAAACCTATATCATTAACAATTATGAGGTGGACGAAGAAAAGAGAACGGTGACCGAAGAAGGAAGCGAAATATTCCTAACCTCAAAGGAAATGGATCTTTTACTGACCTTTGTCCGAAATACGGGCCGGCCCTTCTCCCGGGACAGCTTACTGACATTGATCTGGGGTGACGACTATTTCGGCAGCGAGCGGGTGGTGGACGATTTAATCCGAAGACTGCGAAAAAAACTGCCGGACTTGCACATCGAAACCGTATACGGTCAGGGATATCGACTTGTAATCTGACCCTTGCCACCGTATGGATCGTTACAAAAGGAGAGAACAAAATGAAGTTCAGACCACGCAATCTGCCGTTCATGTTGAAGCTTTGGCTGGGATTTTCGGTGCTGACCATCGGATTGATCGTTTCCCTGTCTGCTATCTTTCTGTTTGTATTAAACTACGCACGAGATTATGATGCCTATGCGGTAATTGAGCAGTCACAGACCCTGTTAAAAAGCGGACGGTGGGACGACATCAAAACCGGAGAGACAAAAGACCCGGACACCGATGATCTTTTCTCTGCCATGTCCGTATATCATATTGGTATCGTAAACCGAAAGGTTACGAATATGACGTTTTCCGGCGGAGAAATCAATTCCGCTTCGGGCATAATCGAAACCGTTGGCGGCAGTTTCTCAGAGCAAACCAGACCGGAAGAACGATATCGTGTTGTTTTCGGTAAAACAGTGCTGTATTAT
>MKRK01000031.1:20206-28230 GCA_001896915.1 Clostridiales bacterium 43-6
ATTTCTTTTATGCTGTCATCAGGCGACCAGCATGTTTTTACAACCGCCGTAACCGTTGTGGCTGTGTTTTCCGCCATTGCGCTGATTTTTGCATTACTCATTGCCTTTTTTTATGCCAGAGGTGTGACAAGACCGCTGCTGAAATTGAAACAGTCTGTTGAAGAGCTTTCCTTGGGAAACATCGACGAATCCGTCGGTTTGAACCGGAGGGACGAAATCGGTATGCTGTCCCTAGCTGTGGACAAGATGAGACTTGAGCTTTTGAATAAGGATATCATCCGCCAGTCCGCGATACAATACATTTCTCACGAGCTGAAAACTCCCATCATGACCATCCGCTGTTATGCCAATTCCATTCCAGACGAAATCTTTCCCAAGGGCGATCTTCAGGGCAGCATCGATGTGATTGATGCCCAGACCGTTCGTCTGGAAGGCATTGTGAAAAAACTGATCGCCGTTGCCAAATTGGATTATTTAGAAAACAAGGTTTCAGAAAACGAAATCGTCAATCTTGAGGACTGTGTGAGGGATGTCTGTGACCGTATTTTTGTGTTCCAGAACGATTTGCAGCATACCATAGAAACCGAAACCCTGTTTGTGTCCGCCGACAAGGAGCAGATTAACGTACTCATCGAAAACCTCTTGGAAAACGCCTTGCGCCATGCCCAAAACAAGGTGGAAATCCGGCTGCGATCACAAGCTGACAAAGCGGTGCTGACCCTTTACAACGATGGCGGACCCATTGATGAGGCTCAGCTTCCCGTGCTGTTTGAGCCCTTTAAAAAAGGGAAAAACGGTTCTTTCGGACTTGGCTTATCCATTGTCAAACGGATTGCCGACTCCTATCATATGGAAATTGAGGCAATCAATACAGGTGACGGCGTCATGTTTTCGGTTATTTTTGAAAAAATTGATGAAATTACCGATCGTTAGCAACATTTTTACATTTCATTCGGCTTGACTTTCGTTTTTAACATGTTATACTTAAATTCACTTTGAAAGAATTCTTTTGTTCTTTCAAGTGTCCCACCAAAAAGGAGTGAACAATCTTGCCCAAGGAAGCTTTGAAAACCATTGCACAAAACAAAAAAGCTTATCATGACTATTTTGTGGATGAAAAATTAGAGGCAGGCATTGCACTCACCGGCACAGAAGTGAAGTCCATCCGGCTGGGCACCATCAACCTGAAGGATTCCTGGTGTCAGATCATTGCCGGCGAAATGTTTATCAGCAACATGCATATTTCCCCCTATGAAAAGGGCAATATCTTCAATCGTGATCCCTACAGAATGCGTAAGCTTTTATTGCACAAGCGGGAAATTTTAAAGCTGTTCGGGCTGATTAAACAGCAAGGACTGACTCTGGTTCCCCTTTCTGTATATCTCAAAGGGTCTAAGGTTAAGATTGAGGTGGGGGTTTGCAGAGGCAAGAAATTATATGACAAGCGTGAATCGGCAGCCCAAAAGGATGCCAAACGCAGCATTGACCGTACCATGAAGGAACAAAACCGCTAATATGGGGGCGTAAAGGTTTCGACGGGGATTGTGAATTACGATAAGCGAGTAGCGGTGCGGACCCGCTATAAAAGCCGTATTATTTAATAAATAACAATAATAAATTAGCTTTAGCGGCTTAATGCCGCTCGTCTCTGCAGTGAGTACTACGGCTCTGTAAGAGGCGTCGATTAGTAGTGAACGTGAGTGAGGGAGCGCTTTGGCCCTTTCCATGCATCAAAAGCTACCGTAACCGTAAGCCTGTCAACCGGCGTGCGGCGAGGGGAATCCCAAAAGATTGACTGCACTCGGAGAAAGTTGTAAGAATCGGTTTTCGGACAGGGGTTCAATTCCCCTCGCCTCCACCACATGGAATGCTTACAGTAAATTGCACAACTGTTTTCGGACACTGCGCTTTTTACTGTGAGCATTCTTTTATTTCAAATCCCGAATAAAATTCCGATTCCAATTGGTTTGGAGTCTTATAACCGAGCGTCTGGTGAGGACGGTTTTCATTAAAGAATTGAACATATTTTTGGGTGGATTCATCAAGCATTTCCTTAGTTTCAAACCAGCGTTTTTTGAATTCTTCCTTTTTTAAGGATGAAAAAAATGATTCCGCAACTGCATTGTCATACGGAGTTGCTGTTCTGGAAAAAGACTGTTTCACTTTTAGTTCCCGTACAAAACAACGAAATTTGTAAGATGCATATTGTGTACCCTGATCGCTGTGGAGCATTAAATTATCCGGACATCCTCGTTCAATGAACGTTGTGTTAAAAAGTGAAATCAAAAAATCAGCATCCGGGTTTATCATTGACGCTGCTGCAAGAACTTTTCTGGAAAACAGATCAATAATCGCACAGACCTGATAAACTTCACTACCCACTTTAACATAAGTAAAATCGCTGATCCAGACAAGATTAGGCGCTATTTGATGGAACTTCTGCTTTAATCTGTTTGGATAGTATTTATATTCCCTTGAAAAAGTTGCGTTTGGATAGACGTAAGTTGACTTAAGTGACAAATTCATTTCCTTCATTAAGCGATGTATCCGCCGTTCACTGATTTGGTGTCCCCTCTCTTTCAATTTCACCTTGATTTTTCGCGCACCGAATCTTTTTTCACTTTCCTCAAAAACATATTTTATCAGTGGCTTAATTTCTTCATCCTCCAGTTCATTTTGGGTCTTAGCCGGACTGCGAAGAGCACGGTTATAATAAGTACCCCGGCTTAATTCCAGCGTATCGCATAAAGCGTGGATACTATATTTGTCACGAAGCCTTAATACTGCGGTATATTTCTCATCAGTCGATGAAGTAACTGAGCACCCACTCTCTTTAAATATTTGATTTTCAATGCGTAATCTTGCAATCTCTTTTTCGATCAAATACACTTCACGCGCTGTTTTTACTTCTGAATTGATTTCGGAATATTGCTGCGCCCATAAAAATAATGAACTTCTTGATATTCCGAATTTTACGCATATTTCTTTTGCCGAATATGAAGTTTGATACAGTCTTACAATTTCTTGCTTTTCCTTTTCCGTATAACGCTTTGGCATAATTGTTGACAGTCCCCTTTCGTATGAAGAGGACAAAAACCATATGGCACTTTATGCTACTATACCGTTTTACGAATATTTAAAATGCGATGTTTTACAATGCTTTACAATACAAAATGCATCTTTAAGGGTTTTCAACTCTTCACCAAGCTTCTGTATATTATAATGGATAGTTAATTAGATCTAAAGATATTTTAATTATATATAGCTGTGATAAAACATTGCTAAAAACTCCGCTAATTCCTTAAAATATTATAAGTTTTATATTGACATTATTCTTTCTTTTCTGTATAATAATTTTATTAAAAACTCCGCTCGTTTTTACTTTATTATCTTAATTAGCAGAGGTGAACGAATGCTACCGTATGATAAAATAAAAGAAATATTCAAAAATCACGGCGATGTGATGCGCACCGCTGAACTTCGTGCGTCTAAAATATATTACGCAGACATTCAAAAACTTCTTGCCGAAAGCATTATTGAACAAGTTAGCCGGGGATATTATCACCTTATTGACAATGAAAACATGAGTGAAGTAAAGATCATTAACCGCATGTTTCCGGAGGCTATTCTTTGCATGAACACTGCCCTTTTTCATTATGGTTATTCCGACCGTACCCCTGCCCAGTGGCATTTGGCGGTGGATAAAGATATTAGTAAATCCCGTTTTAAAATTGAATACCCTTTTGTAAAACCTTACTATTGGGAATCAGCACTTCTTGATATCGGTCTGACTAAAGCCGAAATTGATAAAAATTCAGTCCGTATTTACGATAAAGAACGTACAATCTGTGACTGTCTTAAATACTCAACTAAAATGGACAAGGAAATCTTCAATAAAGCTATTCAAAACTATGTGAAAGATTCGGCAAAAAATATACCGAACCTGATGCATTATGCAAAGCAACTGCGGGTTGAAAAGAAAGTAAAAGATTTGATTGGAGTGTGGTTGTAATGCCAGACATCAGTGCTTCTGTGTTGGCAAAACTGCGTAACAAAGCAAAAGCCTCCGGAATTAGTTATCAGCAATGCTTACAGCTTTTCTTTCAAGAGGAATTTTTACGTCGGCTGTCAAAATCCAAGTATGTAGACAATCTCGTTTTAAAGGGTGGTTTATTCATATACACACTTACCAATTTTGAGAGTCGGGCTACAATAGATGTGGATTTTCTGCTTCGACAACTGCCTAATTCAGTGAATGATGTAAAAGCTGTGATTAATGAAATTATCAATATTAACACCGGAAATGATTATATCGAAATGATAGCGAACGGTTTTGAGGAAATCTCGCCTCAACGAAAATATAAAGGCATAAGCACGCAAATTATAGGTAAAATCAAAAATGTACGCGTCCCGTTTAATATAGACATCGGTGTTGGTGATATCATTGTACCAAAGGCCGAAAAGAGAAAGATTAACACACAACTGCCGGATTTTGAATCGCCGGAAATATCAACTTACTCACTTGAAAGTACAATAGCAGAGAAGCTTGACGCTATCTTGCAACGTTTTGAACTGACCGGTCGCATGAAAGACTTTTATGATATTTACTATCTTTCAAAAACCTTTGACTTTGATGGACTCAAGCTACAAACAGCAATCAGTGAAACGCTTCAAAACCGTGGAACACTTTATGAAAAAGATAGTTTTGAACGGATAATACAACTTCCTCATGATCCCGATATGCAAACCAAGTGGAAGTATTTCTTGAAGAACATCAAGAATGAGGCACTGGATTTTGATATTGTGATTAGCGATATTAAAGATTTTCTTGAACCTGTTTATGAAACCATTGTAATGGAATCAGAATGGTTGAAAAAATGGGACTGTAAGAGTGTGAACTGGAGTTAAATATTCAAGACAAAAATATATTGGATATAAATAAGGGGATTAATCTATGAAATTAATAGAGAAAATCGAAATACAATATTTCAGATCAATATTTAAAGAAACTATTAATGACATTTCAGATTTAAATATTTTTACTGGTAAAAACGATGTTGGAAAATCTAATGTTTTAAAAGCACTTAATCTTTTCTTCAACAATGAAACAGATATTGGTTCTCAAGTAAATTTCATTGATGATTTTAATCTTATCAGGAGAGCTGAAGTTAAACAAGATTCTATTAAAGGCAAACAATTTATTCAAATAAAAATTACCTTTTTAAGAGGTAATCGATCGCCTGGCACATTACCTGAAAAATTCACGGTAACTAAAAAATGGCTACGAAATGATGTTAATCCAATCGTTTCTGATGATATTAAAAGTCGTAGAGAAAGAGAAGGTTTACTTTACAATGACAGATGTAAGTCTTCACTTACTGCTTATTTAAATAGCCTGAAATATATTTACATACCTGCAATCAAAGATTCTGAGACATTTAAGTATATTTTAACAGAGCTGAGAGATAGCTTATACAATGAGAAGTTGGCTTCAAATACTGTATTAAACACTTCGCTTGCATCACTTGCAGATAGTGCATCAAATTCATCAATAGAGCTAAATGAAGAATTTAAACAAGAAACTGGCATTGATTCATCATTAACAACGCCAAAAACAATTTCACAAATGTTTACAACCTTAGAAGTTGATACAATTAGTGGTGATTTCTCAATTGGTTTAAATAAGCGTGGTGATGGGATTCGTGTCAGGTACATACCCAGCATAATGCATTACATCTCAAAAAACTCAAAAAAATTCTATATTTGGGGATTTGAAGAACCAGAGAATTCATTGGAATATAATTATACAATTAGCATGGCAGATAGTTTTGTTATTAAATATTGCAAAGAAAGTATGATATTTATTACATCACATTCACCTGCATTTATTACTATTGAAAAGAGCAACACGAGTATTTTTCGTTGTTTTAAAAAAGCGAATCGAACTGAAATTTTGCCTATTAATAAAGCCAATAAAGAACCAGACATTTCAGAGGAACTTGGTTATATAAAGCTTCAAAAAGAGCTGCATGGTAAATATATAGAGTTGAAAAAGAACACGCAACTACTTAAAGAGAATTCAAATAGGTTAGAAGAAAGTTTACGAACATTACAAAAACCCGTTGTAATAACTGAAGGAAAGACCGATGTTCTAATATTAACTACCGCATGGGAAAAATTAAATAACGAGATTGAATGTCCGTTTCTTATTAAAAGTTGCAATATTCTTGACGAAAATTCAGAAGGAAGCGCAGCTGGTTGCAAAATGTTAGCTAATTACCTATGTAGTATTCCTCACGACAGTATTCATTTAGCTATAGGTGTTTTTGATAAGGATGAAGAAGGAATAAATTCATATGCTTTAAGTGCAAATTACAAAGAACATGATAGCCATTCATTCAAATACTGCAAAAATAAAAAAGGATTTTCTTTTTTATTACCTGTCCCACCTGGAAAAGAAGCTTTTGCAGAAAGCAAAAATCTATGCATCGAATATTATTTTGAATTAAGTGATTTAGAAAGAAAGATAAATGGCTTAGGATTATTACTGAAACCGAGAAGTATTGAAGAAAAGTGCAATGGCCAAATAATATCGAGAAGACCGGCCACAGAAATGCATTTAAAAGATATAGATAAGAGTACAAAAACATACTTTGCCGAAACCATTGTGCCAACACTACCCAAAGAATCTTTTGTTCACTTTAAGCTAATCTTTGATTTAATAGAACAAATTATATCTGAATTTTCTACCGACCATAATTAAACATAACTTTTATAACATTAACACAAACCACTTTTCCACTATTACATAATAAAAAGATGGCTTGTGTTAGTCGATTATATTAAGAATTTATAGATATTACATTTACTTATTAAATGTGGAAGATATGTAAAAACAACATGTGGTTTATTCTTATATTGATTTCGTTGCGGTCTGCTTTGGCAGTTATCAGGTCAATCAACCTTAATAAATGCTCGTTTTGTTCCCCAGTGGATGGAGGAAAAAACGACCCGCCTCCACCACAGTATCCACTTCCATGGAGTAGCTCAGGCAAGGAAGTGGACGGGGGAAAATTCCCCTCGCCTCCACCAGTGGGACTCAAGGAAATGAATGTTTTTTCGTTTCTTTGAGTCTCTTTATTTTTTTCCAGTTTTGGCTTAGTAAAGCGGAAAGTATGTAGCCCGCCAATGGCGGGACCGTCGCTTGCTTGCGACGGTTTTAGAATATTTGTTGGGACATTATTTAGCTGGATTTCGATATATTCAGGATATACGAGAACCTTTTTGAGATAGAGGTTCAATAGCTGCTTTCTTTGTGGTAGAATGCCGTTTTCATAAAGCTTTTGTGCATGGCGATATGCAGAAATGATTTCATCTTCATCAAGTTTATTGGAAACAAGACTTTCTTCTTCACATTTAATTTGCATTAAAATAATCTCACGGTCTTGCTCCAATTTTTCAAGTGTCGGACTACCTGTCGTAGCAATAACATTTACAACATTGGCAAGCTTTTGGTCAGTGATTTCAAGATTGCTCCGTAATTCTTTCAGTCGGTGCGCCGTTTCGCCGAACATATCACCACAAGATTGGTAATAAGCCTCAATCAAATCGGGGATCCTGTTTTCATTAAAAACAAGCTCACCAATACGTTTGAAAATAAAACTTTCAAGGTAGTCACGGTTTACATCTTTGTTTTTGCAATGATAATCGCCATGATTACTGCGCTTGCCGCATCGATATGTTACGAGCAACGATTTGTTTCTACCCGACATTTGACGACAGCCGTTATAGCTTGCACCGCACACACCGCAGAAAATCTTACCCACAAGCTGATAACTTTCTTTAGCTTTAGCATATGCCTTCCTTTCCCATTACTATCACCGGTAAGAGGTCCTCCGGTATAAAGGATACCATCCGGATTAGATGTTGGTATTACATAAACACACCAGTTCTTGGCGTTTATTGTTTGACTGTAATTATTCAAACTGATTGTCAAGTTAAGTGCTGTTACAAGTAATTCGTAA
>MKRK01000032.1:0-1547 GCA_001896915.1 Clostridiales bacterium 43-6
CCGCCAAAGCTGGCGCAGGAGTTCCGCGAGGCGGGCGCAGAGTGGCTGCACATGGTCGATCTGGAAGGTGCACGGTGCGGCGGCACGCCAAACTTTGACATCGCGGCAAAGATCATTCGCACAAGCGGGCTCTCCGTGGAGCTTGGCGGCGGCATTCGGGACGAGGAGACCGTGCTGCGCTATCTTGACGCGGGCGTGAACCGCGTGATCCTCGGTACGGCAGCCGCCAGTAACATCCACTTTGTCGCGGACATGGTCGCAAAATACGGCTCCGCCATCGCGGTCGGGGTCGATCTGCGCGATGGAATGGTCGCGGTCAAGGGCTGGACGGAGACGACGGGGCAAAGCGGCATGGACTACTGCAAGAGCCTCGAGGAGATCGGTGTTCGCACCGTGATCTGCACGGATATCTCGCGGGACGGCGCCATGGCGGGCGCAAACCGTGCGCTGTATGCCGAGCTTATGGCAAGCAGCAAGATGCGCTTCATCGCTTCCGGCGGGGGAAGCTCGCTTGAAGACATCCGCGCGCTCAAAGAGCTTGGCCTCTACGGCGCAATCGTCGGCAAGGCGTATTATACGGGAGCGGTCAAGCTTGCAGAAGCAATCGCGGAGGCAAACGCATGATTACGAAGCGGATTATTCCGTGCCTAGATGTCAAGGACGGTCGCGTGGTCAAGGGGGTCAACTTCCTCGGTCTCAACGATGTCTCTGATCCGGTCAAACTCGGACAATACTACAGCGACAATGGTGCGGATGAATTGGTGTTTTACGACATCACCGCGAGTGCGGAAGGACGCGCGCTGTTTACGGACATCCTCACACGCGTGGCGGAGACGATCTTTATTCCGCTCACGGTCGGCGGTGGCATCAACACACTCGATGACTTTGACCGCGTGCTCAAATGCGGCGCAGACAAGGTCAGCGTCAACAGCGGCGCGCTCCGAAACCCCGCGCTGATCGGTGAGGCTGCCAAGCGCTATGGCGATCAATGCGTGGTGCTCTCGGTCGACGTCAAGCGCGTGGCTGGTCAGTTTCGCGTGTTTGCCAAAGGCGGGCGCGAAGACACCGGGCTGGACGCGCTCACTTGGATCAAGCGCAGCGTGGAGCAGGGCGCAGGGGAGATCGTGCTCAACTCGATCGATACCGACGGCGTGAAGCAGGGGTTTGACCTCGAGATGCTCTCCGCCGTGTGTGAATTGGTCAACGTGCCGGTGATCGCTTCCGGCGGTGCAGGTGGAATTCAAGATTTTGTAACGTTGTTTACCGCGCTTCCCAAGGTGGACGCGGGGCTTGCCGCCTCGATTTTCCACTTTGGCGAGGTGCAGATCAAAGACCTCAAGCAGACGCTGCATGAGGCGGGCATACCGGTGCGGAGGGTTTGAACATGCTGGAGATCGAAAAACTGAAATTTGATGCAAACGGACTGATTCCCGCGATTGTGATCGACACCGAGACCAAGCAGGTGCTCATGATGGCGTATATGAATGCGGAGAGCTTGCGTATATCGATGCAGGAAGGGCGCACGTGCTTCTGGTCCCGCTCGCGGC
>MKRK01000032.1:1572-3552 GCA_001896915.1 Clostridiales bacterium 43-6
ACACGTTGCTCGTTGAGGTGCGAAAGAGCGGCCCCGCCTGCCACACGGGCGCGCAGAGTTGTTTCTTCCAGCCCGTTTTTGAAGGCGAAGCGGAAGCAGGGTTTCAATACGAAGACCTCTTTGAGATGCTGCGCGGCAGAAAAGCTAACCCGAAGGAAGGCAGCTATACCACCTATCTCTTCGAAAAAGGGCTGGATAAAATCCTGAAAAAAGTCGGAGAGGAGACCACGGAGGTCATCCTCGCGGCCAAAGACCGCGACAAAGCAAATACGGTTTATGAAATCGGCGATTTGATGTATCATTGTATGGTGCTGATGATCGAATCCGGCATCGAACTAAGCGACATCCGGCGCGAGATGGCATCCCGCCATGTGATCGACCGTAAGGTCAAACAGGAGAAGATGGCCTAGCGGACAGCAACACAAACAGGAGATCAATAATCTGTGTTTCAACAAAATCTACATACCCATAGTATTTTCGACGATGGACAGAACACGCTGGAGGAGATGACTCTAGCGGCAAAGAAAGCCGGGCTGACTTCGATTGGCTTCAGCGTGCATACGCCGATGCCGTTTGAGGACGGCTGGGGCTGGACAATCTCCAAAGAGCGCTTGCCGGAATACAAAGCGGAAGTGCGCCGGCTGAATGAGCAATATCGCGGTGTGATAGACGTATATTGCGGCGCGGAATGGGAGACGCTCTCCGACAAGGAATTCTCCGGGTATGAATACGTGATCGGATCGATGCACCATATCCTTTGGGAAGGTGAAGCATACAGCGTGGATGCGGCGGCGGAGCATTCCGCACGCTATCTGGAACGCGTATTTCACGGCGATACCGAAACGGCAGCGGAAGCTTATTTTCAGCAGTATGAAGCACTGGCAGCGGTGGAAGAGGTCGATATCGTCGGGCATTTTGATTTACTGACCAAGTTTAATGAGCAGGCGAGGCTCTACAACCCCGAATCCGCGCGCTTTCAAAAGGCTGCGGAACACGCGATGGATGCACTGATTGCAAAAGGAAAGATTTTCGAAATCAACACCGGCGCGATCTCGCGCGGATACCGTACCACGCCGTATCCTTCGAAAACGCTGCTCGAAAAACTTCATGCGCGTGGGGCTAGGATTACGATCAGCGCTGACGCGCACCGGACGCAGGATGTTGCGTTTGGTTTTGCGGAGGCGGAGGCGCTCGCGCGCGCCTGTGGCTATCGCGAAGCGTGGCGGTTTGACGGAACGGACTTTGTTGCGGTGTCGTTGGGAGAAGAATAACGGCACAGATGTGCTTGCCGGAAAGGCATTCCAACCAGAACCGTCAGGAGGCTCACATGGTCTCGATTGCAGAAGCGCTCTCCAATAACCCCTACCCAGGGCGGGGAATCCTGCTTGGCAGCATCGAAGGTCAGGCGGTCGTCGCCTGTTTTCTGACTGGGCGCAGCGAAAACAGCCGAAACCGCGTGTTTCGTGAGGAGGAGGATTCGCTTTTGATTCTTCCGTTTGATGAGAGCAAGGTGACGGACCCGAAGCTGATCTTCTATACGCCTGTGCGCGTTTGCAACGACACCATCGTTGTCACAAACGGAGACCACACGGAGACCGTTTGCGAGAGCCTGAAGGCGGGGCATTCGTTTCAGTATGCGATGAGCGCGCGCTGCTATGAGCCGGACGCGCCAAACTATACGCCGCGTATCGCGGGGCTGGTACTACCGACGGGACGCTATTCCCTTGGAATCGTAAAAAAAGCAGAGGATGCGGTCGACTGCAGGCGAAAATATTGGAGTTATGACCCCAAGGCGAACAACGCACACCTCATACATACCTACCAAAGCGATGGCGACCCGCTCCCGCCGTTTTCCGGCGACCCGCGCGGACTCTGGATCAAAGGAACCGCGCAGTCGCTTGCGGACGAGATCTGGCGCGCGCTGGACGCGCAAAACCGCGTGTCTCTCTATGTGCGCTTCACCGACCTTTCGAACGGCAG
>MKRK01000032.1:3607-5295 GCA_001896915.1 Clostridiales bacterium 43-6
GTTTTGGGCGGATGATCAGTTCGTTTCGTAGATATGGCGAATCTCTTCCGCACAATGGAAGAATGCATCGCACAGCGCGGGGTTAAACTGTGTTCCGCACTCGCGACGCAACTCCAGCATGCTGTCCTCGTGCGTCAGCGCCGGCTTATAGGGGCGCACATTCCGCAGCGCGTCGTAGACATCGCAAATCGCGACAATCTGCGCAGAAAGCGGAATCTCATCGCCCTTAAGCCCGTTAGGATAACCTTTTCCGTCCCAGCGTTCGTGATGCGAAAGCGCGATGTCAATCGTCATCTGGTAGATGCGGCTGTTTTGCAGTTGCGGCAGCGTCTGCTCAATCGTTTCCACTCCGATGGCGGTGTGTTTTTTGACCTCGTCAAACTCTTCACGCGTGAGTTTGCCGGGCTTGAGCAGGATGCTGTCGGGGATGCTTGCTTTGCCGATGTCGTGAAGCAGGCAGGCTTGCTGCAGCATATGGATGAAATCATAGGTCAGACTCTGGCTGTAAACGCTGTTGAAAGAGAGCACGCTTGCCACAACCCGGCAGGATTCACAAAGACGCTTGAGGTGGAGGCTTGCGGCCGCATCCTGCGTTTCCGCCATGTGAACAAGGGAACTCACCGCGCCCCAAAGTGCATCCGCCGACTCGTTAAATTTCACCGCGGTTTCCTCGTCCGAACTGTCGCGGCAAAGCGAAAGCTCTTTCTCAACCTCCCAGCGGCCGGTGATATCCTCCGCCGTACAACTCAAAAACAGCACCTCGCCGGTTTCCTTGAGCGTTGGGGTCATGACAATGCGGAGAAGCCGCTTGTTTCCATAAGAGTCAGTCCGCCAAACTTCGCTCTCGCTCGGACGGCGGGTTTCAACGGTGTTGCGAATCTGCGTAATAGCAGCAGCTGCTTCCGGCTGCGAAAGCACACTCTCAATTGGATGGAGCTCAATCTCGTCTCGGGGTTTCCCCAGAAACGTGGCATGCGCAGTGTTGACGCGGCCATAGACGCAGGAATAGGACATCTGCCAAATTTGTGTTGGTATGGTGTCTATCACTGTTTCCAACGTGGCTGGCGTAATGTCCGGCGCGGCAATTGTCATGGCAAACTCCTTCTGTACACAGGTTTAACACGTGTGACGCGATATATGAAGACTCACTATAGATTATTTTTGTATGTGATGCGATGGATCGTCCAAAGAGCGTCATATAGATCAATATTCTAACATTAAGAATAATACGAGATTACATGAAAGTCAACTTTATGCTGTGAAACGTGTGATTTTTCTTGCTTATTTGCTGCTGCTATGCGAAGATGAATCCAATACAAATAAACAGTGAATGATGGTAATACGCATGGTGCGTTTATCACTGTTTCAGCTGTGACGGTGTAATATGATAGGTTCACTCAATATTTCCGATCATCGCGGTTTTTTTGTAGAAAAGCCAAACCACGCTTGAAAGCGAAATGGCGAATGTTACATATACCGTGTACCAAGTGCGAAGCGACAGCGAAATGCGAGGCGCAAAGGGTTATCTGTAAACGCCTGATTCAGCCGGAGACAGTGATATGAGTATGTTATACATATAGAAATGTCGCGTTGACAGGATGTAAGATACCCCCTAAAATGAACTTGTGGCATGATACAATTGTTTTTTACGGGCGCGAAAAATATGTAACGAAATTCGTTACATTGCA
>MKRK01000033.1:0-4482 GCA_001896915.1 Clostridiales bacterium 43-6
GGAACAATCGGGGAATGCGTCCCCCCCGGCGTCATTGCGAGCCAGTGAAGCCGACTTGTTGGCTTTTCAAACTGACGTGGCAATCCGTCACCCCTGCCACCATTTTTTCTTTCTGCGATTAAAACCAAAGGAATACGGATTGCTATGCGAGGTTTTACGATATGCTGTTTTGGATTGTCCTATGTTACAATAATAATCTTATACACAAAAAATGACGGGTAACACACAGCCGGATCAAGGGCAGAGCCCCCGCCGGCAGGTGTGTTACCCGTCATAGTATGCTTTATTGATATGCTTTTCGAAATTCCGTAATATCCCCGGGACGATAAACCACTTTGCCGTCCTTTATTTCATCTTCAACAGGAAGACGAAGGCTATAAGCCGGGGATTTTGCAGACAGGGGAATGATATAATCCTTGGCGATAAAAAAATCAGAGCCGGAAATATTCGTGGTCATCAAATTGATGATATATTTAAAAATCGGTTCCTTGTCCTGGCTTGCTGTTGTTACCAAAGCCTGATCGATTTGGTTTTCAAAAATACTTGCCTGAATCTCCAGTCGTTTGACCTCTCCCTCCTGCCACAGGGGATACCGGAGCAGCTGGGTCACATAAGAACCGGGGAGATTTTGCCGTCCGCTTTCCAGGGCGGTGATGACAGTTCCGTCCTTGTCGGTATAATGAAGGTTGCCCACCACATTATAATTGATGCCGCCCAGCTTGTTGGTAATGTCCTCGTAATTCGACAGGGGCATCACGGCATAGCGGTCAATGGAAATTCCAAGGGTTTCCTCCAGCGCCTGTTTCGCCATTTTGATCCCGCCGTATGCCATCATCCCGGACAGGGTATCTGTCTTGCTTCCTGCAGTCAGTATGAAATCTCTGGGCAGAGCCGTCACAGGAAATGCCGGCTTGTTCACATCGGTCCGCAGCAGGGTATAATATGCTTTTCCGAAATCCGCACCGTCCGTGACCACCAACAAAAGATTGGCAGGCTTCACAACGGTGACGATGGTCTGGGAAGGCTTGCTTTGGGTTTTTTTGTTATCAAAATAGCCGGGCATATAAATGAGCGCCGCAATCACCGAAAAAATCACAAGGCAAATGATAAACACAGTTGAGAAGATGATAATACGGTTCAAAAAGACATTCTTTGTTTTTTTTCTTCGTCTTTGTGCCACAATATCATCCCTTCATCATTTTATTTGTGCCGCAACCTCTAGAGCATAGTCTGCGCAGTTTTTCTTGTCAATATCGGTGGGTCTGAAATTAATTTTAAAACCCTCGCCGACAACGTTGAATTTCAGCTGGGATAAGCGGGTCTGAATCATCGGAACAGCCTCACCGCTCCAGCCGAAGGAGCCGAAGGCACCTGCAGGCTTTCTGGTGTTGATGGCGTCAATGGAGGTCAAAACATCCCAAACCGGTTTGGTTGCGTCTCTGTTGATGGTGTTGGAGCCAATTAGCAAAGCATCGCATGGTTCCACCGCTTTTATGATTTCCGCCAGACCGTCTTCTACCACGTCAAAGCTTTTCACACAGTAGCCGGCTTCCTCCAGCGCCTGGGCGGAGGCAAGGGCAAGCTGCTTTGTATAGCCGTAGGCAGAGCCATATACGATCACAACGGTTTTTTTGTCGCCTTTTTCCTTGGGCGTGCTCCATAAGCGGTACTTTTCAATTTTGTCCCCGATGGTATCGGTCAAAACAGGACCGTGGCTGGGGCAGACCATGTCAAACTCCAGTGCCGCCAGCTTGTCCAGTCCGGCGAGAACATAGGGCTTGAAGGGACCGAAAATGCAATCATAATAATACCGAAATGCCTCTTCGTATTTTACAGGGTAATGTACAAAACGGTCAAACACTCTGGGCTCGCAATAATGGGCGCCCAAAAAGTCACAGGTAAACACCGTTTTGGTTGTGCTTTCGTAGGTAAACATAGAGTCCGGCCAGTGTAAAAAGGGAGAGGGATGAAAGCTCAAGGTCATTCCGCCCAAATCTAATGTATCCCCCTGTTTTACAATACGGGATCGAAAAGGAACGTTTACAATGGAAGTCAGATATTTTTGCGCCGCCACAGAGCTGATGATTTCGAGACCGGGGCACAAGGCGAGCAAGCGGTGAATGCTGCCCGAATGATCCGGCTCGGTATGGTTCATGATTAAGTAGTCAATTTTGGTGACATCACAAAGATTCTGCAAATTCTCCAGATATTCATCAAAAAAGGATTCATGGACGGTTTCCACAAGGGCGGTTTTTTCTCCCTTGATCAGATAGGCATTGTATGATGTGCCGTATTCGGCAGTCATAATAATATCAAAAACCCGAAGGGCGGGATTGAGCACGCCCACCGAATATATTTTCTCTTTTAATTGTAAAGTACTCATAAATATCCTCCAATGCATTGATTTTGTCCGGCATGCCCAAAAGCATGCCGGACAGCAGATGACTTATTCTTTTTCAAACATTTCCTTGCTTACGCCGCAAACCGGGCAGACCCAATCATCCGGAATGTCCTCAAACGCTGTGCCGGGCGCAATGCCGCCGTCCGCATCGCCGATTTCGGGGTCATATACATAACCGCAGGCTGTACATACATACTTGTCCATAAAATTCTCCTTTTCTCCGGTGATAAAAAATGATAAGGTCAATCCGGCAGAGCCGGATCGAAAAGAACCTCCTGCTGTCATCGGTCAACAGACGTTCTCAATCACAAATCGTGCATAAAAATGATACCATAATGTAAATGGCTTGTCACTATATTTTATCAAAAAAACGAGGTAATATCTTTAAAAAACCATGGTTCAACCCTATTATAAAAAAATATTTTAAAAAAGTATAAAAAATGCTTGCATTCTCCGGACAAGTGTGATATTATAATCAAGCGCTCAAACGAGAGTGCAACAACAACTGAACAGAGTCGGTGTTTTTAACAGTGAGGGTCCACCCGTTCCCATCCCGAACACGGAAGTTAAGCTCACTCGTGCCGAAAATACTTGGCGGGAAGCTGCCCGGGAAAATAGGTCAATGCCGACATACAAGAAATAGTCGCCCAACAGGGCGGCTGTTTTATTTTATCGTGAAAAGTTATTCAATTATATAAAAAATTAGTTGAAATGTCAAGTTCAAAGTGGTAAAATGTAAAGAAAATCATTGCAAAGGGGCAAGTAAAATGGTGAATGTTAATGGGCAGGACAAGTTCATAAAAGAGGGTCTGACATTTGACGATGTTCTCTTAATTCCTTCCAAATCCGATATTTTGCCGAAGGATATCAATCTGGCCACACGGCTTTCCAAGAGGATTGCCTTGAACTCCCCGTTTATGACATCTGCCATGGACACGGTTACGGAAGCAAAAATGGCGATCGCCATCGCCCGTGAAGGCGGCGTCGGTATCATTCACAAGAATATGTCCATCGAACAGCAGGCCGACGAGGTGGACCGTGTGAAGCGTTCCGAAAACGGTGTTATCCTGAACCCCTTTTTCCTGTCCCCCGAGCATATTGTTTATGACGCCAACGAATTGATGGCGAAATATAAAATTTCCGGCGTGCCGATTTGTGAAGAAGGCAAATTGGTAGGCATTATCACAAACCGTGATTTACGATTCATTACCGATTTCAGCTCAAAAATCAAAGAGGTTATGACAAAAGAAAATCTGGTGACCGCTCCCGTGGGCACCACCCTGGAGGAAGCCCAAAAAATCCTCTGCAGCAGAAAAATCGAAAAGCTTCCTTTGGTGGACGACGAAGGTCGCTTAAAGGGTCTCATCACCATCAAGGACATTCAAAAAGCCGTTAAATACCCCAATTCAGCAAGAGACAAAGAAGGCAGACTGCTTTGCGGTGCTGCCATCGGCGTGACCAGCGATATGATGGACCGTGCCGCTGCCCTGGTGAAGGCAGAATGTGATGTTTTGGTATTGGATTCTGCTCACGGGCACAGCAAAAACATCATTACGGGCATCCAAAAAATCAAAGAGGCCTTCCCGGAGGTTACTCTGGTGGCCGGCAATATCGCAACCGCCGAAGCGGCGGAGGAGCTGATTTTGGCAGGGGCAGACGCACTGAAGGTCGGCATGGGACCGGGGTCCATCTGTACCACCCGTGTCATTGCGGGCATCGGCGTTCCTCAGATCACGGCGATTTATGATGTGGCTTGTGTTGCCACCAAATACGGCATTCCCGTCATCGCTGACGGCGGTGTCAAATATTCCGGCGACGTCGTCAAAGCATTGGCGGCAGGCGCGGACGTGGTAATGATCGGTTCCCTGTTTGCCGGCTGTGACGAAGCACCGGGGGAGACCGAAATCTACCAGGGGCGTTCCTTTAAGGTGTACAGAGGCATGGGTTCCATCGCCGCCATGAATAAGGGCAGCCGTGACCGTTATTTTCAGGAAGAGGGCAGAAAGCTGGTTCCCGAAGGCGTGGAGGGTCGCGTTCCCTATAAGGGCATGCTCTCAGATACCATATTCCAGCTCATCGGC
>MKRK01000033.1:4502-8373 GCA_001896915.1 Clostridiales bacterium 43-6
GGCGCCGGTCTGAAAGAAAGCCACCCCCACGATATCTCCATCACAAAAGAAACACCGAACTATTCGGTGGGTGTATAAGAAAAGCCTTGCTGAATTTTCAGCAAGGCTTTTTTCATGGTGCATAAAAGCGGATGAATGAAATCATCCGCTTTGCGTTTTGGATATCAATCAACCAAACATGGTGGACATGGGTTTGTCTTCATAAATGCGCTCAATGGCTTCGGCGAAGACAGAAGCGACCGGCAGCATGGTGATTTTTGCACATTTTTTATCTTCCGTCGCCGGAATGGTGTCAAGCAAAACCAGCTCTTTGATGACGCTGTTGTTGATGCGTTCAATGGCGGGACCGGACAAAACGCCGTGGGTGGCACAGGCAAACACTTCCTTTGCACCGCCCTTTTCCAGAATGGCGGAAGCCGCATTGCAAAGTGTCCCGGCGGTGTCGATCATATCGTCCACCAACACAACGCTCTTGTCTTTTACATCACCGATGATGTTCATGACCTCGCTGACATTGGCACGCTGGCGGCGTTTGTCAACAATGGCGATGGGGGCGTCCACTCTCTGGGCAAAGTTTCTGGCACGGGTAACGGAACCAAGGTCAGGAGAAACAACAACCAGCTCGTCCTTTGAGCCGGCGAATTTTTTGCTGAAATAGGGGGCTAAAATCGGAACACCCAGCAGATGGTCAACCGGGATGGTGAAGAACCCTTGAATCTGCGGTGCGTGTAAGTCCATGGTCAATACACGGTCAGCACCGGCGGTGGTTAATAAATCGGCTACCAGCTTGGCGGAAATCGGGTCACGCGCTTTTGCTTTTCTGTCCTGACGGGCATATCCGAAATACGGAACAACCGCTGTAATTCTTCCAGCGGAAGCACGTTTCATGGCATCGATCATGATGAGAAGCTCCATGATGTTGTTGTTGACCGGTGCGCATGTGGATTGAACAATAAAAACATCGGAGCCACGAACGGATTCATTGATGGAAACCGATATTTCACCGTCACTGAAATGACCCACATCGGATTTGCCAAGCGGAAGCCCCAATCCGTCTGCAATCTGCCTTGCCATTGTACGGCTGGTGTTTGCAGAGAAAATTTTAATGTCCTTACCATGGAAATTCATTGTTTTTGTCCCCCTATAATGAATTGAAAATTTTCAAAGCTTTTTGATTCAATTGTTCCAGCTGTTCGGTGTCGTTTGCGCCTAAAACCACATCCGGCGAATTTGCGGCGAATGCGTCACAGGGCAAATGTTCTTCCAGTGCCAGCTTGATGGTATCGGTCAGGTAATATTCCCCTTGGGCGTTGTTGTTATGAAGCTTCGGCAACAGCGCCAGAAGAACCTCGGTACGAAACCAATATGCGCCTGAATTTACTTCGTCAATGGCTTTTGTGATATCGTCCGCATCTTTTTGTTCTACGATTGCTTTCAGTTTTCCGTTTTCTTTCACGATACGGCCATATCCCGTCGGGTCTTCCACTCTTGCAGAAATAACGGTGACAGCCAAATCATGATCGGTATGATGCTTCAGCCCGCCCTCAAGAGTTTCTTTGTTCATCAGCGGTGCGTCACCACATAAAACGAGGACGTTGCCGTCCTTATGTAATTCGATAAAATCCATTGCCTGCATCACAGCGTGTCCGGTGCCCAAACGCTCCGCCTGTATCGCTGTTGTAATGCCTTCGCCTAAATGCGATTTTACCATATCCGATTTGTAGCCCGTTACCACACAAAGGGCGGAAACGGAAGAGCGGCACGCGTCAATGACATAATCGATCATCGGGCGGCCCAAAACTTCACATAAAACCTTGGGTTTATCAGACTTCATTCTTTTGCCTTCCCCGGCGGCAAGAATTACTGCACAATTTGACACCAAAGCATACCTCCACAGATTACAGAGTATTTTATACTATCATTATGCCAAGAAAACCGTAATTTTGCAAGTGAAAAATTAAATTTGTGTTATAAAAATAACATTCAGGGAAGAATACACAAATTCCCCGGGAAATGAAGCGGGATTTAAGTTGAAGTTTACGAAATATTCATGTATAATTATGGACAAAGAAGAAGAATAGTTTTTTATAAGCATCAAAACAACAGGCATGTGGCAAGACACGATAAATCAGGCGGGGATGATATTGCCGTAACATGGCCGTCCGAAAACAAAGCGGAGGTTAAGATCCATTACAGTGAGCCCTATGAAGAAGGTGCACAGGGCGGCGGAAACAAAGACGATATCATTGCGGTAACGTTTGATTAAATCCACTAAAAAAGGTCAAAAATAATTCCCATGGAATAATTTTCTTCTTTATTTGTGAAAATCGCAACAAAAAAATAATTTCCGCTTCGGCAAATTCATTATTTTTATTAAAAAATTATGGTAGATATTTTAACAATTCTTTGATATAATGTTCTTTGAGCCTGTAAAAGCTTTTTTTACGGGGGTTTTGGATGTCGGGCATGAAAGATGCAGATATAAGATTCAAACAAAAAATTTGGAGGTAGATTTAAAGTGAGTCACAAGTACGTTTATCTTTTCTCCGAGGGCAACGGCAAAATGAAAGAGCTCCTCGGCGGCAAGGGCGCAAATTTGGCTGAAATGACAAGTCTCGGTTTGCCGGTTCCCCAGGGTTTCACTGTTTCCACAGAGGCCTGCACACGGTATTATGACGACGGTAAAAAAATCGCAGACGAAATCCAGGCAGAAATCATGGAGAATATCGGAAAGATGGAAGAAATCACCGGAATGAAATTCGGCGATCCCACCAATCCGCTTCTCGTTTCCGTCCGTTCCGGCGCCCGTGCTTCTATGCCGGGTATGATGGATACAATTTTAAACCTCGGTTTAAACGACGAGGTTGTTGTCGTATTGGCTGAAAAATCAGGCAATGCAAGGTGGGCATACGACTGCTACAGAAGATTCATTCAAATGTATTCCGACGTTGTTATGGAAGTCGGCAAAAAATACTTTGAAGAGCTGATTGACGAGCTCAAAGAAGAAAAAGGCATTACAGAAGATGTTGACTTAACAGCTGACGATCTGAAAAATCTTGCTCAAAAATTCAAAGCTGAATATAAGAATAAAATCGGCAGCGATTTCCCGGCCGACCCGAAAGAGCAGCTCATGGGCGCCATCAAAGCTGTGTTCCGTTCATGGGACAACCCCCGTGCAAACTACTACAGAATGATGAACGAAATCCCCTATTCCTGGGGCACTGCCGTTAACATCCAGATGATGGCTTTCGGCAACCTGGGCGATACTTCCGGAACCGGTGTTGCGTTTACCCGTGACCCTGCAACCGGTGAGAAAAAGCTCATGGGCGAGTTCTTAATGAACGCACAGGGCGAAGACGTTGTGGCCGGTGTGAGAACACCAAGACCGATTATTGAGCTTCATGAGATTATGCCGGAAGTGTATGACGAGTTCATCGGCGTTTGCGGCATTCTTGAAAACCACTACAGAGACATGCAGGACATGGAATTCACCATTCAGGACAAGAAGCTCTACATGCTTCAGACCCGTAACGGAAAAAGAACCGCTGCCGCTGCTCTGAAAATCGCATGTGACCTTCTGGATGAGGGCATGATTTCCGAGACAGAAGCCATCACCATGATCGACCCGAAACAGCTGGACGCTTTGCTGCATCCCCAGTTTGATACAAAAGCACTGAAGGCTGCCACACCCATTGGCAAAGCTCTCCCTGCTTCTCCCGGCGCTGCCTGCGGCAAGGTTGTCTTTTCAGCCGAAGACGCAGTAAAAGAAGGCGAAAAAGGCGAGCAGATCATCCTCGTTCGTTTGGAAACATCACCGGAAGACATCGAAGGCATGCACTATGCCCAAGGTATCTTAACCGTTCGCGGCGGG
>MKRK01000033.1:8432-14418 GCA_001896915.1 Clostridiales bacterium 43-6
CCCTGGCCGGCAAGACCTATGTGGAAGGCGATTATATTTCTCTGGACGGTTCCACCGGTAACATCTATGGCGAAGCAATCCCCACCGTCCCTGCTTCCATCAGCGGTGAATTCGGTCGTGTTATGGAGCTTGCCGATAAATACAGAACCTTAAAGGTCAGAACAAACGCTGACACACCGAAAGACGCACAACAAGCCATGTCCTTCGGCGCAGAAGGCATCGGCCTGTGCCGTACTGAGCATATGTTCTTTGAAGCTGACAGAATCGCAGCGATCCGTGAAATGATCTGCTCCGATACCGTTGCCCAGAGAGAAGCCGCTCTTTCTAAGCTTGAGCCCATGCAGCAGGGTGACTTTGAACAGCTTTATATTGCTATGAACGGTTACCCCGTCACCATTCGTTTCTTAGACCCGCCTCTTCATGAGTTTGTTCCCACAGAAGAAAAAGACATCGAACTGCTTGCCAACACACAAGGCAAAACAGTGGAAGATATCAAAGCAATCATTGAATCCCTCCATGAGTTCAACCCCATGATGGGTCACCGTGGATGCCGTCTTGCCGTTACCTATCCGGAAATTGCAGCAATGCAGACCAGAGCGGTCATCAAGGCTGCCATCAATGTGAACAAATCCAATCCGGAATTCAACGTTGTTCCGGAAATCATGATCCCGTTGGTCGGCGAATTGAAAGAGCTTCAGTTCGTGAAAAAGACCGTTGTGGAAACCGCTGACGCTGTCATCAAAGAAGCAGGCGTAACACTGGAATACAAAGTTGGTACTATGATTGAGATTCCCCGCGCTGCCTTAACAGCAGACGAGATCGCAACAGAAGCAGAGTTCTTCTCCTTCGGAACCAACGACCTTACCCAGATGACCTTCGGCTTCAGCCGTGATGATGCCGGTAAGTTCTTGACTGCTTACTATGAAAACAAGATTTATGAAAACGATCCGTTTGCCAGAATTGACAAAAACGGCGTCGGTAAGCTTGTGAAAATGGCATGCGACCTGGGCCGCCAGACAAGACCTGATATTAAATTGGGCATCTGCGGCGAGCACGGCGGCGACCCGACTACCGTTGAGTTCTGCCACAATGTAGGCTTGTCCTATGTTTCCTGTTCCCCCTTCCGCGTCCCCATCGCCCGTTTGGCCGCCGCACAGGCTGCTATCAAGGATGGCAGGAAATAAGATATCAGCACTTCGCAAGCTTCACTTTAACGCGTGAGGACGCACAGAATTATCTGTATTCGTTCTCGTCAAAGCGTAGGGTGCTTGGATGGAAAGATATTAAAATAAACCTTTATATCTAAAGCAACACCCCGTTTATCGTAGCAATACGGTAAACGGGGTGTTTTATTTTGCCATACTTTTTCAATCCACACATTCGCAAATTTTCTTGACCTCATATAAAATATAATCAAAAAAGGAGATCGGAAATAATGGCTGGATTTATTGAAGAATTTTATTACGGAAACATTGAGCCACAAGCAAGAGGAATCAATCACAACAAGAACGTGCAAAAGGCAATGCAGATTCTTTCAAAGAATGAGGATATTCTGACTGAACGGCTCTCAGATGAAGAAAAGAAGCTGTTCATTGAATATGTGGATGCGTGGGGCGAGGTCAACGGCACCAGTGATCTTGATAGCTTCATTGTTGGTTTCCGCCTTGGCGCATCGTTTGCTTATGATGTATTCGCCAGCAGCGAAGCACCGTTTTACGACTATCTGAAGGAGAAGTAATGATGGGAAAGAAATACTATATCGCACTGGACGATTTCGAGCGGCGGGTTGTGGTAAATTGCATGAATGAAATGCGCAACCGCCTGATCACCGACGGGAAATACACCGACGCCGTTGATGATATACTGCTCAAAATCATCGACGCAAAAACTAAAAAATTTAAAGTGATCAACAACCAAGGTCAACCGTGAATCGGTAAATTGCCAATAAAAAGTCGGAAGCTCTTTTACTCCCAAACTGTTTTACATGATTGGGTATAGAAGAGCTTCCGTCATATCCGGAGAAAATATGGAACCATTATTCGCCTGCTTTAAAATTGAACACCGGCTTGATGATTTTGATAATATCTGCAGTGGGAGAAATGTTGTTAATAATGTCATTCATGCTCTTATAGGCCATGGGGCTTTCATCAAGGGTTGATTCGTTGATGGATGTGCTGAAAATGCCTTCCATGGATTTTTGAAATTCTTCGACGGTGAAGTTCTCCTTGGCATTCTTACGGCTGTAAAGCCTTCCGGCTCCGTGCGGCGCAGAACAGTTCAATCTTCATTTCCTTTGCCGACACAGATAAGGCTTCCGTCACGCATATTGATTGGAATCAACAGCTTTTCGCCTTCCTTTGCGGAAACGGCACCTTTTCTTACAATATTGCTGTCATAATCGATATAATTATGAATCGTCTCAAAATGAGTAAACGTATCAAGTGATTTACCGAACATTCCGCTTAGAATACTGTTTGCGATTTCTAATCTGTTTCTTGTTGCAAACTCCTGACAGATTTTCATATCATGCAGATACATTTCACGGTATTCGCCGGTAAGGTAGCAAAGTTCTTTCGGTATATCAGTTTCTTTTTCCTTAA
This sequence comes from Clostridiales bacterium 43-6, assembly GCA_001896915.1. Classification (GTDB taxonomy): domain Bacteria; phylum Bacillota; class Clostridia; order Oscillospirales; family Acutalibacteraceae; genus MKRK01. The sequence goes on from MKRK01000033.1 coordinate 11,033, forward strand.
AGTTCGCTTTCATTTCTTTGATAGCTACTTGAATTTCGCTGCGTTTTCCGGCGGCTTTGTATTCATCAATAAGACTCTTTTGCTTTTCAAAAAGCTGGTCAGCTCCGCGGCAAATATCATATGCCATTTGCTGATAAAGCTCTGCGACCTGTTTACCCAGATTACGGCTGCCGGTGTGAATCACAAGATATTTGTTATTTTCGTCATCAACGTCAATTTCGATAAAATGATTTCCGCCGCCGAGTGTTCCGAGACTGCGCTCAATCCAACGTGCCTTTTTCAGATTGCGATAACAGTAAAGCTGCTGCAATTCCGGATATCTGGTCATCCTGCCTTCATGAACATTTTTACCGCTTGGAACACATGCGCGGATAACACCATCCAAGACGGAAAAATCAATATCTGCGTTGCTAAGCTCCACCGTCAGCATACCGCACCCGATATCTACGCCAACAATATTAGGGATAATCATTTCACCTAAATCGGCAGTGAAGCCGATCACGCAGCCGGCTCCCGCATGAACATCCGGCATAATGCGTATTTTGCAGCCGTTTACAAATTCCTGGTCACATAACTGTTTGATCTGCTCCGCTGCATTTTCTTCAACAATGTCTGTGTATATTTCGGCGGTGTTATATGCGCCTGTTATTTTAATCATTTTGAATCACCTTATAATTATTAATAATGTATTTACCGCTTTTTTCTATAAAAATACGGTCCGAGACCATAATCTTCTTCATGGGTTCTTGCATAAATCCACTTGAAATCACAATCTACAACATAGATATCTTTTGGAAGACGTTTTTTCCCAAATTGCCGCGACAAATCAAAAACGTCTTTTGCCTTCCACTCTGTCGAATCGATTTCAAGAGCCTCTGTATCAAAATCATCATCTTCATAAAATATCCAGGCGTGTTTATATGTTTGACGGTCAAATTCTATATTCGCCTTGTCTTCCTTAAGACAATCAATGGTTTCATAAGAAAACGCATGCCAAATGTATTGGTATATATAAATATCGCTAAGTTGCTTATCAGAAATATTCTCAAAAAATGTTTCTCTGATTTTCTTTTTCAGTTCGCCATATTTCATAAGTTCATCTCCTGCTATTCATTTACGACATTTCCACGCAGCACAGCGGTCAACTGCGAAAGGATATCACCGCTGCCGTTTACGTTGATATTGCCGACATTTTCGCAAATACGCTCAACGTATTCCAGCTCTTTCAGCTTATAAAGGGTCTTGTTTTCGTCCATCAGCTTTGCTGTGTTCAGAAGGGATCTGGTTGAGGCGACTTCCTCCCGACGGGTGATGACATTTGCCTGTGCACGCTTTTCAGCAACAAGCACCGTGTTCATAATGTCCCGGATCTCGCCCGGAAGAATGATGTCCTTAACACCTGCATCGGTGAATTCTACATAGAAATCCGTTTCTCTTGCTTTCAGACGATCAAATACATACTGCGACATTTGCTCTTTGCTTTCCAGAATTTCATCAATACGGTATTTGCCGATAAAATCACGCAATGCCAACTGGGCAGCAACATGAATTTGCTCCTCATAATCGTCTATTTCGGTTTTGACCTTGATAAAGTCGGTAATGCGATAATTACATACAAAGTTAACACGCACCGAGACTTTATCCTGTGTTAAAATTTCCTGACCAGTGATATCCATTTTGGTAAGGCGGATATCCGCCAAGCCGGCATCTACCTTGATATCCGTTTTCCAGAAATAGTATGTTCCCGCATCCAGAAGACGAATGAATTTCTGATTAAAATACAGCCGCGCTTTCTGATACTCTGCTACCTCTACTTTTGTGTAAAGATAGGTTGGTATCTTGGAAAATATGTACTCGGGAATCTCATCTGGAACCTCGGGTGATGATATGTCTATGATGGTAAATTCATGCTTATTGTAAGTATTAAAATAAGCATATTTGCCGTGACGGAGTGCTTCACTGAATTTTCCGTCAATAAAATGAAGTGCAAGCTGGCGGTCTCCTACCTCTGCACAAACGGTTTCACTTGCAATAGCCTTATCCTTTAATAATACATCAAGAGAAGCGTTTTGTGAAACAAGAGCCTTGTCAAGCTCCTGTACTTCAATTGTTTTGTCTCCAAAGGTGCGATATTTACCCGAAGACAGCATTTTTACAAATTTTCCGTTTTTGAAAAGCAGACCTCTCTGATTCTCGTTGATAATTGTTTTCATATGTTAAACCTCCAAAGTTTAATTTACGTGTTGCAGTCACCCATATAAAATCTGCGGCGATGAAATTAAGTATTTTTCAGAAAAAACGGAAGCGGACGCTTTGGCTTCTTCTTCTAAAATACGGTATCCTTTCACAGACAAGGCAGAAACTATATTGCTTCGTGATGATTCCGTGCAAAGCACGAAATCATCATCCGGCGGGATGACTGCGAGAAATTTCAAGCTGTGCTGAAAGCACAGTCTTTCGTTCGCCGTTTCCGGCGTTACCAAAACCGCTTGGCCGAGTTTACGCTCGGGCAGGATTCGAACCTGCGATAATAAAGGGGATTTGAACCCCGTCGCAAAAGCGACTGCCAAAGAGCAAGCAAAGCTTAAAGCATACACATCGGAATATCCAAAGTGCACTGCCGTGAAAAAAACACATGGCCGAAAGCTATCCTGCAAATACAGTATATCGGAAATGTTTTCCTTTATCACGGAAAAAAAGTTGCGAACTCTCATTTGAGTCCGCAACTTTTCTGCATTTGAAGGCGCTCTTTTATTAAATTTACGAAATACGCCGGTTCTAAAACCTTCACAAAAGGTCCGAAAGAAAGTATTCGGATCAACAATTCAGTCTCATCGTCTGCGTTATAATAGATTTTGATCTGATATTGATTCCCTCCGGTTTGCCATGCCTCTTTTTTAAAGTGCGCAAAGTGCAGGAGAAACCGCTCCAAAGCATTCCGTTCATCCGAGAGCTCACAGAGGAAATACGCTTCGGAATGTCTGTCCTCCGGCAGTGCCGCAAAACGCGCTTCGCCGATTATTTCACAGCTCTCTATTCCCGCAACATTCAACATTGTAGCAAAACGGCACGAGGCAATGTTTACACGGAATTTATCATCCTTTTCGGAATATTCCAGCTTTAACGGATCGCATGTAATTCGTCTGTGTGTCCCCTTGGCACTGGCATAATCTACTTTGATTTTCTGATGTTCATTGATTGCTGTAACGATAGTACGAAACACATGAATATAGTTTTCGTCCTCATATGGGTCGCCGTCGCCGTATTGGTCATAAGCAATACAATCTGACGGCACGAACAGCGGCTCAACATCCTTTAAAAAATCCCAATCAGCTTGAAAAAGCTTCATCCTTTTATCCAGTGAAATGGCCTTCAGCCATCGGAGC
>MKRK01000033.1:14449-20662 GCA_001896915.1 Clostridiales bacterium 43-6
GCAGCAACGGCCATTGCCCGTTTTCCAGCGCCGGAATGATTTCCAAAAAGCTTTCGGAGAAGGCAATGCTGTTAATGATCTCCTTCATGCTTTTTTCAGTTATTTCACCTGATATGGCAAGGGAGAGAATTTTTGCAACTGCCCCGTAATAGCAGCCGTATATCTCATGAAACAGCATTACTCCTCACCTCCGATTCCATAGAGGAGATACATTTCTTCCACGTCCCGTTTAAATTGGTTTTCAACCGTTCGGTTTGAAAAATCAAGCGCTGTAATACGGCAAATAAAAGTACGAATCCACGGAATCATTTCCCAAGTATCATAAACATCCGCCGAGAACCGTGCGGTATTTTTATTGATACGTTCTACTGTTCCGATACGCTTTTCACGCAGCAAGCGGCGATAAATGTATTCCTCGTTTTCGCCGATATGCAAAGTAAACTCAACGTGTTCCGTATTTTTTCCGTCTCCCATGGAAACGCCCCACAAATGCGGTCTGATTGATTCAAACAGCGTCTTTGCGGTTTCGTAATCTGCCGCTTCGCCTTCCTCGACAGAAAAAATATAATCAAGACGGTAGGATTTGATTTTTTTGAACCGAGTGTTAAGCCCAATCACGTACTGCCGTCCGTTTTGCACACTGACATAGATCTTGATCGGTATGATATGAATACTTTCGCTGTGTTTTGCCTTGTTAGACTCATATGTGATATGAACAGAGGACTTTTTGCCGATTGCCTCAAAGAGTGCGCATAAAATTTCGCTGTCTGGTGCGCATGTTATGTAATGGTGCTTAAAGGAAAAGATGCTGCTTTTGTCGGGTATTTTGTCCAGCAGAAAGTTTCCGATCACACCGCATCCGCCTGCTTCCGAAAAGAATGCAATGGCATCTCTCAGATGAGATACATTGATATCATCCGCTCTCTGATAATACAGTTGTTTGCCGGATTTTTGTGTATGAATAAGCCCGAGCTTTTCATATTCTTTTAACTTTTTACGCAGCGTGGAGATATCAAAAACAGCTGCGGATTCAAAGTGATTCAGATATTGGGAATCAATAATATCTGCAATTTCATTCAGGGAAAGTGAAACTTCCGACGAATGTAACATATCAAAAAGAATGAAATGAATCGTGATATCTCCGTCGGTAAAGCTTTTTGCTTTGAATGCCTTATAAAGAGGATTACCCGACACACTTCGGCTGTCAATGGACAAAAATACGGTTTTGCCGTCCTGTGTCTGATTAAAACACATGTAATCGCCGAGATAGCTTTCTATTCTTCGCTTTTCGTTATCATAGGAACGGCTGCTTTTCTGATCATATTTGTCACGGGTTTTAAAGCCGTAAACATAAAATTCTTTCATATAGCCGCGAATTCTCTGAAAGTTTTTAATCAGCTGTGAATATGCCAAGATACTCCCCCTCTCATTTTGCTTTTTATAGACTTGCGGCTTGTTGATTTTACGTTTCCGTTACTGCGGCGGAAAAATTTCCGCCTGAATATTTCGTAATTTATCTGAATAATGCACTCCGTACATTCGTCAACATTGTACTCTTTAGATTATGCTGTTCTTTGGCTCAAATACCATAAGAATCTACCGGTTAGAAACTCATCCGGCAAGACATCATATTTCGTTATTTCATCAATAAATTTCATATGACGACGTTCAATACCATTCCTCAATAACAAATGGCCGTTATGGTCAAAGTTCAGCATTCCCTCATCGAACATCTTATGATGATTTTCACATAACCATAATCCGTTCTCGCCATCCAAAGCATACTCCAAGCATTGTTCTAAGCTTAATGCAGGAGCTTTTTTTATAGCAGAAACAGGCCAAATATGTGCGCCTTGAATTAACTCAGGTATTTCACAATTACAAAGAGCACAGTGCTTATTTCCGAGTTTGTTAAACAAGTTAAGAACAAAGCGAGGAGAACGCAAACTATTTTCTTTGTCATAAATTATTTTCTCAAGAGTCATATCCGTTGGGATAACATCAATAACACCCATTTGGTTAATGACGTTCAGGCTTGAAGCAGGCAGTTCTTTCAAGTCACCTTCAAGAACCTCAAATAGTTTAATTGTCTGACCAGGTTGCCAAAGATTGGCGAGTGCATAGCACATTAAACTGGTTTCATATTTATTTGCGCCATAGGTTTTACCATAAATTTCAATTTCGCTGGAAGTGCTTTTGGTAATGAATGTTGAATTGTTACTGCGATTTCTACCAGCATTAATTTTTCTGTTAAAAATTATATCTTCAACAGAGTTGAATGCATTGATTCTTTGTAGAAGTGTAGGGCTTGCATTTAGAAATACAAATCCTATGGTATTCATCAAGCGATATATCAATATTTGGTAATCGGTTTCTGCATTGCCCTCTACATTCAAAAAATAATAGTAGAGATTTTTTTGAGGATATGAATTATTATAGTACATATTGAATGCCGTTGGAACGCTTTGTACGCTGGAATTTCTACCACCAATTTCTTGTTCTGAAAAGCTAATGTAACTTACAACATTCCTGTACTGCATTATTGCTATACGACCTTTGTTGTAAGATGTTTCTAAGAACATATCGTGGTAATCGTTGTCAACATATTGATATGTAAAATCCGCTTGCCCAGTAATCAGTCCACAAACATCTCTTAGCACATCTGGCGTTACAACGTCGCTGAAATACACTCCGGTGTTTTTTGATTTTTGAAGATTTTTTTTGATAATAAAGTGTGGTGTGTTTCTATACTCCATAATTGATAATCAGAACCTCCTTCCGTCTACTTCCCGAAATTCCTATAATTTCTCCGAGTTGGATAATATGATAGTTTTGCCTGCCAACCCAGTCTAAAAGAGCTTGATTTGTTTTTCCTTTATGTTCAACCACATAGGAAAGCATAAAAGGAACCTCATTTTCGTTTAGTTGGTCTACACAGGAAAATAGCTCAGATTCTAAATCTTTGCTCCATCCTTCGAAGCCTCTCTTTCCATCGTTATATGCTCCTGTGGTTAATTCATACGGTGGGTCAAAATATACAAAGGTGTAGGGGGTTGCTTGGTTCAAAAGATTTTTGTAGTTATCGCTGAAGAACACATAATTTCCCTCTTTGATTTTCCTCGAAAAACTAATCGTCTTCTCCAAGATTTTATCATTAAACCATCTCATCCCTATAGGGTTATTGAAGTCGTGCTGCCCATTAAAGCGAATTTGTTGCTGAAATCCATATAAAATAATAGTAAAGAGCAATCTGGAATCCCTTTTGTCCATCGGTAAGGAATTGTAGTACTCTCTTACGGCCAAGTATGGTTCTGCTTTTGCCTTTTCAAGACCGAATTTCTTTATAATTCGCTTTATATACAACAGGTAATCATAGGTGTCATATTCTCTAAAGGAACGGATAAGATTTGAAACCAAGTAATTTATGTCATTATAAATAACTTGCTCCGTATTGATGTTGATTCCAACATTAAACCCACCGCCAAAAGCGTCAATAAAAGTGTTATAGTTTTGAGGTTGGTACTTTAAAATATAAGGCACTACCTTTGCCTTGCTGCCAATATAATTTAAGGGACACTCATATACCACTTCAGATGGAGCTCGTTTTTCAACAAAGAACAAATACTCAAAATGGTTATTTTCGTTTTGAGATTTCCAATTCTGATATTTCTTGTAGGCGATTTTCTTACATACATACGTATCAGGTTTACCATATCGTTTCATCACCGCTTCAATGTACTCTTTGGACATAAAACCATCATTGTTGTAGCTCAGGATAATATATTTTGCTTTTGTCTTAGCGAGGATTCGGTCAAATAAAATATTCGCTTTATATTCCTTGGACCAATCAGAGCGCATAGAAGATGTACTCCTTGACCCAGTGATTTTACTAACAGAGGGGTTATCATCCAAGACCAGAGTTTCTAACAAATGATACTGTGTTCCGTACTGATTTTGTGTATATGGGGGGTCTAAATACAAAATATCGCATTCAACATCTTCTATAATTGCTTCAATCTTGCTATTAAATGTGGTGATAGATTTGCACCGTGCGTTCAAGAAATCAACCCTGTTAAATACGATGTCCTTTAAAGCACGGGAATCCCATTTTTTAAGAAACGCTCCATAAACTCCAGCTGTATTGGAAACATCGGAAACCGACTCAATAAGGCAAGCTACCAAATAACAATACTCATCCTCTGTAAGTTTATTTTTATTTTTCCATTCTTCAATCTGTTTACGAAAGTAGTCAATTCTTCCGGCATTTTCGGGTGTAAAGTACATTCTTTGAGTTTCTGTGGGTGCATAGTTTTTATACATAAAACCGTGCACAACAGAATTGTTAGAGTTCAAATACTCAAATGGGTCAAATCCTAATTTGTCAAATATACACATCGGAGCACACAATCGTCCTCGTGTATATATAACAGACCAAGTTAGATTATCATTGATAACAATGTCATAAAAAGATTTAAAATAATCCGCAACCGAACCTGACCCGCAAAAAGCATCAAAGAAAGTATAGCCAGTTCTTAGTAAGCCCTTGGAATGCAATAAATTGCTGATTTCTGTTAGGATTGATTCTTTATTTCCTAAATATCTCATTAAATATTTTCCTTTGCTTTTAGTTAAAAAATACATATAGCTGTCAATTACTCTTTCAACATATCCTCATAGGTAACAAGCGTTACATTACCCATCCCTTTTGAGCTAACTATACAACCCTTGGTAAAACCAGTTTTGGCAAAGAGGTAAAATGTTTCTTCTTATGGCTAAACAACTCGCCACGCTCTTTTCGATGATTTCCATTATTTTAGGCACAGCAACTACCTCCTACTAATAAATCTCATATGTTTTTTCTCCTAAGCGAATCTAATTAGTCCAGTTTTCCGATTTCTTCCACTGCATACAGCGGTAGATTTATAAGCCAGACTTCTTTTTTATAGTCCGCCATAGATGAGCGGACGGAGATTTCTGGATTGTATTTATCCTTATATACCCGCAGGCTTTTTGCTTTCAGGTTGACCTCGGCTTTGACTTCAACCGGAATGATCTGTTCTCCTGTATCAATAACAAAATCGACCTCGCAGGAGCCACGGTCATTGGTGTAGTAATAAACGCCTAAATCCTCTATTGTTTTTAGCTGCTGGCAGACATATTGTTCTGTCAGAGCACCTTTAAATTCCGTAAACAAATCATTTCTGTCAAGCAATGTGCGCTGACGCAGTCCGGTCATACAACCGAGAAGTCCCACATCGACTACAAACAGCTTGAACGCTTTTAAATCCTCATAGGCTTTCAGCGGAATGCCCGCTGCATTCACACGGCTGACTTTATGGACAAGCCCGCAGTCTGAAAGCCACATAATCGCCGTTTCATATTCCTTTGCCCGTCCGCCTTCACGTATCAAACCGTAAACAAACTTCTTGTTCTCTTTTGCAAGCTGGGAGGGAATACTGTTCCAGATCATACGGATTTTCGGTACGATTTCATTCGGGGCGTGCTTGGAAAAGTCCTGCTCATACGCCGCAAGAATTCGTTTTTGAATATTGCGTACTTCGTTAAAGTCTTTTTCATCGGCAAAGCTCTGCACCGCCTCTGGCATACCGCCGACAAAATAGAAGTGCTTGAGTGCATCAATATAGGTCTGCTTGAAAGAAGTAATCATCGAATAATCCTGCTTGTCAAGAAGCTCGGCAAAACGCTCGCTTCCGGTTGCCATTAAAAATTCCTTGAAAGACAACGGAAAAAGCTTCAGAAAATCCACCTTGCCAACCGGGAATGAGGTTCCCTGATGCAAAGCAATTCCAAGAAGCGAGCCGGCGCAGACAATATGATATTGCGGTGCGTTTTCATAAAAATATTTCAAAGAAGAAAGTGCTCTCGGCACCTCTTGCACTTCATCAAAAATCAACAGCGTATTGTCTGGATTAATTTTCCGTCCGGCATAAAGCTCCAACCCCATAATCAGACGGTCTGTGTCAAGGTCTGATGCAAACAGCTCCGCCATTCTGGAGTTGGAATCAAAGTTAATATATACAGTGTCCGCATAAGCCTTCTCGCCGAACTCTTTCATCAGCCAGGTCTTGCCGACCTGCCTTGCGCCTTCAATAATCAGCGGCTTGCGGTGCTTGCTTTCTTTCCATTTATATAGATTTTCAATTGCAACCCGGTACATACACGCACCTCCAAGTCATAATGTAGATTCGTATT
>MKRK01000033.1:20693-22217 GCA_001896915.1 Clostridiales bacterium 43-6
TACAGGATAGATTTGAAGCGATCATAATCTTTTAGTTCTTTATTTCTAAAGGACGCAAAACCGTCAACATTACGAAAATATCGTAGCACCTCATCTACATAACTGTCATAAATCGGATAATATAACGGCATATGATGACTGCAATACTTTGTAGCAAAAGAGTAGAAATTCCATGCTTTTCCGCCCATTGATACTTCCCTAATATCATTTACAAGAGTGGAATCCCCACACCTTAAGCGTTTATCTATATCCAATGAGAGAATATGCTTTGCCACCGGAAAAGCCTTGAAGATATTTGTACTATAAAAATCATTGAGAACAGATATCTTAAGAAGAATGTCTGTAATATTATCATTTTTAGGGCAAAGCGAAATAAAAATCTTATCAAGCGCATTTTCTTGTAGATGGTAATCTTCAAGTGAATCCCACGCAGTAAGGTAATGCTCAACCTGTTCAACCGATGGTGTAGGAGGCACCATCGCCGCTTTTGTTGATGCATTTTTCGATGTTATTTTAAGTGAATTAGTTTCAACAATCTCAAGTACTGACTCGCCTTGAAGAAAACGCCTGAATCTCCTTAAGTGAGCCATATAACTATTTATGTTTGACTCTATATTTCCATTGGACTGTTGGCGCAGGATTTGTAAAATGGTATTCTTTGCGTCTGTTTCAAAGCTATTTGAAAAAATAATATTCCAAAAGATTTCCGACCCTTGCTTTCTCCAAATATAAAAAGAATCCGTTACACATGTGATTATCGTATTTTTCGATAATGGCTGCTTATATAAATAAACTTTATAAGCTTCTCTTACTACGTCAAGAGAGCAGGTTGTGATTTCCTTAATCATATATTTTGTCTCCTAAGCAAAAGGGCATATATTAATTGAATATTACTCATTTAATACCCTCTATGATTAGATGGTTACGATAGTACTTACACAGTATAGCACGATGTTTCATAAAATACAACGATATTTTGAATTTATTATACATTTTTTACAACGATAATCATTGAAACTTTATTTACAAACTTGATATCGGCACACACCGAATCCCATATCACGTATCAATACATCTGCCGGCATTTTGCCAAGCCACTTGCGGCTGAAAGAAGTCGTGCCGAAATAGGCATCAAAATTAGTCACGGGCATTACAACCCAGTCGGAATCCTCCGGCTTGTTGGCAAGATAATACTGCATAAGTGTCGGCAGTACCGTATCCGGGACACCCTTCGGAGTAGCAGCAGATAAAATTTGCAACAGTTCCGGTGATAAAGAAATTTCATGATTTTTTAATACACCGAGTTCCAGTGCAGAGCTTAAAATATCATCAAATCGCAACACCCATGCACCTTTTGTATTGACTGAAAACAGCGGCACCTGAAATTGCATGACCTTCTTGCGCCAAGCAGCATCAAACCCAATTGACAAGCGTTCGCCGTTGGCGACAGCACTTTTCATTACCTTGCCTGGATTCTGATTAACAAAAGCCACAATTTCATGTACATGGCGGCAAAACCAGCCG
>MKRK01000033.1:22279-22794 GCA_001896915.1 Clostridiales bacterium 43-6
TTGCCCCTCCTTTTTTGGAGGGGCTTTTTTTGTGTCCGGGATACTGCACCAAGCGCAAAGGGCATTGCGGGCTCGGTCAATCTGCGGTTCTGTTCCGGCTTGCCACATATACCCTCGTGCAATAATTGTCAGCACTCGGGACAATCCTTCAAACTTCATCAGCATGTCATAGGTAAACCTGCCGAGATAGGTACTGTCGTATTTGTTTTCGGCACGGTAATTGACAATGCCGGTGTAAGCATTGAATTCTTCCATTTCATTCAGCATATTTATTACCGTCCTTTCACAGCGTTTGGCTCAATGCGGTCAAGCAGCACTGCAAATGCAAAGCTCCGTTTGCCGAGTGCAATAGCACATTGCAGTGCTTCATCCGGATTGATTTTCAGATTAATATACTGCCTGCACCGTTTGGCGACCAGCTCCTTATAGTCTTTTCCACCGTTTTCATAACTGGTCATCATATGTTTGAGCGTGACACTGTCACCCTTGCGGTGAAGTGCATATTTACGGGATTC
>MKRK01000033.1:22818-24951 GCA_001896915.1 Clostridiales bacterium 43-6
TCGGCAAACAGTCCCGTGTATTTTTCATCTACATTATACGGGAGCACTGTAAACAGAAAATCCTCCCGCTGTTTCTGATTCATCAGATGCCACTTTTGCACGGTCAGGTCACGTCGAAATCTTGCCACGTGCTCCGCCGGACAGTCGTTCAGCACACCGTAAAGTTCGTCCGCCGTGAATATATTTTCCTGTCCGCGCGCGTACAGTATCCGTTCAATGTCGCTGCGGCGAGCCATGCTTTTGCGCTCGATCCGGCTGATGCGGATGCGCTTTAATACTTCCTCATAATTTTCAATCAGAGAGCGCATATAGTCCATGCTTTCCGGTGATAAATCATCCTGCCAACCGGGATTTATTGCAAATGAAAACAACTCGGAAGCCTTTGCCGGTTTCACCTTGATTTTCGGTGTATGTTCTTCCAACATTTTTGAAAGATACGGCAGCTTTTCTACATTGGAGCTGACAGAATCCCAATCCACGCTGGCAAAGAATTGATCCAATTGCTCTTTTTTCGTCGGCGCATACCATTCTTTGCTCTCATCACTACCGACAATGGTCTTATATTTAAGAAACGGACTACGGCTGACTGGCTTGTGATTCAGATAGTCGGACAAATCCGGCTTAATTCCGCTTTTCACTGAATCGATTTCAAGCCCGGTTAATATCTCGAGCATTTCCGTGTCTTCCCGCAAACGCTCCCGCTCCTCATCGGAGGAGTTTTCATCGTATGCGACAATGCTGCGGTCAAACGCCGCATTGCAGATCTGCCCGATGCGTGTAGAAAAGGTGCTGCGCACGGTTTCAAAGCGTGCCTGCCAATCGTTTGCGTCACGAATAATCGGCGTGGCCGACGGAATCTTCAAAAGCGGAATACTGCTGCGGTAATTGAACGGATCATAACGATTGTCACGATAATTCCTTGCAATACAGGCATTCAGAAGTGGATCGGAAATGGTTTTGATCATATCGCCGTCAAAATCCGCACCGCCCAAGCGTTCCGAAATCAGCGTGCGGGAATCCACCATAATGACATAATTCAGGTGTGAAAGGTACCTTTGCCGAAGCGGACCGATAAAATCCGGCGGCAAAACGGCAGCTTCTTCATTGCGAGCAATATGCGGATTACGTAGCAGGGTGTAGCGGTTGTTTTCGGTATAAACGGCTCCCGGCGCATAAGCGGTTGTGCTGTTATAGCATTCGTTTTCAAGTCTCATGACAATGCCCATATATTTATCATCCGCATCGGAAACGGTTTTGACAAGCATTTTGATAAACCGCATCAAGTCACCCGACAGATAGCGGTTATCCCCGGAAATGAGCAGCCGTCCGAGTGCGTATTGCTTCAAAAGCGTCTGTGCTTTGCTGTCAAGCTCCTTTGTGTAAATCGGTTCGGCGATAAACAGCGTATTATTCGCAAGTATGTTTGCAAGTGCTATATCCCGTCTTGAAGCATCTTCTTTTTGGGCCTCATCGGTAAAATGTTGAATCCGCTTGTCCGAATTGGCAGTGAGGTTGTAATAAGCCGTTTCGGTTGTTTTTGTGATCCAATGGCGACGGTCTGATTCGGGACTATATTTCCAGCCAAGCGGCAGATCCGCCGGACGAAATTCATCGGCTTTCAATGCAGCGGTTGTCAGAAACTGATAGTTCAGCTCCGTGTATTCGTCCGCTTCTCCTTGCCCGAAGCCGGAGATATACAGCGCATTGCGATATCTTTTGCAGCGGTCAAGATATTCCACAAAGGACAGGCTGTTTTCCGTCATCCAACCGAAGCCCTTGAACATGCCTTTCGTCAAAATCAGGTCAATTTCGTTGATTGGGTGCTTGTTGCCCCAAATATCAATAATATACGGTATATCAAGCTCTGCAAACAATGCTTTAAAATCCACCGCATGAACCACGCCCTTGATATATGGAAGTCGAATCTGAAAAGAGTGGTGGATGTGCTTGCCGCAATAAGCGGTATCGATTTGTTCGGCAAGTTGCTTAGAGACAAGCCCCTCGCCGTCAAACTCGGTTACTTCAATATCGGCGGTTTTAGAAACTCTGCTGTATTTACGTTCGGCATTGTCGCTGCCGTCATCTTTTACGGTAATAATATTTGCTTCATATACGGGTGTTATGGGATTGTCA
>MKRK01000033.1:25006-25933 GCA_001896915.1 Clostridiales bacterium 43-6
CTTACTTAATTGACACAGGCCGATATTCATATTAAGCATGATACGTTTGCGGACAGGTTTATAAAAATCTTCTCGGATAAAAGAAAGCCGTGAATTGCGGCTCATACTGCCGGAGCGTTCAAAGGCTACATAGCGATATGCGCCTTTTCCAAATCAAGCGCAATCCCCTCCGGTCGAAACATTGCCTCTGCCTGCTTTTGCCGGTCAATATATTTTTTCTGTACGGCTTTGCGGTCAAAGATACCGGAAAAATCCACATAGAAAAGGATGTCCGCCAGATCTGCAATTGTTTCCGCGCCAAGCGGTAGCTTAAAATCGTCACCGTGCAAAACACACATTGTCTGAAAGAAAAGTGCGCAGTCATCCTGAGTCTGCGGCGCAGAATGAAAAATACACTTTTTCATGGCATCTTCAGATAACCAAAAACTATAGCCGCCATCGTCTGTCTCTCTTGAATTCCGCAAAATTGCCAAGGCTGACAACTCTCTGATGCGATACTTCATCTGCATACCGCTCACCATCCTTATTTATAGTATAATACCATACAAATATTAACAAATCAATAAATGAATACTGCTCCCACACTTTTATGTTGGGAGCAGTAAATTTATATAGGAAGGAGAAAAATCATGGTACTCAGAATCAAGGGATCACAGGTTGAACGGGTAAATTCACTTGTGAAAAGGCTCTGTTGCAACTGTGATGAAGGCAATTGCTTGCTGCTCGATGACGGCGAGGCGCACCCCTGCATACAGCTTTTATCGGTTACAGGTATCTACTGCAACTATTTCAAAGAAGCGGTTTTACCTGCTGATAAAAAGCTGTACACCCAAATTATCAAGTACACCAAATCGAAAAATGAAAGGAAGAAACAAAATGAAAAACCTGGGCAATACAAAAATCATCGGCATTGACCACGGCTACGGA
>MKRK01000033.1:25977-28222 GCA_001896915.1 Clostridiales bacterium 43-6
AGCCGACCTTCAAGGAAAATCTACTCGTCTGGAACGGGATGTATTACCTGATTGGTGAAGAGCACAAGGAGTTCACGGCAGAAAAAATGTTGGACGACGATTACTATGTTCTCACACTTGCCGCTATTGCACGCGAGCTGAACATTGCCAAAACCGATTCGGCAGATGTGTTCATCGCTGCCGGTCTGCCGCTGACATGGGTTTGTGAGCAGAAGGACGAATTCAAAATGTATCTGCTTCAACATGACACGGTGGATTACAGCTTCAAGGGTAAGGAATATCATGTTCGTTTTATTGGTGCAGACGTTTACGCGCAGGGCTATGCAGCGGTTATTAATCACATCGGGGAGTTTGCCGGCATGAATATGCTTTGCGACATCGGCAACGGCACCATGAATGTAATGACCATCACCGACAAGAAGGTAAATAACCAGAAATGTTTTACCGAGAAATACGGAACCTATCAGTGCATGCTTGCCATTCGTGAAAGTATGATGCGGATGCATCACGCTGCTATTGACGATAGCATTATCACCCGTACCCTGCGCTTTGGCACGGCGGACATTGATGGGGAATATCTCAAAACCATCCGGGATTCCGCAACGGAATATGTCGAGCGTATTTTCAGAAAGCTTCGTGAGCATGAATATGACCCGCGCCTGATGCGGTTGTATGTGGTCGGTGGAGGCGGCTGTCTGATCAAAAAATTTGGCAGCTACGACGAAAGCCGTGTCACCATTGACGACGACATCTGCGCCACGGCAAAGGGCTATGAGCGGATGCTGGAAATGAAGCTACTGCGAAGCGGTGGTTAGCTATGAGGCTCAAGCATATGAGCATCCGTTTCAATCTGGAGCAGGAGACTGACCGCCGGGCATGGGAGCATTTGCAATGCGTCAAGACCTCCAGAAATCAAGCAGTTATTGCCGCGATCAATGCTTCTTTTGAGCCGGTGAATCAGTCACTCACAGATGCAATCCGTGAGACAATCCGGGAATGCTTGCAGAATATTTCTGCTTTACAGGTTTCTTTGCCTGAGCAAGCTTCCGCAATATCCGAGGAAGAAAGCGCACTGCTGGATTCACTGAATGATCTTCTCGGTGACTGACGGCATTAAAGTAATGCCACCGCAAAAAGCAAAATTGAATCAACGGCATCATAATGATGTCACTTATAAAGCTCCTATCCATAACGGACACGGAGTTATTTTTATGCCCGGAAACGGGAGAAAGGAGCAAGTTGCTATGAAACTGATAACGGATTTATCTATGACGGTGGGCGATGACGTCCACAGGGATAGCGAGCATCGGATTTTGCCGTACAAAATCCAAATCCGCACCCTAAAGGGATGCGGACTTCTCAGGGCTTGCAGCCCTATAACCCAGCTGAGAAAGAAGTGGTTTTATGAAAAATAATGCTAAAAGTGAACGGCTTGAATTGCGCCTAAGCCTTGCCGAAAAACAGAAACTGGAGCAGTGTGCCAAGCGCTGCGGCGTCTCCGTTTCTTCTTATGTTAAGGGTTGCTGCATGAACAAAGCGCCGAGAGTAAAACCGCCGGACGAATTCTGGCTGCTGCTTGATCGGGTATATACCTTATTTGAAACAGCGCCGCCGGAAACGCAGACGGAAATCGAACAGATGATTTTGAAGCTACAGGAGTTGATGTGACGTGGCGACAACAAAGCTGTGGCATATCAGCGGCAGGATCAAGGATCTTATCGCTTATATTGAAAACCCGGAAAAGACTGTGCCGAAAGATAAACAGCAGGAGGATTTCTTCAATGTGTTTTCCTATGCGCAGCGGGCAGATAAAACCAAAGACGAATATGTCTCGGCAATCAACTGCCTGAAAAATACAGCATTACAGCAAATGATTGTGACCAAAAAGCAATACGGCAACCGATATAGCATTCTATATGTTTTTGATTACCTTGACACAGTCATTCGGTTTCATATTGTGTATCTCATAGAAAATTTAGAAACAGGGGAAAAGCATATGGAGACAGAAACTGTGGATTACAATCCAATACAAAGGGATTCATTGATCACAGCGTTAAAAAAAGCTGGTTTTCAAGCGGTTTCGACCGATGAAAATGATACAAACATTACCTATATTTGCGGAAAGTAAGATAACACGGACGGAATAAAGGCTGTTTCGGCACAACCGGCAGATGCTTTCCCCTTACAACCAATGGTTGTAAGGGGGAAACGTTTCTATGATGGTGTTCCTCGGGGCGGGTTGTTA
>MKRK01000033.1:28270-30884 GCA_001896915.1 Clostridiales bacterium 43-6
TACAACCATTCACGAAAAAATAGCCCGGTTAAGAAAAAAACATGCACTGACACAGGAAAAATTGGGGGAACAGCTGGGGGTAACCAGCCAGGCGGTCAGCAAATGGGAAAAGGGAGAATCGCTGCCCGACATATTGCTGCTGCCCCGTCTTTGCGAAGTTCTCGGGATTTCCGTTGATGCACTGCTGGAAATGCCCTTATCAATCAAAAAGGAACATGCGCTACAAAAAATAGCAGATTATGCAAAGGAGTCAGGAACCGAAAAAGCAATTTTTGACGCTTTTGATTGTTGTGTGCGAAGCGGCGATGAGAAAATCGTAAGGGGTTCGGCACTGGTTTCCTATGACAGAATCCGGGCATTCGATACCGGCGGGATAGGGGTTTTGATTTATGGGAAAGATCAGATAGAAACCATTCTGCAAACAGAGACAAAAAACATCGCAGAATTGTGCGAGCTGCTGAGTGATGAAAATACGCTCTTGCTCATCAGGACGATGAGATTTAACCGTTATGTATCGGAAGAAGAAATCATGCAAAAAACAGGGTTGAATCAGCCACAGGTAGAAGGGATCTTATTCAAGCTGCTTCGCATGAATTTTTGCGAATACAATGCAGAGAATCAATACTCCTTTGGCATGCATGCCTATTCGTTGTTTACCATCCTGACAGGGGTATATATGACAACTCCTGCCGGACAGGAGGGAATCAACAGCGTTTGCCGCAATTTTGTTGAGGAAGAGTTTATCAAAGATTCCCTTCCCAACGAGCAACATTTATAGTATACTGAATGATAGAAATGAACGGTTAAGGGGAATTGCAATGATTAAGCATATGGTGATTTTTAATCTGAAACATGAGACAGACGCTGCTGAAACGAAACAGTTTTTGAAGGACGGGGAAACGATTTTGACCTCCATTCCCGGCGTGCAGAATTTCGGGGTGTTCCGCCAGGTCAGCAAGAAAAATGATTATGATTTCGGGTTTTCCATGGAGTTTGAAAACGAACAGGCCTACGAGAATTATAACAAACATTTTCTCCATGTGAATTTTGTGGAGACCCGCTGGAACGAAGAAGTAACAAAGTTCCTTGAAATTGATTTTACTTAATATCAACGGATCAAAAACCCCATGAATGTATTTTCATTCATGGGGTTTCTGATTTTTGAACAGGGAAGCCGAACTTCTCATCAAACGGTGCATATGATAAAGTGAAAGGAGGGACAAAATGGGTAATTGTCGATCAAACAGAAAGGATGCCGGGGTCAATGTCACCTCTCAGGCACATGATTACGGAGCACAACCCTTTGTAACAAACATCAGAAAAGCAACCCTGTGCAATTCGAATTATCGTACCGTATTGTGGACAGGTACATATTTACAGCTCACTTTAATGAGCATCAACCCGGGAGAAGACATCGGGCTGGAAAATCATCCGGAGCTTGACCAGTGTATCACAGTCGAACAGGGATGCGGGATAGTAATCATGGGGAACAATGAAGAACAGCAGGGCAATGAAATTAAAATCAGATGCAACGATGTTATTATCATTCCTGCAGGCACATGGCACAATCTGATCAACACCGGCTGTAGTCCGCTGAAGCTCTATTCCGTTTATGCACCGCCCCAACATCCCTTTGGAACCGTTCAAGCAACAAAACAGGATGCAGAGAATGAAAAAAGCTGACGGACGCTTCCAATCATAAAACCACAAAGGCAACCGAAGCCTTTGTGGTTTTGTTTATGGTCAATTCAGGGCAGCCTTCAGCTCTCTTACAAAGGAAGAAACGTGGGCGGATGATTTTTCTCCGTATTCTCCTACAATTTTAACAATGGCACTGCCGACGATCAGTCCGTCGGCATATTGCTTCAGGGCTTTCACCTGTTCAGGACCCGAAATGCCGAAGCCGAGAGCGGTAGGGACGGTTGTATGCTTGTTGATTTCCGAAAAGAATTCGTTAAAATCCGTGGTGAAATCAGACCGGAGCCCTGTGACGCCCAAAGAAGAAACGCAGTATAAAAACCCTTCGCTGTCGGCGGCGATTTTTGCGATTCGAGCCTTTGAGGTGGGGGCAACCAGATTGATCACAGAAACCCCCTGTGCTCTCGCTTCGTCGATGATTTCGTCCCGCTCCTCAAAGGGCATGTCGGGAACGATTACGCCGTCGATTCCTGCTTCCTTACAGCGGGAAAAGAACGCCGCACTGCCGTATTTGAACAGGCTGTTTAAATACATCATAAGTAACAAGGGCATGTCGGTTTTTTTCCGAAGCCGTTCCACCATGGAAAATATGTCGTGTAAGGTAACTGCATTTTTGAGTGCCCGCAGGCTGGCGGCTTCAATCACAGGACCCTCCGCTACCGGGTCGGAGAAGGGCACGCCGATTTCAATCAGGTCGGCCCCTGCCTGTTCCATTTCCAAAATAAGCTGTTCGGTGGTTTTGATGTCCGGATCCCCTGCAGTTATGAAGGTGATCAGGGCTTTTTTGTTTTGTTTCTTTAGGGTTTCAAAGCGCGTGTCGATTCTATTCATGGAGATGCACCCCCCTGTAACGGGCAATTTGATAAACGTCCTTGTCGCCTCTGCCTGAAAGATTGATGACAATAATTTTGTCCGG
>MKRK01000033.1:30931-33924 GCA_001896915.1 Clostridiales bacterium 43-6
CAAACAGCCTCTTCGTCGGTAACAGGATAATATTCGCCTCTGCCGGTGGTGTGTAAATCCGCATGCTCCGGACCGATGCCGGGATAATCAAGCCCGGCGGAGATGGAATAGACCGGTGTGATCTGCCCGAAATCATCCTGCAGAAAAATAGACTTCATCCCGTGGAAAATGCCCACGCTGCCCTTGGTCAGGGTGGCGGCGTGCAAATCGGTATCTGCACCCTTTCCTGCAGCTTCTGCACCAATCAACCGTACGCCGGTGTCAGGGATAAACTCATAAAACATCCCCATGGCGTTGGACCCGCCGCCCACACAGGCAATGACACAGTCCGGCAAACGATTTTCTTTTTCCATAAGCTGTGCTTTTGTTTCTTCTCCGATGATTTTCTGAAAATCCCGGACAATGGTGGGGTAAGGATGAGGACCCATCACAGAGCCGAGAAGAAAATAGGTATTGACCGCGTCCTGGGTCCACACTCGGAAGGCTTCGTTCACGGCGTCCTTCAGAGTTCCCGTACCGGAGGTGACTTTTGTGACACGGGCGCCCAAAAGCTCCATGCGGAACACATTCAGCGCCTGGCGCTCCATGTCCTCGGCACCCATAAAAATCTCACATTCCATACCGAAATAGGCGGCGGCCGTAGCGGTGGCAACTCCGTGCTGCCCTGCCCCTGTTTCTGCAATCAGCCGGGTTTTGCCCATCCGTTTGGCAAGCAGCGCCTGCCCCATTACGTTGTTGATTTTATGCGAACCGGTATGGTTCAGATCCTCACGCTTAATATAGATTTTTGCACCGCCCAGATCCGCTGTCATTTTTGAGGCATAGTAAAGCATGGACGGTCTTCCGGCATAGTCCCGGTATAGGGTGGAAAGCTCTGCTTGAAACCCGTCATCGTGTTTCAGGGTTTCATAGGAAGCCTCCAGCTCATACAATGCATTCATCAGCGTTTCCGGCACATATTGACCGCCAAAGCCGCCAAATCTGCCTTTTCCGGTTTTATTCACTCTGCTCACTCCTTAATAGTGTCATGATTGTTTTTATTTTTTTCCTATCCTTCACGCCGTCTGTTTCAATGCCGCTGGAAATATCTACTCCAAAGGGGGAAGTGGCACGGATGGCTGGAAGAATTGTTTCGGCATTCAGCCCCCCTGCCAGAATCAGGGGCTTCCCAAGGCTGTCCCGAACGCGTTGAATGATATCCCAGTTTGCTTTGTGTCCTGTTCCGCCGTAAGCGGTTTGGGTGAAGGCATCCCCGAGAACACAACTGACCGGCAATCGGGCAGCGGCAAGAAGGCTTTGTTCGTCCGTTACCCTGACGGCCTTCCAGATCTGCTTTTCCGGAAACACCTCGGCTAAGACGGTGACATAATCGGCGCTTTCGTCGCCGTGGAGCTGAAGGATGTCAAGACCCGTTTGTTCTACGATTTTGACGAGAGTGGGGAATTCCTCATTGACAAAGACCCCGACGGTTTTGATTTCTTTGTGAAGGGGTTCCTTCAGCCGAAGGACTTCTTCCGGAGTAACCCTCCGTTTACTCTCGGCAAGGACAAAGCCAATACAATCGGGACGGAACTCGTTACAATATAAAATATCCTCGGGTCGGCGGATGCCGCAAAGCTTGATCATCATACGTCTGCCCTCAAGTGCTTCAGAGAGTTGGCAACATCGCCACTTCTCATGAGGGTTTCGCCAATCAAAACGGCGTTTGCCCCTGCCGCTTTCAGCCTCTTCATATCTGCATTTGTAGCAATCCCACTTTCCGAAACGATGATGCAATGCTTCGGAATGGACGGAATCAGCCGTTCTGTGGTCGCCAAATCCACATGAAAGGTCGTCAGATCCCGGTTGTTGATGCCGATGATGTCTGCGCCGGCGGCAATGGCTTTTTCAAGCTCGTTTTCCTGATGCACCTCCACAAGGCAGTGAAGCCCCAGGGATTTGGCAAGGGTGAGAAAACCTTTCATGGTTTCTGTGTCCAGCACGCCTGCAATCAGCAAAACCGCATCTGCACCCATTACCCGTGCCTCATAAATCTGATATTCATCAAAAATAAAATCCTTGCGTAAGAGGGGAAGCTTCACATGTTTTCTGATTTCACATAAGTATTCACTGCTTCCTTGAAAATAATACTCTTCTGTCAGCACAGAAATGGCATTTACTCCCGCACCTTCGTAGCATACCGCGGTTTCCACCGGATAAAAATCCCCCCGGATGACCCCCTTGGAGGGTGATGCCTTCTTCACTTCGGCAATCACGGCCAGCGGCTCAGAGGACAAAGCCTGGTAAAAGTCAATGGGTGGCTCCTGTTTTGCTGCCACCGCTTGCTTGATTTCCTCCAAAGACACCTTGCTTTTTTCTTTCTCCAGTTGGTCTTTTCGTTTACAGAGTATTTCATCTAAAATCATATCAAATTCCTCATTTGTTGGTTTCTTCAATCAGCTCGTTTAATTTGGCCAGCGCTTTTCCGCTGTCAATGGAATCGCGGGCCAGCTCCATGCCGGCTTCCATGCTGTCCGCTTTGCCTGCCGCATAGAGGGCCGCCGCCGCATTGAGAAGCACCACGTCTCGTTGCTCGCCCACCCCGCCCTGCAGAATGCCCAGGGTGATTTTGGCGTTTTCCTCTGCGGTACCGCCCAGGAGGGTGCTCTGGTCGGCTGTGCTGACACCATACATTTCCGGGGAAATTTCATATTGCGTGATTTCGCCACGGTTTACTTCATAAATGGTGGTTTCGCCGGTGATGGTGATTTCGTCCAGCCCGTCTGCCCCGTGGCAGATCAAGGCTTTTTTGACTCCCAGATTGGCAAGCACCTGAGCCATCACGGGAAGCAGCTCTTTGTCATATACCCCAAGCAGCATATATTCCGCAGAAGCAGGGCTGGAAAGAGGACCAAGAATATTAAACACGCTCCTGACGCCCAGTTCACGGCGGGGAGAAGCGGCAAACTTCATGGATTTGTGAAACACCGGGGCAAACATAAAAGAAATGCCGA
>MKRK01000033.1:34054-34182 GCA_001896915.1 Clostridiales bacterium 43-6
TGATATATTAAAAGTGTTTGCCATGTCGCCGCCGGTGCCCACCACGTCAATAACGGAGGTTTCGTTGGGAACCTTGGAGGATTTTTTGCGCATGGCACGGGCAAATCCTGTGATTTCTTCGATGGTTT
>MKRK01000033.1:34242-42479 GCA_001896915.1 Clostridiales bacterium 43-6
CCATGATGCATTCCATGGCGGTAAAGGCTTCGCTTTCGCTCAAATCCCCGCCCTCGATCACCGTTTTGAGATAAGGCTTGAGCAAAATACGTTCCGCAGAGGGCAAAAGCTCCTCCTGGGGGGGTGCAATATCAATGCCCGCCACCTCAGAAAGAAAATTACGTATCATTTTTTTACCGAACTTGGTCATCACCGACTCCGGGTGGAACTGAACGCCGAACAGGGGATATTTTCTGTGCTGCAGCGCCATGATGAGTCCGTCTTCTGTTTGGGCGATGACCTGCAGACTTTCGGGAAAGGTTGCTCGTTCAACAATCAGGGAATGGTACCGTGCCACGGTGATTTTATCCGGCAGGTTTTTGAAAATCCGGGAAGCAGTGTCAATCGTTACCTCGCTGGACTTTCCGTGGACCTGTTCGCCTGCGATGATGACATGGCCGCCCATGGCTTCTCCGATGGCCTGATGACCGAGACAGACACCAAGCAGGGGCACGGTGGGTGCAAAGGTACGGATGACCTCCATGGAAATTCCGGCGTAAGACGGGAACCCCGGCCCCGGGGAAATCACAATAGCTTCGGGTTTCATTTTCCGGATCTCGTCCAGCGTGATTTCATCGTTACGAAATACCCGGATCTCTGCATAGAGCTCACCGATATACTGATACAGGTTATAGGTGAAGGAATCATAATTGTCAATTAACAGGATCATAAAAATCTCCATTCTCCGGCGATCAGGTTATAGGGGATGGAAACGCATCATAATTCGCCGGATTATGATGCGGGTGAAAGAACAACAAAAGCAGCTCTTTGTTATATTCCCCTGGCTTCCTCAATGGCTTTCAGCATGGCCTTTGCCTTATTTTCGGTTTCTTCAAATTCCCGTTCGGGAACAGAATCGGCAACAATGCCGGCACCTGCCTGGACATAGGCCTTGTTGTCCTTGAACAATACCGTACGGATGGCAATGCAGGTGTCGATGTCTCCGTCAAAGGAAATATAGCCTACGGTTCCGCCGTACAGTCCCCGTTTTTCGTTTTCCAGCTCGTCAATGATTTCCATGGCACGCACCTTTGGCGCTCCGGACAGGGTGCCGGCCGGCAGCACGGCCATCAAAGCGTCCAGCCCTGTTTTGTGCTCCGAGAGCTTTCCTTTCACGTCGCTGACCAGATGCATGACCTGGGAGTATTTTTCCACCTGCATGAAGGAGGTGACCTCTACCGAGCCGAACCGGGACACCTTGCCCACATCGTTTCTGCCCAAATCCACCAGCATGGTATGCTCCGCCCGTTCTTTCAGATCCGAAATCAGGAGGTTTTCCAGTTCCTTGTCTTCTTTTTCGGTTTTGCCCCGTTTGATGGTGCCGGCAATGGGTCGGGTGGAAATGGTTCCGTCTTCTACGCTGACCAGCATTTCGGGAGAAGCGCCGGCGATATGGTAATTGCTGAATTTAAAATAGTATAGATAGGGCGAAGGATTGGTTGCCCGCAGCATGCGGTAAACATCAAAGGAGTCGGGGGCATTCTCGGCGACAAAGCGCTGGGAAAGCACCACCTGAAAAATATCGCCCTTGCGAATGTGCTCTTTGGCAATTTCCACGTTTTCGATGAATTTCTCTTTGGTGAGATTGGAGGAAAAGGAAAGCTCGCCCGTTGTTTGCTTGGGCTTGTGCTTGGGCACCGCCATTTTGATTTTCTGGGCGATCTCCCCGGCCCGCAAGGTGGCTTCGCTGTAGTTTTTGTCAAAGTCACCGTTCACGGGAACATTCACAATGATGAGAAGCCGCTGGCGGAAATGGTCAAAAGCGATGATTTCATTGCATACCATAAAATGGCTGTCGGGCATTTCAAGGTCGTCCTCCGGTGCGTTGACCAGCTTTTTTTCCATGTATCTGACGGTATCATATGCGAAATAACCCACCAGTCCGCCGGAAAGCTTCGGAATATTTTCAACCTTTGGGCTTTTATACTGATTCAAATAATCGGTGATGTATTGGATAGGATTGTCGATTCGCTGCTGGATTTTCATGTTGTTTTCCTTGACGGTAACCACAAAATCCTTGATTTTGATCTCTGCCTTGGAATCCATCCCGATGAAGGAATACCGTCCCCATTGCTCCCCGTTGTCCACGCTTTCCAACAAGAAGCAGCTGCTTTCTGTTTCCTTCATGGATAAAAATAAATTGATGGGGGTATGGGTGTCCGCCAGCATTTCGTATGCCACGGGAACCAGGTCATACCCTTCCGACAGTGCTTTCGCTTGTGACAATGAGGGATAAATCATAATCATTTCTCCTTAGGTAGATTGCCCTTAGTATGGGCGAAGTTGATAAAATAAAAACAAAAAGAGCCTATCGTCTATGGGACGATAAGCTCGTGGTGCCACCCAAATTCGAGAATATAAAATTCTCCTTCCCGGGTACGCAGCAAAAGTGCATCAATACCCTGCCCCTGTAACGTGGGGAAACGGCGATAAATAATTGGGAAACCCCGTTCTTTATGCTCCTCACAAATCCATTCATCAAAATCGTATTTGCCGGCATCCCACCATCGCCGACTCTCTGAAAAACCGTGTTTTTGACTACTTACCTTTGTTCATCGGATTTTATTTATAATTCTATATTATACAGACGATGCGAAAAATGTCAATCATAAAATTTAACAATTTTGACATATATAATTTTTATATATCATGTTATAATGTACATAAAAAGGCTGCTTTCGGTTTTTTTGGCATTATGCAATTTCGCAGTCCGGATAATACCATTTCAATATTTCCAGATAGCTGCTCCCCTGCTTTGCCATATAATTTGCGCCGTATTGGCTCATGCCGACACCATGCCCGTAGCCTCTGACAGAAAAAATAAGCTTTGTTCCGTCATAGGTGAGGTCAAAATTGGCGGAGCGCAGGGAAAAGGCAGAGCGGATTTGCTGACCGGTCAGGGTTTTTGTGCCCAGTATGTACTGCGTCACCGTGCCCGAGGCGGAACGTTTCGGCTCTTTGAGCCATGCCTTCGGGTCGCCCGATAGGGTCACGCCCAGTTTTTTTGCGTTTTCGATGAACTGTTCCGGGGTAAAGTTCGCTTTTGTCAGATAATCCGGTGCCAATAAATCTCCCACGCTGTCAACGGCTTTTAAATAAGGCATGTTGGCGTTCCATACCACGGAAGCCAGCTCGGTTTTCCCTCCGGAAATGGCATGATATGCCGCTAAAATCGGCTTACCGTTGTATTTGATCACCTTGCCCTTTACCGTGGCAATGGCACTGTCAATTTTTTTTGCATAGGTCTCATAATTGCTGCCCCATTTTGTCTTGGCTTCCTCCCGTGTGATAAAGCCCTGATCCTTGGAGGGATCATTCGATAAATCCGCACCCTTTAAAGAAGCGTCCGGTGATGAGCTTTGTTCGCTTCTGCGTAACAGCGCCACCGTATAGGCTGCAACGGCCTGTGCCTTGATGCATTCCGGCTCAAAGCTGGCGGGCAGCTCGCTGGCAACCACCCCGAAGACATAATCCGTTTCTGAAATTTCTAAAATAGTGTCTGTTTTGACATTGAGCACATGAAAATACCCTGCCTTAACCGGGATGGTGGTCCCGGTCCCTGTGCCGGAAGAGGTACTGACGGTAGGGAACTGGATTTCGGAAGAGGTTTTTGTCCCCTTTGGTCCCACCGCTAAGAGCGGGATGGTAAGCATGCACAACAGCATGATGACAGCCATGATCGTATAAATGTTTTTCATAAGGCTTCTTCCTTTCGCTACCCCTCCGTTTGCGGAGAGGGATACATCGTTTGGCTCTTTGCCCTTCGGAATGCGGGTATCCCCCGCAACCCTTATTTTTTACTTGACATCGATGGACGTTTCCTATAAAATAAAATAATATATCAACAGAATAGGGGCGAAATCAATGAAGAATTATAAGCCGGAGCTTACAAAAGATACCTTGTCCATTTTATGCGAGGAATTCAAAAAAAATAACTATATAGATCCGGAAGACAACGAAAAATATCAAGTAAAACGCGGACTTCGTAACCCTGACGGTACCGGTGTGTTGGCTGGTCTGACCAGAATATGCACGGTCCACGGTTATATTATGAGCGAAAATGAACGTGTTCCGGTTGACGGTAAGCTGATTTACCGGGGCATCGACGTTGCGGATATTGTCAACGGCTGCACGGCAGACAACCGTTTCAGCTTTGAAGAAACCTGCTGGCTGTTGCTTTTCGGCGAGCTGCCGACCAAGGATCAGCTGGAATGGTTTAACCAATTGATCAGCGAGTGCCGTGTGCTGCCTCCATATTTTGCCGAGGATATGATCATCAAAGCACCCTCACAGGATATTATGAACAAGCTGGCACGCAGTGTGCTTGCTTTATATTCTTATGATGAAAATCCCGAGGAGCTTACATTATATAATGTGCTTCGCCAATCCATCAAGCTGATTGCCCAGCTGCCGATCATCATGGCATATGCCTATCAGGTAAAACGCCGTCAGTATAACGGGGAAAGCATGTATTTTCACCCCGTCAACAAATGCCAGTCTACCGCAGAGGTTATTTTAAGCACCATTCGTTCCGACATGAAGTTTACAGACGAGGAAGCAAAGCTGCTTGATCTTTGTCTCACACTTCACGCCGAGCATGGCGGCGGCAACAACTCCACCTTTACCGCAAGGGTGGTAACCTCCTCCGGAACCGATACATATTCCGCCATTTCCGCTGCCATCGGTTCGCTGAAGGGACCGAAGCACGGCGGTGCGAATATTAAAGTCATCGAAATGCTGGAGCATTTCAAAACCGGCATCAAAAACTGGGAAGACGAAGCCGAGATTTATGAATACATCAAAAAGGTTCTCAGAAAAGAAGCAGGCGACGGCTCCGGGCTCATTTACGGGATGGGACACGCGGTATATACCCTGTCCGACCCCCGCGCCGTTATCTTAAAGAAAAAAGCAAAGAAGCTGGCAGAGGAAAACGGCATCGGTGCAGAATTCAGATTGCTTGAGCTGGTGGAAAAGCTGACCCCGGCAGCCTTTGAAGAAATTCGCGGCAACGGAAAAGCCATCTCCGCCAATGTGGATATGTATTCCGGCTTGGTTTATAAAGCGCTCAAAATCCCCCAGGATGTCTTTACGCCCTTGTTTGCCATTGCCCGTGTTTCCGGCTGGTGCGCCCACAGAATTGAAGAACTGATGGCAGGAGGCCGTATCATTCGTCCTGCTTACAAAGCGGTGTCTCCCTCCTGTGGATACACAGCGCTGGACGACAGATAAAGCCACGGAAAGCCAAAGGCTGTACCCGGGACCTGTACGTGGATATCATCCGCTTTCTGCCTTATATGACTGCTAAAATAAAATTAGGTGGGATAAACTTGAAGCTCCGATATTTATTGATTCTCTTCGGGATACTGGTTCCCGTAGCCATTGTCGCCAGAGTGTTTCAGCTGACAGGAACCGACCCGACAACAGGGTTTTTCAAAGCAGAAGCCGTGGCGGCAAACAATGCCATCATGACAGGGTTTCTGGGCGTGAGCCTTTTGCTCGTTGTACTGGGCAGAATCAGCAAATCCTATCCCAAAAGGATCCACAGCCCGTCCGTTCCCATGGCGGCAGCGTCCTTTGTCATGTCGGCAGGTGTGTTCACTTATTTCGGCGTAACTCTGTTCACGCTGACCAGCATCACACCGATGGATATGCTCTATGCATTCCTCACTGTCGGCTCTGCGGTTTATTTCATCTGGCAGGGGCTTGCCTATCTGGGCTATCTCCATTTTTCCACCATCCTTACCGCATTTCCTGTTTTAGCGGCAGCTCTGCGGCTTGGAATCACCTTTGTCCGGTTCAACGGGATATCTTCTATTGCAGAAAATCTCATTGATGTCATCATGATGAGTGTGGTACTCTTGTTCTGGCTGTTCCATGGCAGAATGTTTTCAGACATCGGGTTCCGCAAATCAGCCAAATGGGTTTACGGCACAGGCCTTGCGGCATCCCTGATTTCTTTGGCAGGGATGGGCCCCCGTTTCTTTGTTTATTTCTTCTACGGGTCGAATAAGCTTCATGAGACAACCATCCCGTATTTTATCGATGTGTTGACAGCGGTTTACATCGTCATATTTTTGGCATCCACTTATCAATCCCTGAAAAGCAAAAGGATTGCGGATGAAAACGAAGGACTGCTTATTTTATAGGGAAAAGGAGAAAGCTTTTGTTCTCGCTTTTTAAAAAAAGTACATCTTCGCCGGAATTTCTCGTGGTCGGGCTGGGCAACCCGGGCGGCAAATATGACAATACCCGTCACAATGTGGGCTTTTCCTGCATTGACAAGCTTTGTGAAACCCATGGGATCTCTGTTTCCAAGCTAAAATTCAAAGCCCTTTACGGAGACGGAATAATTGACGGAACTCGTTGTCTCCTCATTAAGCCCCAGACCTATATGAACCATTCCGGAGAAGCTGTCAGTGAATTTATGAATTTTTACAAGATACCCGCAGAAAACGTTTTGGTTATTTTTGATGACATTTCGTTGGCTGTGGGTAAACTGCGTATTCGCAGAAACGGCACCCACGGCGGTCATAAAGGCATGAAAAGTATAATAGAATTAACAGACACCACAGAGTATCCCCGTATCAAAATCGGAGTCGGCAATAAGCCCCATCCCGACTATGATCTGGCGGACTGGGTGTTATCAAAATTCCAAAAATGTGAAACCGACGGGGTGAAAAGAGCCATCGAACATTCGGCAGAGGCTGTTAAACTGATGGTGAATGGGAACACTGATAAGGCAATGAATTTGTATAACAGCTGATGAAACAATGAAAATATGAGGTCGGCAAATGGAATTTATCCGCGCTGCGCTGCGTGCAACCCCGGAGTTTGACACCCTGCTGTCTGCAGTCAGGCATGGTCGGACGCCTTTGTTGGCGTCGGGGCTTTCACGCATTCACAAAGCAAATATCATCAACACGCTCGGGGGGGTTCTCTCCAAACGGGCGGTTATTGTCATGCCCGATGAAGCCGAAGCCACCCGGCTGGCAGAAGATTTGGCAGCGCTGGGAACAGACGCTGTGTTTTTCCCTGCCCGGGACTTGGTTTTTCGACAGGTGGAAGGCGTGTCCCGGGAATACGAGCATCAGCGGATCGGTGTGCTGTGCAGGATGGTCACGGGAAGCTATGACGCCATCATCACCACCATTGATGCAGCCTCATTGTTCACCGTTCCCCGTGACCTATTGGCAGAGCGGTATTTCACCATCGCATCCGGCGATACCATCAAGCTCCAAACGGTCATCCAAAATCTCCATTCCTCCGGCTATGTCAGAACGGAAGAAGTGGAAGGCGTTGGTCAGTTTGCTTTACGGGGCGGGATTCTGGATGTGTTCACACCGGATAAAGCGGCTCCTGTACGAATTGAGTTCTGGGGAGATGAGATCGATTCTATCTCCACCTTTGACACGGTCAGCCAGCGCCGGCAGGAAAATCTGAAGGAAATCAGCGTACCGCCTGCCTTAGAGGTATTGTCTGATGACGCCTTGCCTGATTTGATCCGGAAGCTGCAATCAAAAACAAAAAATACCAAGGCGAAGGAGTTATTGTTGTCGGACGCCGAAAAGCTGTCTGAAAGCAAGCATTTGCCGTCCCTTGACAAGTATATTCCCTTGTGCTATACAGAGCCAGCCACCCTGTTTGATTATATCGGCGATAGCCTGTTGTTTGTCAGCGAGCATGTAAAAATCAAAGAACGGCTGCGGACCTTTCTCTGGCAAATGGGGGAGGACATCAAGGCGCTGTTTGAGGACGGCGTTCTCTGCAAGGGGCTAGACACCTATGCCTATGATTATCCCCGCTGTCAGCAGGCGTTTGAAGAAAAAAACGCGATGTTTCTGGAGGTATTCTCTTCGGGAACCAGCCCGGTAAAGCTGCATGAATTCATCAATTTTAACCTCAAGCAAATCAGCGTCTGGAACGGCTCCTTTGAAACCCTCACCGAGGATCTTGCACCGGTCTTTCACAAGGGGAATCTATGCGCCGTACTTGCCGGAACAGAGCGGGCGGCACAGGTTCTCGCAGAGGATTTGAATCAGCACGGGTTGCCGGCGGTCTATCGGCAAACAGCCGAAAAGCTGTCCAGCGGTCATATCACGGTGCTGCCCGGCGGCCTTTCGGTAGGAATTGAATATCCCGCAGCGGCAACGGCGGTGTTCACTCACGGCAGAGCCGGCAGCGTGGTCAAGCGTAAGCAA
>MKRK01000033.1:42592-42711 GCA_001896915.1 Clostridiales bacterium 43-6
GGGCATCATCAAGGACTACACGGCGACCCTCGACGAGGAGAAGCTCGGCCTGTCGGTCGCCATCTTCATGTCGGTCAAGCTGGAGCGGCAGGTCGACTCCGCGCTCTCCACCTTTGAGG
>MKRK01000033.1:42761-48367 GCA_001896915.1 Clostridiales bacterium 43-6
GAGAACGACTACCTGCTGCGCATCCTCGCCCGCGACCTGAAGGAATATGAAGCGTTCCTGACCGGGGTGTTCACCAAGATTCCCGGCATCGCCTCGATCCAGTCGTCGGTTTCGCTGCGCCGGGTCAAGGCGTCCCAGCCGCGCGTCGCCTGACCGGTGGCCGCGACCGATCGCGGGCAAGGCCGCCGCCGGCCTAGCGATCTCGAAAGCAAGCTTCATCGATACGGACGATAGCCGGCGCGGCCGGCCCGCCCAATGCTGTTTTGGCGTCCGCAGCTTGCGTGCAAACGTTCAGCCGGCCCGGTGCCGGCTGATGCTAGGTTTCCTCGACGGGAGAGCCGGCATGTCGAATACGCATACGGGGAATCGGGGCAGCGCGTCTGCAACCTTGAGCGAGCTTTCGAGGCTGATGGGAACGGCCGCGAGCCATGGGCCGGGCGAGGCCGGATCGGCATCAACGCTCGACAGGATGGCCGCCATGCTCGATCGTCACGAGGTGGAGAAGGTCTATCACCGCGCGCGGCTTGCCCGCGACATGCAATGGTGGGACGAGCTGGTCGCCTGCTACCACCCCGACGCCATCCTCGATCTTTCCTGGTTCAAGGGCACCGTCGCCGACTTCGCGAAGGCGAGCGTCGGCATGGCGACGAAAATGTCCTCCTTCCACGAGGTCTTCCCTGCCGTCGTGGAGCTCGACGGCAACCGGGCGCTGAGCACCAACATGGTCGCCATCCACCTGATCGCCGAGATCGGCGGCGTCGAGGTGGACTGCGTCGGCTATTCCTTCGGGCGCCTGCGCGTGGAACGGCGCATCGGCGCGTGGCTGATCGCCGGCAGCGAGACCATCTACATCCACGACACGATGGTCCCCGTCGTGCCCGGGCGGCTGCCGGAACTCGACCTCGACCGGCTCAAGGGCTACCGCCCGTCCTACAAGTTCCTGTCCTACATGCTCGAGGCGCGCGGCCTGCAGGCGCGCCACGACCGGCCCGGCATGGATCGCCCCGACATCGTCCGGCGCGCGCTCGAACGCGACAGGGCCTGGCTGGCGGGAGGCGACGTGTAGGCGTCAGGGATACCTGAACGCTTCCGGCGTCTCGGCCAGCCCGTCGACGAAGGCGTCGACGAGGTCGACGAAGTGCTGCGGATGCTCGCGGAAGACGAAGCTGCCGCATCTCGGCACGAGATGGAACTGGCAGTGCGGCTGGCTCGCGGCCAGCGTCTCGAACAGCTTGAAGCCCCTCTCGCGCGGGGTGAGGGGATCGTCCGCACCCCAGATGTACTGGACCGGCACTGGCCAGCCGGTGGTCTTGTTCAGCGTCCACATCTCCGCCTTCAGCCGGCCGATGCTGGCGGTCAGGCGCGGGAGCGCGGCGGGGTCGGCCATGAAGTGCCGCGCCTTGGTCACGCCCGGCGCGGCAGCCGCCGCGAGGCTCGCTGCCATCAGCGCGCCGTCGATGTGCCGGTCGCAATAGGACACCCGATCATAGGCCCAGCGCTGCATCTCGTAGTCGTAGTCGCGGCCCGGCGGGTTGAGGAAGGTCAGGTCTTCGAGCGAATCGATGAGCGGCGTCGGCTCGGCGCTCGCGACGACGGTGAGCGAGGCGACCCGGCCGCCGCCCTTCGCCCCGAGCCAGAACGCGACGGCTCCGCCGAGATCATGGCCGACGACATGCGCGCCTTCGACGCCGAGCGCCGCGAGCGTGGCCAGCGCATGGCGGCCGTAGTCGTCGATCAGCGCCGGCCGGTCCGGATAGCCGGTCCTGCCGCTGCCGAGGAGGTCGATGGCGACGACGCGGTGCCTGCCCGCGAAACGGCCCGGCACGCCGCCCCAGACATGGGTGCCGCCCGCATAGGGCGTGATCCCCGGCGTTCCGCCGTGCAGGAAGACGATCGGCTGCGCGGCGGCGTCGCCGCCGTCGGCCACGCCGGTCTCGGTCCCGTCGACCGCGATGATCTTCTTTTCGGGCTCAGGCATGGGCAGGCTCCGCTTGCGCCGCCACCTTCCGGACGAAGCGCGACATCAGCTGGTTGAACCGCGCCGGATGCTCGCGATAGGGGAAATGGCCGCAATGGCCGAAGATGTTCACCTCGACGCGCTGGTGCGGGCTGACGAGGTCGTGCAGCTCGAAGGCGCCGCCGACGTCGGCCGTCTGGTCGTTGAGCCCCCAGAAGATCTGCAGCGGCCGCTGCAGCCGCCCCTCGCCCAGCCACTGCAGCGTCTCGCGCTTCAGCCGGGCGAGGTTGGGGATGAAGGTGCGAAAATAGAGCCCCTCCCCGTACATCTTGTCCATGCATTCCGGCACGCGCGGCAGCGAGGAAATCTCCATCGAACGGTCGATCCAGTCCTCGGAGACCGCGCGCGGGTCGTGGCAGTAGCCCTCATAGGTGAAGCGGGCGCTCTCGCGCGTGTAGAACGGGTGCGGCGAGCCTGCGAGCCTGATCTCGTTGGTCGAGATCAGCGGGCTGGTCGTGCCGCTCGACACCATCGTCAGCGACCGCGTCAGCTCGGGATATTCGAGCGCCAGGCGGGTCGCCGCGAAGGCGCCGCGCGAATGGCCGACGATGTGCAGGTCGCGCAGGCCCAGAGCCTTGATCAGGCCGGCCGCGTGGCTGACCACCGCCGCCATCGTGTAGTCCTCGTCGCGTTTCGGATTGCCGGTGCGCCCCTGCCCGAGCTTGTCGAGCGCGACGACCCTGAACTGCGACGACAGCGGGCCGAAGTTCAAATCCCAGGCCTGCGCGCTGCTGCCGGCGTCCGCGCCGCCGAAATGGCCGCCATAGACGAAGAAGATCGTCTCCCCGGAGCCGGCCTCGAAATAGGTCGTCTCCACGCCGTCTATGTCGATCCGGCGCGGATCCCGCATTCTGGGTGTGGAGGCCACGTTCATTCGTCCCGAACCCTTCCCGTCGTCCGCTCGCCCCGTGCCGTCACCACGAATGCCCCCGCGCCGCCGGCGGCGCCCACACACCGGCCTTTTCCAGAAGCCCGAACACGCCGGCCAACCGAGAAATCTCCTCGGGCTGCCAGATGATCGGGCGGAACAGGATGCCGGTCAGGCCGCTGTCGCGGTGGAGACTGACGATCTGCTCGGCGATCTCGGCCGGCGTCCCGGCGAACGCGGTGATCTGGTCGGCCCTGGCGCCATGCGGGTTGATCCTGGACAGGTGCTGCGCCCACACCTTCCGCGCTTCCGCGTCCTGGCTCTCCATCAGCGCACCGTACTCCTCCTGCGCGCGGCCCGGCTCTTCGCGGATGAAGAGGTCGCACAGCATGATGATGCGCGGCGGCTCCCGCCCGGCAGCCGCCGCGTTCGATTCCAGCTCCGCCGTCAACTCGCGGATGGTGCGGGCATCGTTGGGTGCGGCGAACAGGTAGTTGCAGTGCCGGGCGGCATAGATGCGGCCGCGCGCGGACGACGCAGCGCTGACCAGCAGCGGCGTCTCGGCGGGCAGCGGCCGGCGGATCCTGCCCTTGACGCGATAATGGCTGCCCGTGTGGTCGATGGAGTCGCCCGCCCACAGCAACCGGATGATCGTCGTCGCCTCCTCCGAGCGGTCGTAGCCGCCGTCATGGTCGAGGTTTTCCAGGCCGAACAGCAGCGCCTCGTGCTCGCGAAAGCCGTTGACCACGTTCCAGCCCCAGCGGCCGCCGCTCAGGAAGTCGAGATGCGCGCCCAGGCGGGCGATGAGGGTCGGGTGCAGGTAGGCCGTGTGCATCGTCGAGACGAAGCCGAGATGCCTCGTCGCCGCGAAGAGCTGCGGCGCCCACAGCACCGCGTTCGTCGACGGATCCTGGAAGCCGACGCGGCTGTTCTCCTCCGACGCCGGCGCATAGCCGTCGGCGATGAGGCCGAAGTCGAGCCCGGCCTCCTCGGCCGCGCGGGCGAGCCTGACGTGGTTGTCGATGTCGAGCACGTCGGGATTGCGACGCGCTACCTCCTCGGAGGGGATCGGCGTGCGCGAATAGGGCCAGAACAGGCCGAAGCGCATCGTGCCGTCCGGTGCCCAGCGTTTTCTCATCCCTTCGCTCCCGTCATGGCCGCTTCTCACCCGCGGCCGCCGAGGTCGAGCCCTTCCAGCTCCGCGGCCCAGCGCGCGAGGTCGCCCTTGCGGCAGAACCAGACGCCCTCATGCTCGCGGGCATAGGCGATGCAGCGCTTCAGCATGGGCAACAGGGTCGGCCGGCCGCCGAACTGCGCGTGCATGACGATCTCGACCCAGCCGGGGCGGCCCTTCAGGCCCTCGGCGTAGAGCTGGTCGAACGTGTCCTTGAAATTTTCCCACATCGGCTCGGGCGAGTTGTTGCCGAATATCCACATGAACAGGTCGTTCTGCGGCAGGTTCACCCGCGGCATCATGATCATCGGGCCGTTGTCGGTCTGCCGGCTGTAGGGGAGGTCGTCGTCGGCGACGTCGCCGTTCCAGATATAGCCCTCGGCGGCGAGCAGCGAATAGGTGTTGGCCGAGCCGGCGGAGCCGGGGCTGGTCCAGCCGACCGGGCGCACCCCGCCCGCCTCGGTGATGGCCCGCGTCACCCGGCGGATCTCCTCCCGCTCCGCCTCGGGGTCGTCGTCGGGGATGACGACGTCGTTCTCCCAGCCATGGCCGACCAGCTCGTGGCCGGCCTGGGCGACCGCCCGCACCGCCTCGGGATAGAGCTCGGCGGCGCGCCCGTTGGTGGACATCGAGCCCTTGACGCCGAGCTCGTCCAGCGTGTCGAGGATGCGCCAGATGCCGGCACGCCCGCCGTAGGCGGCAAACGAGAGCGAGAAATGGTCGACCTTGTCCGGTCGCTTCTCGAGCGTGATCTGGCTGCGGGCGCGGAAGGCCTCGAGCGCCAGGTTCACCGAGAAGGCGATGCGGGCGTTGCCGGGCAGGCGCCAGTTCTTCCTTGTGTGATCGCGATAGGACATCTTTCCCTCCGATTGGCTCAGGCCAGGCTGCCGAACTGCGGTCGCTCCGGGCGGTAGTGCGCTTCCATCGCCGGCCGGAACCGCTCCATCGTCTCGCGGTTGAGATCGGCCGGCGGCGCCTGATCGAGCTCGATCAGCGGCACGTAGCGGACGCCGGCCGTGGCCTCGGCGAAGCTCGCCTTCGTCTGTTCGAGAAGCGCGGGATGGCACAGGTAGTCGATGACGGTGCCCGCCAGCGCCTTGGCGCCCGCGAGGCCGCCTTTGTGGGCGATCGGGGTGCACAGCGCGGCACCCGCGGCCCAGTGATGGAAGGGCAGGTTGGGCACGTTGGCCGGGAACCAGACGCGCCCCATCGGCACCTTCCATGACACGTCCCCGCAATCGTTGGAGGCCATGATCTGCGCGGCGGGACCCTTGAACGGCGTGATCGCCGGCTTGAGGCCGTCCTTGCCCTTACCCGCTGCCTTCTGCAGCCGGCGGGCGAAGTCCTGCTCCGCGGCAGTCCATTCCGGCATGCCGATCTCGGCGATGTTGTCGTGGATGCCCCTGGCCACCGTCCGGTCCAGCAGGACGGGCCAGACGCCCGCCCGGATGCGGGTCTCGAACGTGCAGCCCGTCATCAGGCAGGCGCCCTCGGCGCACTTGCGCGCCTGCTCGAAGAGCGGGGCGACGCTCTCGGCCGTCGGCCCG
>MKRK01000033.1:48519-48826 GCA_001896915.1 Clostridiales bacterium 43-6
CGCACTGGATGAGGCCGTGCTCGGAATCGAACCTGTCCAGTATGTGCGGGTGGAGCGCCACGTCGACCTCGTCGAAATAGCCGTCGCGCACGAAATAGGGCCGGCTGACGAGTTGCTCCTCCGCCGGCGCGCCGACGATCTTGAGGCGGCCCGGCAGGCCCTCGGCGCGCATGATGCCGGCCAGCGCGATCGCCGCGGCGACCATCGCCGCCGCGTTGACGTTGTGGCCCTCGCAATGGCCCGGCGCGCCCTCGACGATCTCGGATCTCTCGGCGACGCCGGACCGCTGGGAATTGGTGGGGTTGGC
>MKRK01000034.1:0-16651 GCA_001896915.1 Clostridiales bacterium 43-6
GTTTTTATACCAATGAAAGTGTAACAATTTCCACACCCGGCACGATGATAAAAACCGGATACACGTTTGCGGGCTGGAATACTCGCGCAGACGGACAAGGTATCACATACGCAGCGGGCTCGTTGTATCACACCAATGCCAATTTGGTTCTTCATGCAAAATGGACAGACTCCACGGCACCAACGATTACAAATATTGCACAGTCTGCGTTTTCGAGAACAAGCGTAACGGTTTCTGCGGTTATTTCTGATAATAGCGGTAGTGTAATCGCCCAGAAGTGGCTAAAGGGTACAAAAGTAGCTGCGGATTTTGCTACGGCAGGCACAAACATAATCGGTTCCAGCTTCCCTGTTACGGAAAACGGCAGCTATACCATCTATGCCAAAGACAGTACAGGAAACGAAGCGGTGGCGGTTTATCAGGTAAATCACATCGATACTGTCGCACCTGTTATTTCTGATATCACACAATCAGCCCCTTCCCTTACGAGCGTTACGGTGACTGCCGCATTCAATGATACTGGTAGCGGCGTTGCTGTGAAAAAGTGGCTGAAAGGTACCAAGACGATCGCTGATTTTACATCCGGCGGCAGTGTAATCACAGAAGGCAGCTTTGCGGTCAGCGAAAATGGACCTTATTCCATTTATGCAAAAGACAATGTGGGCAATGAATCCATCACAGTTTACGATGTCACCAATATTGATTTTTATGAAGCGTTGACTCAGGAGCAGATCACAACAAGCCTCAATGAGAATGAATTGACCGTTGCCATTGATAATGCTTCAACCTGTTTGTACTATCAAATATGGAGTTACCAGCGTGTGAACAATGATTTGATGGACAACAAGGATGTCGAGCTTTATAACTGGGTCAGAAAACAGGAATTTTCAAAGTCAACAACAGTAACATTTGACGCAACAGATGCTGCTGACTTAAAAGGCAATTACAGAATTATGGTCAGAGCAGTAAGGTCTGACGAAAAATTCGAGGGTCAGTTCATTGACAGTGTAACGCCCCAAGACGCCGGAGTAACGATTATCAACAAGATTCTGGTGAACGGGATTGTAACAGACGGAACCGAGTTTTTCAGTAACAGCGATCAATGGCTTAATATCAAAATTGATGCTGTGAACGCTGTCGGTTACACCTTGAACGGAATTGGTGCGGAGGAAGTAGGGGTCGGTGAATATAAAATTGACTTGAGAACACTTCTGCCGGGTAGATACACATTACGTGTACAGGCAAGCGGAGTAAACTCCGTTTCCAAAAAGATAATTCTGTTGAATATTTATGAAAAGAGTATAACAGAAAGCTATCCCGAAATTGATACGCTGGATGTTCATGATGAAATACTGCCCAATCAGGTTGTCATCAGCATGAATCAAGGCTCTGTCAGCGGAACGCGTTTCTTATATATGCTGTCAGAAGCAAATACAAGGGAAAAGAAATACAAAGTCGGTTATATTGAAGAAAATACGACAACCATCACACTTGGAGAAAAGCAATATGGCATCTACTTTGTTGAAGCCTTTGCCAAGCGTAATTTAGCCAGCGATTATGATGACGGTAAGGTATCTTTGTTTACCTATGCAAGACCCGGAACACCGGTAACTGTCGATACATCAATAACCGGAGCCACGGATTATACAAATGTTCCCAGGGGGACCACTCTGAACTTTACGGCAACGGCTCATATCGATAATCTGGCACCGGGCGAAGAGGTTCAATATTCCTTCTGGAGATATGATGCTGATGGCTTTAACCTGTTCAAAGGTTGGTCCAGTGAAGAAGGCGCCAATCAGTTATCTTGGAAACCTTCTATGGCAGGTCATTATACCATTCAGGTAAGAGTGAAGGGAAGCAATGCAGGATCTTATGAAGCGTTCAAGAACATAGATTTCACAGTTGAAACATCAGAACTGGCAAGTCTGACTGAGAATGAAATCGCAGTGAAGTTTTTTGATCCTACAACAGACAACGAAATTATCGGGGATCTGCCTGCGAGAAAGCCTGTAGAAATCAGAGTAATTACTCCTCCGGAAAAACAGGATTTGTATTATAAATTTATCGTGTCCGATGAAAATTTAGGTGGAATAGAAATCAGCCAATATTCACCTCACAATAGGGTTTTGTGGACACCAAGAAAAGGCATGAGTTTTGAGATAAAAGCCTTTGTCCGAGGATTTGATTCTTTCGGTTCTGCCGATGTTATCAAAAAGGTAACAGTTACAGCTAAATAAAGATCATATAAAAATCCGATGTAGAAATACATCGGATTTTTATATGCCGCTCCAGGAATGGAGTGAAAACGGAATCATGGAATCCATATCAATCCGTTTCTTTGTGAAAACATGGTAGCGTTGCCAGAGTAAAATTTTGGTGATTTACAGAGTCTTGCGTTGAGAAGTATGATATCCCCACCGTTTCAATTGCAGATAGCAGTAAGGCTAGAACTAAAATAAAGACGCACCTGGACTCACAAACGGTTTCAGAGCAAATCAGCAGAGAGTTTGCAAACAGTCATATTCTGTGGTGGAATTGATAAGGATGGTAGGAAAGGGTTGGTTACATTCTTGTAATCATAGATTACACTTTAGTAACATAAGTTGACAATTGGTTTTGGGTTCTATAATATGGTATCATAGGGAGGTCCAAAAGCAAATAAATTATATAGACGTTGAATCGTCGGGTGGCATGGTCAATAACCCAAACTCAATGGGGTTTTATGATAGGGGAACTGTATATGAATATGAAATTAGGAGAGATGACTATGAAAAGGCTTGGGATTGCATTGTTGGTTTTATTCATTGTTTTTTCTGTCGGCTGCGGCACAAAGAAGGTTGAAACATCGCTGAAACTAACGAGTGGGGAATATCCCAAAATCGACGGATCCACCGCAAATATCCCTTTGGCAATTGCACTGAGGCAGGCCGTAACCGGCTGTGACAAGGCTGAGGCAGAAGCAAAAACAGAATTCACCAAAACCTCCAATGCATATATGGCACTCGTTCAAGAAAGTGAATATGCACCGGATTTGATCATTGCATATGCGCCGCCCAAAGTAGCACAGGACGAGTTGAATCAATCAAAAATCAAAATCATAAAAACGCCCATCGGCAGAGATGCGTTGGTTTTTATCACCAACAATGCCAATCCTGTGAATCATCTATCCACAGAGCAGATTAAGGATATTTACAGCGGAAAAATAACCAACTGGAAAACAGTTGGCGGGCAGGACAAAAAAATAGAAGCCTTTCAACGCCCCGAAGATTCCGGCAGTCAGGGACTGATGCGTTCCTTGGTCATGAAAGACGTGAACATGATGAATGCACCAAAGGGTTATTATCCGGCAGCCATGGGTGGCTTGATCGATGCGTTGATGGAATATGATAACAGCGCAAATTCCATCGGGTATTCGGTGTATTATTACGCATCGGAAATGTATGAAAAGCCTGGGTTGAAATTCATTTCGGTGGATGGTGTGAAACCCGAGAAAAAAACCATTCAAGACAAAACATATCCATACCTCAATGATTTTTATGTCTGCATTCGTGAGAATACTCCCAAGAATTCACCAACCTATCGGCTCTATGCGTTTTTGACTGGCCAGGAAGGCGCCGCCTTCATTAACAAACAGGGTTATGTGAGTGTAAACTGATATGAAAATGCTGTTGCTGATTGTCATAGCAGGAATGCTGATTCTGACCGGATGTGATGGAAAGTCGGTTCACGTCGAAACACAATTACATACATCACAAACTTATTATTTACTGGATGTCTATGGAGGCAACTTGTTTGACGGATCAAAACAAATGATACTGTCCGGTGATTTTACCGATTCAAACGAAGGTTTTGTTTTTTATCCCTTACGAAACCAAAGAGTATTTCAAAAGGGAGACATCGTATCTGTCAGCAGCATAAAAACAGGCAAGTATGCATTTTACCAAATGGGTTCGGGTATCGTTTCGGACTGGTTTGAGTATATCGGCTATCGGGATGGATTTTACTATGCAAGAACACCCAAAAGCATAGTCGTTTTCAATGAACAGGCAAAAAAATTGGAGGCACTTGCCTACAGCTTGGGGGAAGAAGCGGAAGGAATTTCGTTGGTTTCGATGTCTGAAAATATTTATGCCTTATATGAATATCGGAAAGGCACCTCCAAAACTATTTTTTTGACACAAAAAGCAATACACAAAAGGAATTCATAGAACCAATTCATACAGGGAAGGGGTATTATCTGGAGCATCCTTATGATACGATCGTCGTGCCTTATGACGTGAATGGGAACAGGCTCTTTGACTTTGATGTGACTCAGTATGAAAAGGGGGAGGATTATAGCTTCTATGTAGCAAAGGGCGTGCTTACCTTTTGCAACAAGGACGGGAAAAAGGAACTGCCGCTTTTACAAAATGCCAGGGTGGACTATTTGGGTAACGGAGTTTTCTTCCTGACATCACCGGATGGCAACACGCAATATGCGTTTGACAGCAGCGGGAAAGAACTGATAAGTACAGCAAATGCACACTATAACACAGTTCTATCCAATGAGGGAGAACCCCCTTTTCTATTCCTGACGGATAACGACAGACTGTATCTGTATGACATAGAAAGAAAAAAGGAGATCATTGTAAGACATACCTACGGTGAATGGAAATGGAACAATGGTTTTTTACAGGTGGATGATGGAAAAACAAAGCTATACGACCGAGACGGGAATATGGTTGTTGACTTTGAGACAAGATTGAATGACATCACCATTACCAAAGATGGTTATGTGGGAACGGACATCAGCGATGGGGGTGAATATGGTTTGATTTTTGACAACAAGGGAAAGGAACTGTATCGGCAGAAAGGCCGATTGGAGTATGTCGCCCAAGGAATGTATCAGACCACACGGGGGAATTATACCGGGCTGATCAACTCAAAAGGAGAATGGCTGTATCGAACGCTGAATATAAAGGACGACTAGGATGTTTTTTGCGTCAGGAATACAGCAAAAGGGGTTGCTGTAGGGAGGGAGAAATATATGAAGAAAATTATGATGACCATTGTGATATTCGCCGTAATGCTGTCGGGGTGCAATTCACCACTCACAAAATCAGACCCTGTCAATACGAAATACTATGTGTTGGAGTATTATGGTTCTATGGATGGGGACGGTGTTCTCAACAATACGATAGTTTTAACAGATCGATTTACGAAA
Source organism: Clostridiales bacterium 43-6 (assembly GCA_001896915.1). Taxonomy (GTDB): domain Bacteria; phylum Bacillota; class Clostridia; order Oscillospirales; family Acutalibacteraceae; genus MKRK01. Next base: position 5,207 of record MKRK01000034.1, read on the forward strand.
GCAGATGAAAATGATTATTATTTTTATACCAATTGGAATAAACAAGTGTATCAATATAATGACCTGATTTTTGTGTCAGACAGAAAAAGCGGGAAATATGCCTTGTACCGATTTGGAAAAGGTATTGTTTCTGATTGGTATGATACTATGATAAAGAATGAAAGTGAATATATAATCGCACAAAGCAAGGATAACATTGTGGTGTTTAATGAGAACGGTTTGAAGAAATATGGCTTCAAATATGGAGGGGTTATTAATGAATATGCAATCTGCATTACAATTGGAAGTGACGATAAAATACTAATCACAGAAAATGAGGGGGAATCTTATTCCATCTATGATGCAAAAAATAATACAAAGAAGAAGATAACCGGCAAATACATTTATGGAGGAAAAGATTATTATTCCAAAAGTGCCGGTGAAACCACCAGCTGGATTTATAACTATAGTGGGCAAAAGCTGTTTGATTTCGCTGTTTCCGATTATTATTGCGGAAATGCGTATGAATCCTATGTTCGTAACTCGGTCTATACGTTAATAATCAACGGCAAAAAGAAGGATTATTATTTAGAACAGGGCGAATCCATGTCGTATTTGGGAAACGGTATCCTTAAACGATCGGAATACAAAGATGACATCCAATATGTCCGGTATCATGATGCCGACAACGTTGTTATTTTGAACAGCGCAGAGGAACCTTACAACGGAAATTTTACAGACGATGACGAAGAGTCGGATGACTTCTTATATCGTTTTGATGATGGAACAATGTATATTTATAACATCAGAACCCGAAAGGAAATTATAATCTACAGTATCCTGGAGGGTCAGATCCATTATGAAAACGGTTTTTATGTCATAAGCGGCGAGGGAGGAACTAAAATTCTGGATCGTAATTTTGCAGTGGTAGGTTCTGTAGAATGTGTCGATGTCAAAGCATATCCGGACCGTTTTATTGCTTATCAAAACGGCGTCAGCCATTTGATGGGCAGTAAACTGGAGGAGATGAACCAAATACAAGGTCATGCAGAATACTTGAGCGATGGTCTTTATCGGGTGACCAGCGGTAACTACATGGGGATAGTGAATGAGAAAGGCACATGGCGATACAAGACATTGATGCCGGCCATGGGGGATGATTGAAACGCTGCTATTTCTATGAATTGATAAAAAGCCGGTAGGAAATACACAGAGCGTATTCCGCACTGCTAAGTTTGGCAGTGCGGAATACGCTCTTTTTCAGAAAGAAATATATTAGGAAACAGGTGAGTTATTTTGTGACAACCTGAATTCCGATAGAATGGTGAGACCTGGTCTGTTCGATGATGGCATTGGTAACCAGCAAATGAATTCCTGCTGTTTCGCACACACGGCTTAGATAGGTTTGCCCGATTTTTGTGTTGTCGCACAGCAGAACCACTTTTTTTGCTCTGCTGACCAACACTCTTTTGATCTGTGCTTCTTCTTCATTGGCTTCAGTCACTCCTTTTTCAAAATCAAAACCACGACAGGACAAAAAAGCAATATCGGCGTTGTAGTGATTGAAAAATTCAAAGGTCGGTACACCCGTCAGAGAAAAAGAGTTTTCTCTCATCTTTCCGCCGGCGCAGTAGGTTTGTATATTTGAATTTGGTGCCAGCTGCATTGCGGTTTTTATTCCGTTTGTTATGACGGTCAACCCTTCTATGGAAGGAAGAAACTTTGCCATTTGCAATACTGTGCTGCTGGAATCCATAAAAATGGTCTGGCCGTTTTGGATGGAATCACAAGCTGCCTTTGCCAGACTCAGCTTCACGTCATACTGTTCATTTTCACGCACCAAAAAAGGCGATTCTGTGGAGGTACCGTCAAGCAATACTGCGCCACCGTGAATGCGTTTGAGCTGTCCGGCTCTGGACATGCTTGTTAAATCCCGACGGATCGTTGCACCGCTGGAATAGAGTCTTTTACATAGCTGCTCCACAGTCATCATTTTTTCGGTCTTTAACAAATGAATAATTTTTTGTTGTCTTTCTGCTACCAGCATGGATTCTCCTCCTGATGTGATTGAATATGATTATAACTGATTGAATTATAGCACAAAACTGCAAAAATATCAATTTAACCGCCGAATATAGACAAAAGTAATCATGACTGATATAATGAAACCACCAAAAGAGTAAGGGAGGATTTTTTTTGTGGGATATTCAAAAGGGTTATGAGCTGGCAAAAGAGATCTATCAGGAAATAGGGATCGATATTGACCGTGCGATTGAAATTTGTGATCAAATGCCGTTGTCCATCCATTGTTGGCAGGGTGATGACTGTACCGGGTTTGAAAGCAAAAGCGGTGGGTTGACCGGCGGCATTCAGGCCACCGGAAACTATCCATACAAAGCAAGAAATTTTGAGGAACTGGCAAGCGACCTTGCCCAAGCGTTTTCGTATGTACCCGGTGAGAAAAAGGTGAACCTGCATGCTTTTTATCTTGACGATAAGAAAGCAGACCGGAACGAAATCGAACCGCAGCACTTTGACCGATGGATTGAATGGGCCAATAAGCAAAGCATCGGAATGGACTTCAACGGCACATTTTTCTCACATCCTTTGAGTAAGGACTCAACACTCAGCTCGTCGGATGAGACCGTTCGACGGTTCTGGATTGAGCATGCTGTTCGTGTGAGAAAAATTGCGGCGTATATGGCAGAGAAAACAGGAAAAACCACAGTGAACAATATCTGGATCCCCGACGGCAGCAAGGAAGTTCCCGTTGATACCTTGTCACCGAGAAAAAGACTTGCCGAAAGTCTGGATGAAATTTTAGCTGTCAAATACGATAGCGTGGTGGATTGTGTGGAAAGCAAGCTGTTCGGAATCGGCAGTGAAGCCTATGTTGTGGGCTCCCATGAGTTTTATATGGGGTATGTGCTTAGCCGCAACAATGCACTTCTGACTCTGGATACCGGGCATTTTCATCCCACAGAAGCCGTATCCTCAAAAATTTCCCCACTGCTTTTGTTTGTTCCGGGGCTTCTTCTGCATCTGTCGAGACCCATTCGCTGGGATTCTGACCACGTTGTCAGTTTTGACGAGGAAACCCGAAATATCATGGGTGAGCTGGTTCGGTTAAACGTGCTGGACCGTGTTCATATGGCACTGGATTATTTTGATGCATCCATCAATCGTGTCATGGCACTGGCGATTGGTGCCAGAAATGCAAGAAAGGCACTGCTGGAAGCGCTGTTGACCCCGGTGGGAAGATTGATTGAGCTGGAAGCAAAGGGAGACAGAAGCACAAGTCTTGCTCTGACGGAGGAATGGAAAGCCATGCCGTTTTCCTTGGTTTGGGACTATTATTGTGCAAGGAAGGGTGTGCCGGTGGGAACCGGCTGGATTGAAGACGCCAAAGAGTATGAGCAACAAACTATGAGGAAGAGGGAACAAAATGAAAGAATATTATGAAATAAAAAAGCAAATCTGCGAAGTCGGTCTCAGGCTGTGGCAGCTTGGATTTGTTGCGGCCAATGACGGGAACATCACCGTGAAGGTAGATGCCGACGTTTTTTTGACCACACCTACCGGAGTCAGCAAAAGCTTTTTGACCCCGGAAATGATTATTGCGGTAAACAGCGAAGGCAAGGTCCTGGATGATGTCACAAAGTACAAACCGTCGTCGGAGCTTCCCATGCACATCCGCTGCTATCGGGAACGGGAGGATATCCGGGCGGTAATACATGCACACCCGCCGGTGGCAACAGGCTTTGCCATTGCCCATATTCCCCTTGACAGCTACACCATGCCGGAAGCCATTATTTTTTTAGGCTCAGTGCCCATTGCGAAATACGGAACCCCTTCCACCAATGAAATCCCGGACGCAGTAGCAGAACATCTGCCGCTTCACGATACGATGCTTTTAGAAAACCACGGGGCACTGACCGTAGGTGTGGATTTGATGACCGCCTATTACAGAATGGAAACGCTGGAACATTTTGCGAAAATCACCTTGACCGCAAGACAATTGGGCGGAGAAATAGAGCTGTCTGACAAGCAAATTGCAGACTGCTTACAGCTGCGTGAAAAATTCAATGTGCCGGGCAAACATCCCGGTTATAAAAAATACACAAGCCAAACATGAAATGAGGGATTGTGATGCAATGTGATGTATTGGCTGTTGATTATGGCGCCTCCGGCGGCAGAGCTATGCTCGTTCATTGTGACGGGCAATCATTTGAGATGAGGCAAGTGCATCGGTTTTCTTACGAACCAATTTATTGTGAAAATACCCTTTGCTGGCCGATGGAGCAACTTTTTTTTGAGCTGAAACAAAGTATCATAAAAGCAAAGGCGGTCGGCAGCTTTGAAAGTATCGCCATTGATACCTGGGGTGTTGATTTTGGGTTGCTTGACGAAAATGGAACGTTGCTTGCTAACCCTGCTCATTATCGGGATGAACGCACCATAGGGATGATGGACGAGGTTTTTAAAATCATTCCCAAAAAGGAGCTTTATCAAATAACCGGAATACAGTTTATGCGAATCAATACCATTTATCAGCTGTTCAGTTTGATCCACCGGTCTTCGGAGATTATGAAAAAAGCGGAGCGGCTTTTGATGATGCCCAGCCTGCTTAGCTTTTTGCTGACCGGTGAAAAAAGAGCGGAATTCACCTCCGCATCCACTTCTCAAATGATAGACGCATCCACAAGGGATTGGTCAATACAAATCAAAGAAAAACTGGGCATACCCTCAGAACTGCTGCCGCCAACCATAACCTGCGGGGAAGCTTACGGCATGCTGTCGGAGGAGATTTGTAAGGAATTGCAGATCTGTGCGGTTCCGGTTATTGCAACCGCTTCCCATGATACAGCGGCGGCTGTGGTTGCCGTTCCGACACAGGAAGAGGACTTTGTGTATCTCAGCTGCGGCACATGGTCATTGTTCGGAACTCAAACCGACCAACCCGTAATCAATGAAACGACTTATCAGCTGAATATGACGAATTCAGCAGGATATGAAGGAAAGAACCTGCTGCTGAAAAATATTATGGGACTGTGGCTGATTCAGGAGTCCCGAAGGCAGTGGAAGCGAGAAGGCATGGAAATTACCTTTGCACAGCTGGAAGCAGAGGCGTTTGCAGCAAAAGGGTTTCAGAGCTTCGTCGATCCGGATGACCCTCTGTTTGAACAGCCCGGTGACATGCCGGAACGGATCAGGACTTATTGCCGTAACACAAATCAGACGGTTCCCGATACACGTGGAGAAATCGTGCGCTGTATTTACGAAAGCCTTGCTTTAAAATATAAATATGCGCTGGGGCTCATAGAGAATGTGACGGGCAAGGTCTATCAAACACTGCACATCATAGGAGGCGGTTCACAAGACGCCCTGCTTTGCCGTTTTACGGCGGATTCCTGTAAGATAAGAGTAACGGCAGGACCGGTGGAAGCCACTATTCTCGGCAATGCGGCAGTTCAGTCTGTTTCCCTGGGTGTTGTTGCGGATTTGAAAGAGGCAAGAAGAATCATCTCGAACTCATTTGAACGGAAAGAATATGTTCCTGCCGGGGAAGATTGGACAGGAGCATATGAAAAGTTTTTGCTGCTTCTTCAAAACAAGTCTGAGTAACGGAAAGCAGTGGTGGAAGCATTCGTTCATTAGCAATAGGAAGATTTCCACAGGATGGGGAGACGGACACAGCATATGCAATGTCAGAATGCTTAGTTTTCACCGCTGGGGTGAAAAAATAAAGGGCTGCTCACGCAGCCCTTTATTTTTTCAGTTTGTATTTTATAGGAAAAATAAGAATCAGGATCGTGAACAACACGGAAATGCCGGAACAAAAGAACAGAGTGTTTTTGATGCCCATGGATTGGGACAGCACGCCGCCCAAAAAGCCGGATAGAATTTTGGGGGTGAACACACCAAAAGAATAAATAAAGGTTTGCCCTGTGGCTTTCATCTCCGGGGCGATGGTATCGTTTAAATACAGAACGACGGAGTATAGTAAAATCGTCTGCAGAAGACCGGTTACAATATTGATGAGAATGACCAGCGGGATAGAGACGGCCATGCCCAGGGCGGCGTAACGGACAATACCGGCCGCAAGCCCCGCCAGCATAACGGTTTGCAGGCTGAATTTTTTATAGACCTTATGAAACAGTAAGAAGAAAGGAACCTCGCCCAGTGGCTGCAGGGATGCAACCAGCCCCCAGGACCAGCCGGGGAATTTCAGCTCCTCGCTCATATAAATGGTGTAGAAGTTCTGATAAAATCCAAAGATAAACTGACCGGCGATCAGGAACAGCAGAAGCAGAAGAAGCGTCTTGTCATGAAACAGAGGCTTCAGAGAGACCTTTTTCATACCTCTGGCATATCCCTTGCTGGCAGGCATCAGAGAAACAGAAATGACAGCCAAAAGGGTAACCACAAGATACAAATAAAAATTTCCATACTCGCTTTTGTCGGCTACCATACCGATAACAAAGCATAATATCCCATATCCGATGGTACCCAGCAACCGTAGGGTTCCGTATTTCGACTCGGTTTTCACGGCATAGTCCAGCGTGATTACATCAAGCAAGCTGGAAAACGGGGAGGAGAAAAACATGATTGCACTCAACATCAAAACAAGCCAGAAAAACGAAAAGTCAACGGGAAACCCTGAGGGGAAATGGAACAGTGTATTGAAGGAAACACCAAAAAAGGCAACGCCGCAGCCTGTGAGCAGAACGATCAGAACAGTATTCTTGGATTTTGCTTTATCCGCTATTTTCCCCCAAAAAAGCGGGGCGAATATCGCAATGAACGGACCGATGGAGAGAAGGAATCCCACTTGGGAAAAGGAATGGAATTTTCTGATGTAAATCGGAACAAAAACATAGTAAAACGCCAGCGAGCAGTATACAAGAAAGTTGGCGGAAAGTACGGCCGGCAGTGGATATTCTCTCAATTTTCTGATAAAATTCATGGATCGGTTCTCCCTTTTTGCGGCGGGTTTTGACAGTGGCTTTAGTTAATTTAACACTATTGATGACAATAGTCAACAAAAAAGTGGATTGATAAAATTTGGCAGTGCAATAATTTTCAGATATGAGTAAACCATTCGTCCACAGGCAATACTTTTAATGAAATAAAAGTATTGGCGGGTGTGAATTTTGTACAACAACAAGGTTGAAATATGCGGAGTAAACACGTCTAAACTGGTTGTTCTGAAGGAGTCAAAAAAAATAGAGCTGCTCAAGAAAATGAAAGAGGGGGATATGAAAGCAAGGGACGAGCTGATATCCGGAAATCTGAAGCTTGTGCTGAGCGTGATTAAAAAATTTACCGGCAGAGGAGAAAATCTGGATGACCTTTTTCAGGTGGGCTGTATCGGCCTGATTAAGGCCATTGACAATTTTGATACCGATCACAATGTCCGATTTTCCACGTATGCCGTTCCCATGATCATCGGAGAAATCCGGCGGTATTTAAGAGACAACAATTCCGTTCGGGTCAGCCGTTCTTTGAGAGATACCGCATACAAGGCGATGCAGGCAAAAGAAAGGCTCATGTCGGCCAATCAAAAGGAGCCGTCGGTGGAGGAAATAGCCAAGGAGCTGGATATGAAGCGAACGGATGTGGTCATGGCGCTGGAAAGCATTGTTGAGCCTATTTCGCTCTATGAACCGGTTTATTCCGACGGGGGCGACACGATTTATGTGATGGATCAAATCGGCGACAAGAATGACGATAACAACTGGGTGGATGAAATTGTCCTGAAGCAGGCAATTGTCAAGCTTTCAGAACGGGAAAAAAAGATTCTGAGCTTACGCTTTATTGTGGGCAGAACCCAAATGGAGGTTGCCAATGAAATCGGCATCAGTCAGGCACAGGTCAGCAGGCTGGAAAAAGGCGCTCTTGACCGGGTGAAAAAACAAATATAATGATTTGGTTCAACCGCTGCATCCCGGGATTAAGCATGAGAGAAGCATGCTTATCATCGGGATGCAGTTTTTCATAGGGTGTTTTAGTTGTCAGGAATGCTAAAAAATGGTATACTAGTACTATTCTGCGACAGCAGCATATTATAATATATTATCATAACGATTGATTCCCAAGGGAAAGGTTATCAAAGAATTATCAGCCACTGGCGAAGGGATGGTCATATACATGAAACAATATACACATATTATATGGGACTGGAACGGAACATTACTGGACGATGTGGGCACCTCTGTCCAGATTAACAACGAAATGCTCCAAAACCGGGGCGTTTTGCCCATTGCAAAGGAAGATTATCTGGACATCATCGAAATGCCACTGGTCAATTATTACGCCAAGCTTTTTGATTTGGAGCGTGACTCCTTTGACGAGCTTTCGCTGGAATTTATCAAATCCTATGAAGAAAGAACACCGGAGATGGGCTTGATGGACGGAGCTGTGGAGGTATTAAGCGCACTGCAGAATAGAGGCATAAAGCAAATCATTCTATCCTCTTTTGAAGAGGGCATCATCAGAACACTCACAAAGAATCTTGGTGTCAGCGGTTTTTTTGATGAAATCATCGGAAGAAACGATTACAAATCTGACACAAAAACACAAGCCGCTATCAATTGGGTGGAAAAAAACAAGATTGACACATCAAAATTATTGGTGGTGGGCGACCTCATCCATGACAGCGAGATGGCAAGTGAAATCGGTGCAGATTGTGTCTTGATTGCCAACGGACACCAAAGCAAGGAGCGCCTGCAGCAGCAAGGGGTGCCTGTTTTGACCGATATCAGAGAAATAACCAAATATATTGGCTGATATTGATGTTTTTTTTCGTCTAAATGAATTGATTTTTTCGCATTTATGCTTTATAATTACATTTTGTTAGATAATTCGGAAGGAAGTAATAGTTGTGATTATTTTGGTTATCAATGCGGGAAGTTCTTCTTTAAAATATCAATTGATTGATATGAGAGATGAAAGTGTCATTGCAAAAGGAAATTGTGAAAGAATTGGGATCGGCGGAAAAATCGGTCATAAAACTGCTGACGGCAGAGAGTATGAAGCCGATATTGACATGCCGACACATACAGATGCATTTAAATGTGTAGAAATGGTGCTGACTACGGGTGACGCAAAGGTAATTGACTCCATGAGTGAGGTTGCCGCTGTGGGTCACCGTATCGTTCAAGGGGGTTCTATTTTCTCAGAATCCGTATTGGTTAACGATCGTGTTATTGACGACATCGAAGGCTTATCTGATTTGGCACCGCTCCATAATCCCGCTCATGTTGAAGGCATCCGTGCATGTATTGACTGTCTTGGCACAGAGGTTCCCCAGGTCGTTGTATTCGACACCTCGTTCCATCAGACAATGCCGCAGGAGGCCTATTTATTTGCCCTTCCATACGAATATTATGAAAAATATAAAATCCGCCGTTACGGGTTTCACGGCACCTCTCACCGGTTTGTCAGTGCGCAGTGTATTGAACTGTTGGGCAAACAGCCCGAAGGCACAAAAATCATCACCTGCCATTTGGGCAACGGTTCTTCCATCACCGCTATCAAGGACGGAAAATGCATCGATACCTCCATGGGCTTCACCCCGCTGGACGGTTTTATGATGGGGACCAGAACCGGCACCCTTGACCCCTCAGTGGTGACGTTTATTATGGAAAAAGAAAATCTGAGCGCCAAGGAGCTGTCGGATTTATTCAATAAAAAGTCAGGTATGTTGGGTATTTCTGGTGTGTCCAGCGACAACAGAGATATATCTGCTGCCGAAGCGGAGGGCAACGAACGCGCTGCGTTGGCAATCAAAATGCAAAGATACCAGATCAGAAAGTATATCGGGCAGTATATCGCCGTTCTGGGCGGTGTGGATGCAATTGTTTTCACCGGTGGTATCGGTGAAAATGTAGTGGATCTGCGTGCCGATGTTTGCGATTATTTCAGCTATGCCGGCGTTAGTGTTGACAAGGAAGTAAACAAAGCCATGTCACGGGGCAAGCAAGGCGAAATATCAACCCCCGATTCTTTGGTCAAGGTTTTCGTGATTGCCACCAACGAAGAGCTGGTTATTGCCAGAGACACAAAAAAGATTGTGGAAGTATTGTAATTGTAAAATATAAAAAAGGCTGTGTCATGAAAATGATGCAGCTTTTTTCTCGTTGTATACCAACCGTTTGGGAACCGGTCCGTTTTTATTGGTGAAGCTTCATAAAGTCAAAAACCTTCACCTTTCAGCCGATGGTAATTGACGTTTGGAAAGGAGGGTGTCTATGCAAGAAAAAGAGGAGTTGTTACAGGAATACATGCCCAAAATATTCCGTTATGCCGCCGGTCATACGGCAAGTCTGCAGGATGCGGAAGACCTGACACAAGATATTTTTGTGAAGATTTTGACTGCGTTTTCAAAAAAGCAAATTCCTCAGCATCTGAATGCATGGATTTGGAGAGTGGCAGGCAATACACTGATTGACAAGTACAGAAGAGATGCGTACCGAAAGGTTGTTTTCGGTATTCCTGAAACCATACAAGACTGCAAAGTGAATACAGAAGATGATTTGGAGCTGGCAAGTGATATCAATACATTGAGACGGGAGCTGGCTTTTTTAACAAAGGCAAGGCGGGAAATTACCATACTGCATTATATCAATGAATATACTGTGGGCGAGATTGCTAGCATGCTTGGGCTGCCCTCCGGCACAGTAAAATGGCACCTGTCGGGTGCTAGAACCGAACTGATGAAAGGAATGGACCGAATGAGAACCTTTGGTGAAAAAAGCTATAAACCGCAAAAGCTTACCATCGGCATCTATGGGAATATTGGTACCGCCGGGGAACCCCTTTGTTATGTAACAAGAGCATTGCCACAAAATATACTGCTGGCGGCATATAAGAAGCCCTTGACGATGGAGGAACTCTGCGAAGAGCTGGGTGTTTCTGCGCCGTATATAGAGGATGAGACAGAAAGACTGGTCAAAAGTGAGCTTTTGTGTAAACGGGGTAAAAAGTATATGACCGATTTTCCCATCGCATTGACAGAGGATGTGTTCGCCATTGCCGAAATTGTGATTGGTGAAGCTGAACGGTTTTGTGAAATTCTGGTGAAAGGCGTCAGAGAACGTCTGGAAAGAATCAAAAAAATTGATTTTTGGAAAGCTGCCTGCTCGGACAATCAGCTCATGTGGATTTTTGTCATTCAAACCGCAACGGAATTTTTTCGTTCCCTTCAGGAAAACACATTTGATGATATGGCCATCCCTGTCAGAGAAAACGGTGGACGGTGGTATGCGTTGGGAACAAGTGTGGATGATCAGGTGGCAGAGCAGATCATCAGAAAAAGTGGAAGGCGGGAGGAGGAATATAACCTGACACTGAGCGGACCGATGATGGAATGGAATGATCAATATACATTTTTTATGGTGGATACAAGATGGAGCAAGGCTAGAATCAATCATGATGATATTATCTCAAAAAAAGAAACATGGT
>MKRK01000034.1:16674-22900 GCA_001896915.1 Clostridiales bacterium 43-6
GCACGGAAGACCTTCCGGAACCCCAAAAAGAGCTGATGGCTTCTGCTCTTGAGGCGAATATTTATCAGAAAGAGGGAAACGGATTCATCCGTGTTATTCCAACCTTTACAAAGGAACAAATGGCAGATATCAATGAAATCTTGAACGAATTGAGGGATAACAGCAACCGGGTGGTTCAGAGCGTTTTTGAAAAAGTGGCAGCGATGGCTGAGAAAAGTATTCCCGAAGGGGTATTGAAAAACAGCCACTTCAAAAATACCTATCACACAATTATGTCCTCCATGATCATTCCGGCAGCACTCAATCAGGCTGTAGAAAAGGGCTATATGAAGGAGCCTGATGACATAGAACGGCAGTGGATGAGCTGTTATATTATAAACCTTCCATGAGGCATGTCGGTCGCTTTGTTTGTGTCGGAAGAAATCAATCCTTCTCTCAGAAACGCAAGAAAACCCTTTTGGATTTTTTCGTTGATTTGTAGGCTGTGAGTTGATATAATGAATCAACAATCAAGTCTATCGTGTTTTGGAGAAAAGGGGCTTTTGATGGAGAACCTAAAAAAAACGGTATCTGAGAATATAATTTACTTGCGGACACAAAATAAAATGACCCAGTATGAGCTGGGACAACAGCTGAATTATTCCGATAAGGCTGTATCAAAATGGGAACGGGCAGAGTCCATACCCGATGCATACATACTAAAACGAATGAGCGAGCTGTTCGGTGTTACAGTGGATTATCTGTTGAACGACCATGAGGACAGGGATGCACCTCCCATGGAGTTGATCCACCATAACGGCAGGGTCATTACCAAAATGTCGTTTGTGGGGGTTTGGGGACTCGCCATGCTGGCGTTTACGGTCCTGTGGGCTGTTGGCTATGTGGAATGGTTGGTGTTTGTGTATACCCTCCCGATTTCACTGATTGTACTGCTTGTATTAAACTCCGTTTGGGGGAAACGAAAGCGGAACTTTTATATCCTTTCTGCTTTGCTTTGGAGCGTCATTGCCGCTATCTATGTTACCTTCCTTCATTATAACTGGTGGTTGATTTTTGTGCTGGGCATTCCTTCTGAAATCATCCTTTCCCTTAGCTTTAAGATTAAAAGAAAGACAAAATAGCTGTTTTTATGTATAAAACGCAGTTTTTCAGCCACTCTACAAATTGTAGAGTGGCGTTTTTTGGCTCTACAGTTGTTCATTTCCATTGTATAATCAAAAATTTCAGGATTTGATTTCTTTTTCTGTTGATTTGTGATAAAATTTAACGGTAAAATGTATGTAATACATTTTAAATTTATAAAAAGATGAGGCCAACGAAATATGAGTAACTATATTTTAAGCTGTTGTTCCACTGCGGATGTATCGGACGAGCATTTTACCGAGAGGGATATTCATTATATCTGCTTTCATTATTTTTTAGACGGTGTTCAATATTCAGACGATTTGGGGAAATCCATGTCCTTTGATGAATTTTATAAAGCCATGGCCGCGGGTGCGGAAACCAAGACCTCACAGGTCAATGTGGACGAGTTTGTTGATTATTTCACAGGCTTTTTGGAGAAAGGACTGGATATCCTTCATGTGAGCCTTTCCAGCGGCTTATCCGGCACTTATAATTCCGCTTGTATTGCCAGAGACGACTTGGCAGAAAAATACCCGGATCGGAAGATATATATTGTGGATTCTCTGGCTGCCTCCTCAGGCTACGGTCTCCTGGTTGACAAGCTGGCAGATTTGCGTGACGGCGGGATGGGGATTGATGAATTGCACACTTGGGTCAACGAAAACAAGCTTACGATGCACCACTGGTTTTTCTCCACCGACCTGACCTTCTATGTCAAGGGCGGACGTATTTCCAAAGCCTCGGGATGGTTCGGCACACTGCTGAATATTTGCCCGCTTCTCAACATGAACCATACGGGGCATTTGATTCCCCGTCATAAAATCAGAGGAAAAAAGGCGGTAATCCAGGAGATTGTAAAGAAAATGGAAGCCCATGCCCAAAAGGGTCCGGACTATGACGGCAAGTGCTTTATCTCCCAAGCGGCTTGTCTGGAAGATGCCAAAGAGGTTGCCCGGCAGATTGAAACGAAATTTGTGAATTTAAAGGGGAAGGTGCAGATTTTTAACATCGGTACCACCATTGGCAGCCACACCGGACCCGGGACAATGGCGCTCTTCTTCTGGGGAGATAAACGAGTGGATTGATTGCGGCAATGTCAAGTTGTTGGCATTGTGATTGGTGATGTACTTGGTTTGTTTATCTTTCGGAATGACGGTTGTACTGTTTTACACTATCTGTTTCCCGCATTATCATGCAGCAACTTTACCGGATCGTCATGATTCAGAAAAGTTCAAACCTCCGACAAAGATCCGAAAATGGTCCTGTGTGGTTATTTCATATTAATATAATAAAAAGGTTAAGGAATCGGTATAATTCCTTAACCTTTTTTGTTACGGTTTATGGCTGTTTGACCAAACAAAACGATTTATATAAATTATGACAAAAATATACGTAAAACTTTGTAAAATAACACAAATTGACAAGAACGTTTGTTTCGTGATATGATATATGGGTGATACTATCACAGAAATATTGGGGGATGAAACAATGAAAAAGAAAAGAAAAATGAGAATCATTGCAATGATGTTATGTTTTGCGTTGGTTTTCTCCACAATCCCATCCGGGTCATTGATTGCTTTGGCAGATGGTCCGGATGGATTGTTTGTCAAGAATGCGAAAGCTGTCATAGCGACAGAAGAAATCAAAGAGCCGCAAATTATCGGGGAGAAAACAGACAAGAGAAATGCATACACCAAGGTGTTTTATCGGGAAGACGGCATGAATGTAGCCGTTTCCACAGGGGCGCCGATTCACTATAAGGACAACGAAGGAACATGGCAGGATATTGACAATACCTTAACTGCGGTCAAAGCAGCGGATGGAAAAAGTTATATCACGAATGCCAAAAATGAATATAAAGTGATGCTGCCCCAGACCATGGACGGCAACGATCCTGTTTCTGTGTCCAAGGGAAAGCATACGATTTCCTTCCGCCTTCTCGGAAAGGTCAACAAAAAGGGCTCAGCCATCAAGAACAACGTGCTGACGGCGAAAGTAAAAGGAAACCAGGATATAAAGGACAAGGCCTTGCAACTGGAAAAGAAAACCTCTTCTATTGAATATAAGGACGTAATTGATTACACAGACATTGTTTACAATGTAGAGCCTACCAGTGTCAAGGAATCCATTGTTATCAAAAAAGCGCCCAAAAAGCAAAATAGCTATGAATATGAAATCAACGCAGGCGGGCTAACCGCTGTTTTAAAGGCGGACAAATCAGTGGAATTTACCGAGAACGGCAGCACGGAACCTGTGTTTGTTATGCCGGCGCCTTTTATGTTTGACAGTGCGAAAAAATCCATGACCTCCTATGACATCGGGGTTACTTTGGCATTGCAGTCAAAGGGTATCTATAAGCTGACCTATACCCCGTCGCAGCAATGGCTGTCGGACAGCGCAAGAGTTTACCCGGTCACATTGGATCCTACGGTAGGTACCACGGAAGAACACATTAATCTGATAAGAGGTTATGTTGATTCTGTCAATGACGGACCCGCTCAATATTACAACAACAATGGCGATGACGGCGGATTTGCAGGAAAAACCGCTGAGGGAGACGAGAGGATTGCGCTGTTAGAATTCAGTTCTTATCTTCGTGCCGATAATGTCGGAGCCAATATCAATAAAGTGTCGGTACGACTTCCTTATTCCATTGATAATAACATGGGCACATTATATGACCCTACCACAGTTGGGATTATTCCCGGAAATGAGCCGGTCTTCTCTGCTTATCGTCTAAATACGTTAAACAATGCGACGTATTCTACCATTACCGCATCGAATAATATCAGTTCCACACCCATTGATACATGGAAATATGAACCCGGTGCGGATCAGATTGACGGTAAGGATTTTATGAGCTTTGACATAACCAGTATCATGAATGATTCTTATTCAAAGAGTGGATTGGCATTTGCCATTCGGCTGGATTCTGACACAACCAATCAAGCGACGTTGTATAACACTTTGATTGATCGTTTTTCTTATCCCGGAAGCTATGGAGCTTATTTATGTACACTTCAAATTGAATACTACGATCTTCATGGGCTGGACAGCCGTTTCAATTATCATTCTCAGGATATCGGGAAAGCAGGAACCATGTATGTCAATGACATCAGTGGTTATGGCACCTTGGTTCGGGATGATATCGGGTTTTCAGGAAACAGAATGCCGGTAAATATCAAAATGACCTATTCTAAAACCCAGTTGTTATTGCCCCATGATAAAAGTGGCGGTGGAAACGGGGAAGCAAACTGGACGATTAATTATCAAAAATACCTTAAATACAATAGTTTGTATTCCAGCACGACATCAAACTATACGCTCTTTGATGAAAACGGCGTGCGAAGAACACTGTTCTATAAAGAGGAGCTTGCAAACGGGGATAGGGTCTGGGAAGACGACGCAGGGGCAGGTCTTGTCTTAACTCTGGCAGCAGGGGCGGACAATACGGATTATCCCCAAATCACCATCAAAAATCTGTCGGGTGAAACGATGGTTTTTGATGACGGATATGACAGCGTGGTTGAAAATGCATACAATCACTTTGGCAGAATGGTTCAGATCCAAAGCCCCATTACCAATGATTTTATTGAAATCAAATACGCCGAGGACTTGATTCAACTCGACGGTTCAACCGTCGGATACCCAAAGCTGGAATACATCAAGGACGGTGCAGGCAGAAAGTACAATTTTGTCTATGATGAGGAAAAGGGTACATACAAAGAAATCAACTATGTAGGCACCGGGACAACGGTCATCAGCAAGGTGGAATATAACTTTGCACACCTGACAGATGCACAGGGAACCGAATTGACAAACGACGGCTATTATCTGAAGGATGTCACCTACAACGACGGCAGCAAGGTTTCTTATGACTATAAGCTGGATCATTACAGCACTCACTTATTAAAATCCGCAACGGATGTTTCGGGTCATGGGTATTCCTATGACTACAATTACTGCTATGTTACAACCATCTCAAAGGTGACAGAGTTTGGCTCGGACGGAACAACCGGCAACACGCTGGACTTTGACTATTCCATCCACAAGACAATCATCACAGACAACAAGGGCAATCAGGAGATAGAAACCTTTGATGATTATGCCAATCTCATTTATGCCTCCGACGGTGACGGAAACACGAGCTTTGGAATTTTCAGCAAGGAAAACGGCACCAGAAACAAGCTGAACGCAGAAACAAACAAAATGCCGTCATCGGTCAACCTTCTGAAAAATGGCGGGTTTGAAGACGGCAATGCAAGCAATTATACAGCAGCCGGAACAGGTACAGGTGCAGTGATTGCAAATACGGAAGAGACAAAATATTCACACAGCGGCAGCAAGGCGTATCAGGTGTCCTTAACAGAAGGGCAGACCTTCTCTTTGGGTCTGCCGGAAACCAACAGTCTCCCCCAAAACGGGATTTACAAATATACGGTTTCCATGTGGGTGAAGACCGAAGGAAATACCAAAGCGTCCTTTACTGCCTACAAAAAGCAAAGCGGAGGAACCATATACTCCAAACCGTCCTACATTGCGAAGCAAGATGGCGAATGGACAAAGCTGCAGGCGGTGTTATATGAAAATACTGCTACAACGGATTACAAGCTTTATTTTACCCTCAGCCTTGTCAATGCAGGCACCGCCTATATTGACGACATCTTAGTCGCGCCGGGGTTTGCAGACTATGAATATAACTACATTGAAAACGGTGATTTTAACAGCGGTTTCGGCACCGACGGCGGCTGGCAGTCTTCTGCTCTGCCTGAGATTTTAAACGAAATCAACACAGACACCGCATCAGAATTAACCCACAAAGCACTCAGCAACAGCAGCTACCAAATGAAAGCGACGGACAATGTTATCAACGAAATCAAGCAACGTGTATACATTGGCGGAAAAGCGGAAGAAACCTATGCTTACGGAGGATGGGCAAAGCTTCAAAGCGAGGCATTGCCCTTGGAAAAGATCAATAACGATCCAAGCGGCAGAAGCTTCGGAATCCGGATCGAAGCCTTGAAAAACGACGGAAGCAACGAATACGAAACCATATCGTCCTTCAGCTTCAATCCCTATTCCACCGAATGGCAGCGGCATC
>MKRK01000035.1:0-352 GCA_001896915.1 Clostridiales bacterium 43-6
TCGGTTCTTCTGAAGTTAACAATATTAAATGGTGGGAAATTTTCCAAAAAGAATTAGGTTACATAGGTAAAAAAATAAAGGATTCCGGCATGCGTGTTTCAATGCACCCTGGACAATATACTGTTTTGAATTCAAATAAAAAAGAAGTAGTAAAAAGAGCGGCAGATGATTTAATCTATCATACAAGAATTCTTGACAGTATGGAATTAAATCAAGAACATAAGATAGTTATTCATATTGGAGGGGCATATGATAGTAAAATGCTATCGACAGAAAGGTTTGTTAAGAATTATAAGCTTCTTTCTGAAGAAGTAAAGAAAAGACTTATTATAGAAAACGATGATAAAATATA
>MKRK01000035.1:474-888 GCA_001896915.1 Clostridiales bacterium 43-6
GCAGAGATACTTGGAAAAAGGAAGATGGGATACAAAAAATTCATTATTCACAACAAGCAGAAGGGAAGAAAGCAGGTTCTCACTCAGATTTTATCGTCATAAATGAGTTTATGAACTTTTATAAAATTATAAATAGAGATATAGATATAATGCTTGAGGTTAAGGATAAAAATTTATCATGCATTAAATGCATGAATTGTACGGTACCTAATCTTAAGATAAGCCAATTGGAAGCAGAATGGAGTAAATATAAATACACAGTTTTAGAAAAATCACATAATAAGTATAATGAAATTAGGGAATATCTGAAAAATAAAAATAATATTTCAGCCAGTATTTTTTATACATTGCTTGAGGAAGCTCTTAAGAGTGAAGGAAGCAAAGGCAGTCAGGTAAATTCCTTGCTGCATGTTT
>MKRK01000035.1:1006-2817 GCA_001896915.1 Clostridiales bacterium 43-6
GTCAATATATTTTGAACTCATATTACTTTTCGATTTAAAATGTTAAATGCTATCTTATGTAGTGTAATAGCCGGAGCATATGTTTTAGAAATGCGTTCTGCTGGAAAGATTACGCCTTGCATTCCAATCTTTCCAGCGAACCAAACAAAGCCATGAGATACATCGCTTATGGTTCGGGAACTTATGTTGCTAATTCAGCAATAACAAACATATACTTTTTGTTCCAGAACCATTTTCCTTGAAAATACACCGAGCCTTTGTCTTTCCAGACATAATAAGATTAACCCTTAAAAACTATTAATGTTGCGCCTTTAGAGTTTCCCAGCGCATCGATTTTAATGATTTGTTTTTTAATGATTTTATCAACGTCAGCTTTATTTAATTTCATTGAGTAAGCCCTTTCATTTTACAAGTTTATGATTAAGCTACCATTATTTTATCATTATTATACCATACCACGCTAAGAAAGTCCCGACAATCATAATGTCTAACTTCGAGCCAACCTGGCACGTCAACCCATGTGATTTGCATAATAATGAAAGCTATACAGAAGCCTTCACATCTTTTTTTCCCCTCAGGCCGTTAAATTCCTTTTTCACCATTATCATTGTCCACAGGACTATTACAGCGTCGATTGCAAAGGAGCCGTAGTATACGCCGCCCACACCAATAAACTTTGGCAGAAGCAGCATTGCGGGAATATAAAATACAAACTGGCGCGCCATGCCGATAATCATTGCAGGCTTGCCCTTGTCAACGGACGGGAACAGGGTCATTGCCATGAAAATGAAGGAGAGTGCCGGCAGGATTGCCATGTATACTCTGAAATATGCAAATTGCCTGCCTGTGAAGGCTTGATCCTTCAGCATGAGACCAAGTATGGAGCCCGGAGCCGCAAGAGAGATTATCCAAAATGGAAGAGTGAGCATCAGAGCTGCAACGGCAAAAATCTTGTAGGAGCTTATAACTCTGTCGTACTGCTTCGCACCGTAATTGATGCCTATAACCGGCTGAAGTGCGCGCATGAGGCCGAATATTGGTGTAAGCAGGAACTGAAATATTCTGTAAACAACTCCGTAGAAGGCAATGTCAGCTGTGGTCCCATACCGTGCCAGTGCGTTGAATACCACCAGCCCCTGAACAAGGCTCATTACAGACATAATAAGCGAAGACATTCCAAGGCGCAAAATAGAGGTTGATATCTTTTTGTCGCCCTTAAACGAAAGTAATTTTGCCTGGAAGGTAGCCTTTCCACGTCCGAAATAAAGCCATCCTATCAGTGTGTAAACAAACATACCCACGTTTGTTCCCCATGCTGCGCCCTCCACGCCCATATCTAAAATCGCCATGAAGATATAGTTGAATACGGCGTTGACGATTAAGCCTGAACCCATCATCCATGCAGCTGTTTTCATCCTGCCCTCGGCACGGATAATCATGTTGCCCGCAAGCCCGTAAATCCAGAAGAAAGCACCTACCGTGCATATGCGGAAGTATCTGACACCGTAAGCAAGAGCGCCTCCCGTTCCTCCCATCATTGCAATGAGAGGTTCGGCGAAGGCAAAGACAGCTGCCATGTAGAGAATGGCGCAAATTACAGATAAGCGGTTCACCACACCCATCAGATTATTCTGTGTGTGTACGTCTTTTGCACCGATTGCCATGCTAAGCACCGATCCGGCACCCACACCGATGAGGGAGCCTAAGGCAGTGCTGATCTGTGAAAGAGGGTAAGCGAGGGATACTCCGGCGAGAGCGGTGTCATTGACGAACTGACCGACGAAAACTGCGTCCAGCACGGCATTGAAGCC
>MKRK01000035.1:2859-3879 GCA_001896915.1 Clostridiales bacterium 43-6
ATAAATTGTTTTTGTTTTTCTTTTTCTGTGATTGTATTATTCATGATAAGCTCCTTTTGTGTTTATTGTGGATTTATTGAGCCTGCTTCGGCTCCATCCCCTGCTGTTTTCCCTGGCGGTTACAAAGTGCTTGTATATACCGCCTGTCTGCATCAGCTCCTCATGGGGGCCTTGCTCTGCAATTCCTCCGTCAGCTATAACCAATATTTTGTCGGCGTGGCGGATGGTGTCAGCCTGTGGGCAATGACACCTGCATGATCATTCCCACCAGCATTGCCGCAACGGCAGCGTATGTTGTTTTCCGGCGCTCACGGCGTATTCCAATACTTTTTTGAACAAAATATAACCCTCCTTTATGAAATAATATAAAATTTCTCTGACAAGAGCTTATGCCTTTGTGTTAGCATAAGCTAACCAAAGGTTAAATAAAAATCCCCGTAAGGGAATTCTATTCAGATGATTTAAAACCCAGCACCTTATTCCAGTTGAACAGTCTGCAGATAAGATCACAATGTGCTTCAATCTGGTCCCATGTATAGCCGTGAATAAACGGCTCATAAACAGTAGTCCAGAAGGCGGTAAGCAGGATGTGCATTTCCTCCATGGATATGTCTGCGTGAGTCAGGCCTCGATTTTTTGCCTCCATAAAATACTCATGTGTCTTAATTGTCATTGTTTCGGCAAAGTCGTGCTGGAAATTGGCGTATCTGGTTCCCGCCGAACCTGAAGTCAGAAGCACAAAGCCGTCGTGGTACTGATAGAGGAAATTAAACCATAAAAGCATACTTTCATTCATTTCCCATGCCTTGATTAGCTCTTCATCAGTCAGATCACACGCCTGAGCGGCGCTGCGCATTTCCACAAAATCATTCAGCGCCTTAACCGTATCAGACACTACAGCACAGAACAACTCTTCCTTTCCTTTAAATCTTTTGTACAGCGCACCTGTGGTAACTCCTGCATCCTCACATATTGCTTTCAATGAAGCCCTTTCAAACCCGTTGGTAAGAAATTCTTTTT
>MKRK01000035.1:3949-5423 GCA_001896915.1 Clostridiales bacterium 43-6
TTTAACAGTCCATAATTACACTGTCAATTGTTATTTTGCTATTGTACAATTATTATCAAAATGGGCAACTACGCTCCAGCATTTCAAATGCAAAAGGGTTGCTATTTCATGATGACACAACGCAGCCTATTTTTGATGTTTTTCAAATGCGACAGATTGGAAGTAAAAGGGATTCAATTACGGACGGCGTATAACATTTGCTGTTTTTGCGGCAATATTTGTAATATTACTTCCAATGCAGGACAATATAAAATCATTTAAATCAATAGTGCCGGTAACACCTGATTTTTTAAAAATATCAGCATTGTGAGGGCAGCTCACAATTGCCACAGTGTTCTGAATATGAAGTATATTCTTACACAATTCGCAAATTACGAAGTTTTCTGAATCAAAAGATGACATTGCTATTGCCATATCAAATTTTTGAGTTCTTATTTTTTCCAATATCGATATATCTGCACTGTTTCCTATAAGCACATCGAGCTCTTCGTATTGGTCTGCCAGCTGTTGGCAATAATTTGAATCCTCATTTAAAATGGTTACCTGATGCTTTTTATCCAAAAGCGAATTAATTATATTGAGTGATTGTGTGCCGTTACCGGCAATCAAAATCTTCATAATGACATCTCCCTTCTGAATGCTTCCAGCCACAAATCCGAAGAATGCAATGTTTTTATTTCAAGTTTAGAATATGTGTCTCTGAATCTCGGATCGGTCAATCCGGCATATACACGCTCCACATGATAAATTTTTTTTGAGATTAATGACAAAAAAATATTGAGAACATCATTTCCCGTAACCGCAATCAGAGCATTTGCATTTTGAATTCCAGCTTCCTCCAAAACACCTGCGTTGTTAACATCACCATTAAAGGTAAATCCGTTATAGCAGTAGGGCAGTTTTTCAAAAGCATTTATGTTATTGTCAATTATAGTAACTTCATTTTCTTCCGCAAATTTTCCTGCCAGCTCGGCTCCTAAAGTTCCGCAGCCGGCTATGATTATATAACAGGTATTTTTTTTAATACCAAACATATTATTATCTCCCTTCCTCTATCAAAATTGTACCGATGAGATCCTTAGCGAAAGGATAACGCGGATTAATCATAAATTCAATATTTTTCACATGAAGATTTCTGCCAATGCATTAAGATTTGATAAATAAAATCAGATTCCGCCGATTTCCAAATTTTTTATATATCTTAACGGAATCTTAATGCTGTGATTAAAATTATAATACTATTTTGATACATGCAATGCTATAATGTTACAATTAATCAAAAAGGAGCGTGGTATTATGGCAATCTGTCAAACAGATTCTGTTACTCTGATGGAACAGCTCTCCAATATGCCGGCAGGACAAGAACGCGGCAAGCTGAGAATATATTTTGGTTATGCGGCAGGTGTTGGTAAAACATATGCCATGCTAAATGATGCACATGAAGCTAAATCAAGCGGTGTTGATGTGATAGCCG
>MKRK01000035.1:5452-5959 GCA_001896915.1 Clostridiales bacterium 43-6
ATTCAACTAAGAGAATTTGATCTGGACAGGGCACTCCAAAGAAAGCCTGAGCTTATTCTCGTTGATGAACTTGCGCATACAAATGCTGCAGGCTGCCGTCATAAAAAAAGATATCAGGATGTTGAAGAGCTGCTTCAGGCGGGCATTGACGTTTATACTACCATCAATGTGCAGCATATTGAAAGCTTAAATGACATAGTTGAGGCTATTACCGGAATTTATGTCCGGGAACGTATCCCGGATGGTGTATTTGACAATGCAGATCAAATTGAGTTGGTTGATATCGAACCAAATGATCTCATAGAAAGACTGAACAAAGGGAAAATATACAGCGAAAATCAGGCTCAAAGGGCTTTGGAAAATTTTTTTACCAGAGAAAAATTAATTGCTCTGCGTGAAATTTCACTGCGAAAAACCGCAGATCAGGTCAACAGAATCGCAATTCAGGGGGAATCTGATAAAAACAACAATCCTTATACAAACGAGCATATTTTAGTATGTCTGTCT
>MKRK01000035.1:5983-6542 GCA_001896915.1 Clostridiales bacterium 43-6
GGCCTTTCACGGCACATTCACGGCATTATTTGTAGAAACTCCGGGGAATAAAGAACCGGAAGACAAAAACATGACTGCACTCAGAAAGAATTTAAGGTTGGCGGAGCAGCTGGGGGCTCAAATTTCAACAGTGTATGGAGAGGATATCTCTGGGCAGATTGCAGAGTATGCCAAAGTGAGCCGCGTATCGAAAATTGTGATGGGACGTTCGGCACACTCAAAAAGATGGTTGAAAGCAAATTTTGTCGACAGGCTTACAGAGCTGGCACCTGCCATTGACATATATATCATTCCGGACACGCAACCTTCTATTAAAGAACATTCTTTTAAGATAACTAAACCAAGGTTATCTATTGCAGATACGTCTAAGGCAATTACAATTTTAGTGCTTTGCACCCTAATAGGATTTCTGTTTGATTATCATAATTTCAGCGTGGCAAATATTATCACAGTATACATTCTGGGAGTTCAATTAAATGCGGTTGTAACTAAAGGGCGTTTATACAGCGCTATTTCTTCTGTACTGAGTGTATTGATCTTTAACTACTTTTTCACTGAA
>MKRK01000036.1:0-4911 GCA_001896915.1 Clostridiales bacterium 43-6
AATGCTGAGGGTGATATGAATGGTGATAATAAACGGTGTGCAGGGTGATACAGCTCAGCTGATACCGGACGACGGATTTCAGTTCGGACTGGGTGTCTTTGAGACGATCCTGATCGGAAACAGGCCGCTGTTTCTTGCAGAGCATTTGGTACGGCTGGAAAATTCACTCCGTCTTTTGGGCATCCGCAACGGTGTTGAAGCTGGTCAGGTTCTTTCTTTGATTGAGGAAAATAAGCTTCGGAATATTGTTTTGAAGATTATTGTGACAGAAAAAAACATCCTGTTCATGACGAGGAAAAACCAATATACCGAAGAGGTTTATCAAAGAGGGTTTCATTTGTGTGTCAGCAAAATGCTGCGGGATGAAAATAGTGTTTCGGTTTACATAAAATCTATCAGCAGGGTGGATGCAGTGTTGGAAAAGCAACGGGCTGCTGAAATGGGCTATGACGAATCGCTGTTTTTGAATCGCAAAGGATTTCTCACTGAGACCGGGAATTCCAATTTGTTTTTTGTGAAGAATCAAAAAATATATACCCCTGCCATTGAATGCGGTCTGCTGAACGGTATAGTCAGAGCTTGGGTAATAAAGAATTTTGATGTTTCAGAGGGAGATTTTTCTTTGGCAGATTTGTATGATGCGCAAGAAGTGTTTTTAACCAATAGTGTGTTTGGCTTGATGAAGATTACACAAATTGAGGAAAAAACTTTTGCATGTCACCGGCAAACCGAGGAAATTCTCAATAAATACAAAAAATTCATCAGCTTTTGATGGTAATATGTTAATCCCTGTGGTATAATCTAGTGACTTAGCTTCTTGAGTAAGGCATGCTGCTCTGGTGGCGGCTGAGTTTGAAACGGAGGGTCCATTATGAAAATATGGTGGAACAGGAAATACTCAACAATTGCAGTCTATGCTTTTCTTGTCATAGCTGCTTCTGTTTTATTTGTGTTTGCGGTAGTGAACTTCCATGTGTTCTGGAGGTTTCTAGGCAGGCTGGTCAAGGTTTTGGAGCCGTTTATCATCGGCTTTGTGATTGCTTATTTATTAAACCCGGGATATCAATTTATCCGGGTGAAGATTTTCGGCAGGATTTTTGAGAAAAAGCCGATGCCCCGGTTGTCCAAGGTGTTGTCAGTGGCATCGATTTATATTTTTTCTTTGGGTCTGCTGGTATTTTTATTATGGATTGTTATTCCTCAAGTGCTTGACAGCACAAAGGAATTTTTAAGCCACTGGAAAAGCTACTATGAGTCATTGGACAAACTGATCATCCAGTACTCCTATGGGAATGCAAACATCTCTGATATCGGCAAGGCCGGGGCAAAGGCTCTGGATGATTATTTTAAAGCCTTTGATTTTACCACTCTCAGTCAGACTGTTGGAATCATCATGAAATTCACCTCCGGGATATCCTCCTTTTTGGTCGGTATCGTAATTTCGATTTATATGCTGTATAGCAAAGAGCGGTTTGGTGCACAGCTTCGTAAAATCGGTCTGGCACTCTTGCCGGAACGGTATTTCAAAAGGATTGAGAGCATTTTTGGTAAAAGCCACACCTCCTTTGGAAAATATATCGCCGGAAAGCTCTTAGATGCACTGGTAATCGGAATTCTCTGTTTTATCGTGATGACATTGGTGGATATGCCTTATGCAGTTCTGATCAGCGTATTGATCGGTGTGTCTAATATTGTGCCGTTTTTTGGTCCTATCGTCGGCGTTTCCGCAAGCACATTGCTTGTTTTGATGGTAAAACCGGATATGGCCATTTGGGCTTTGTTGATTATTATAATTTTACAGCAGATAGACGGTAATTTTATCGATCCCCGTATTGTGGGCATTAAAACAGGGCTTCTTCCATTCTGGGTAATTTTTGCTGTTTTGGTGGGTGGCGGTTTCTTTGGTGTGATTGGTATTATCGTTGCGGTTCCATTTTTTTCGGTATTTTATTCTATCACAAAGAATTTTATAGAACAACGATTGAGAAAGAAAGAAATGTCTCCCAACACATGGGATTATAAACCGGAAAGAAAGGATTGTTCGGAATAGATGGAAGAATGGATCAAGGAAGCATATGATAAGTCAATTGAAAAGGTAACAAGAACAAGCAAACGGATCGGGGACAGCTTTCCCCACGTATCCATAAATGGCACCTATGACAGTGAAAATCCATATTGGTGGACCAATGGTTTCTGGCCAGGTTTATTGTGGCTGGTGTATCATGAAACCAAGGACGAAAGCCTGAAAAGGATTGCGGAAAGCTGTGAAAAAAAGCTGGATGAGAGGCTGCATGATTTTTATAGCCTTGATCACGATGTAGGATTTTTGTGGATGCCCTCGTCTATATCAAATTATAAAACTACCGGCAACGAAACATCCCGTCGCCGCGCCATGATTGCTGCAAGTCATCTGGCAGGTCGATTTAACATCGCCGGCCGCTTTATCAGAGCCTGGGAGCACAGCGGAGAAATCCCGACCGGCTGGGCAATTATTGACTGCATGATGAATTTACCTTTGTTATATTGGGCATCGGAAATTACACAGGATCCGAGATTTAAACACATTGCCGTTGCGCATGCATTGACAGCAATGGACCGCTTTATCAGAGAAGACGGCTCTACCAACCATATTGTCTGCTTTGATCCGGAGACGGGAGAACATATCGGGGAAAGGGGCGGGCAGGGCTATAGCCCGACCTCCGCATGGTCAAGAGGGAACTCCTGGGCTATTTACGGTATGGCGTTGTCGGCAAGGTATACCGGCAAAGCAGAGTTTTTGCAGGCCGCCAAAAAAACCGCAGCATTTTTCATCAAAAACCTGGAGGATGATTTTGTTCCCTTCTGGGATTTCAGAGCACCGGTCGAAGACCCCATGCCCAGAGATACCTCAGCTGCCGCCTGTGCGGCTTGCGGTCTTCTGGAAATTGCGGAGCTGGTTTCGGACGGCGAAAAGGATTTTTACATAACTACCGCGAAGAACATTGTGAAATCCCTGTATGAGAATTACGGAGCATGGGATGAGGATGAAGAAGCCCTGATTATCGGCGGAACGGTGCACAGACCCGCTGACAGCAATGTGAATGTTCCTATCATTTATGGAGATTATTTTTTCTTTGAAGCGCTGTATCGCTTTATGGGAAATAAGGATTTGCTTTGGTAAAAAACATCGATGGAGATGAACGGAACAGTTCATCTCTTTTTATATATTTTCGTATTAATTTTTTGTAGATATTTGCTTCTTGTTCGTTTATAATAGGAGCAAACAGTAAATAACGGGGAAGAGGCGATGAAAATGAAAGATTGTACAATCCTATTCATGCAATTTCAAAAGCTTCTGGAAAACGAGAATAAAAAAGAAGCGGTTGACTATGCCTTGGCATTGTTGGAAAAAGGCGAGTTAACTGTTGTTGAGCTTTATGAACAAGTCTTGACACCGGTATTAAATCAAATGGTGTGTAAGCTGACGGACAAAAGCATGTGCGTTTGGAAAGAGCATGTTCACACCGCCATCGTACGCACGATTGTGGAATGCTGCTACCCCTATATAATAAAGTCCTTGCAAGGGAAAGAGAGTAAGGGAAAAGCCATTGTGATTTGTCCGCCGGAGGAATATCATGATCTGGGTGCCAGAATGGCGGCAGACTTCTTTTTGCTTTGTGGATATGATACTGTTTTTGTGGGAAGCAATACGCCCTATGAAGATTTCTATCAGGCATCCAGCAGCTTAAAGCCTGATTTTTTGGCGATCAGCGTTAGCAACTATTATAATTTATTTATAACCCAAAAAATCATTGCCGATTTGAGAAAAACACTTCCTGCGTCTTCTAAAATTGTCATTGGCGGCGCCGCTATGAAAGGCAATCAAGATGTTTTTGGTGCAATCGGAGCTGATTTTTTGGCAGAAAGCTATGAGGATATTGTGAAAATCACAGAGGGGAGTGTGGGCTTATGAAGCTGAGCTTTGGAATAGCAGCCCGGTTTTTGCGCTCCAATCTGACACAAACGATATTAATTATATTGGGTATCGGTATTGGCGTTTCTGTGCAGATTTTCATCGGATCTCTCATACAGGGACTGCAAAAAAGCCTTGTTGAAACCACTGTGGGAAATTCATCACAGATTACGGTTACTTCCGATTCCGAGACAGGAAGCATGAAGGACTATAAGGATTTGATGAATAGGATACAAGCAGCGGATATACGAATCATACATATTTCTCCTGTGCTGGACAACCCCGCAATCATAGGCGGACAGGATGAAACACAATCCGTTTTGGTGCGCGGGTTCGATCTATCGAAAGCTGACACCCTTTATCGTATCTCCGAAAATATAAAGTCAGGAAGACTTCCTCGTCAAAAAGGTGAAGTGCTGTTGGGCACTGCCATCGCAGAACAATTCGGATACCGGGAAGGGGATACCATTCAATTGGTGACGCCCACAAAGGAAACTGTTTCTTGCACCATCAGCGGATTTTTTGACCTGAAGGTTGCACAAATCAATAAAACCTGGTGCATTGCATCTTTGGAAACAGCCCAGGCAATGTTTCAAACCGGAGACACGGTATCTGCCATTGAAATGCAGGTCGGGATTGATCGGGTGTTCATCGCAGATGAAGCCGCTGCCAATATTTCTTCAAAGCTGGGAACGGGGTATCGGGTTGATAACTGGAAAGCACAAAACGTACAGCTGTTAAGCGGCTTGCAGGGACAAAGCATCTCCAGCTTGATGATACAGATTTGTGTCATGGTCTCGGTTGTGCTGGGGATTTCCAGCACGTTGGCGATCACTGTCATGCAGAAATCCCGTCAGATCGGTATCCTGAAAGCCATGGGCATTCGCAACAGCAAGGCCAGCCTGATCTTTTTGATGCAGGGACTGATTTTGGGAGTATTCGGTGCTTTGGCGGGGGTC
>MKRK01000036.1:4923-11304 GCA_001896915.1 Clostridiales bacterium 43-6
GGTCTGTCGGCGGCCTTTGTGAATTTTGCTGTGAGAGCAGACGGGACACCCGTTGTAGCATTGTTTATTGATCAAAATTTCATTTTGTTGTCCGGCATTATTGCTGTGCTGGCGTGTCTGGCCGCTTCCTTGATCCCTGCCAGAAGGTCGGCTCGTCTCAATCCAATCGATATCATACGGAATAATTAGGGGTGACGGTATGGAAAATGTTATTGAGCTACGCGGTATAAATAAAATATACGGTTCAGCTGTGAAAACACAGGTTTTATATGATATATCGATTTCCTTTGGTAAGGGATCCTTTAGCTCCATCATCGGGCAGTCTGGAAGCGGAAAGAGCACCTTACTGAATATCATGGGCACCCTTGACACCCCTACCACTGGGGAAGTTCTGATCAATGGTGTGTCTACAACAAAGCTCAATGCCAATAAGCTGGCTTCGCTGCGAAACCAAAGCATTGGCTTTGTATTCCAGTTTCATTATCTGCTTCCTGAATTTACGGCACTGGAAAATGTTTTGATGCCTCACCGTATTGAAGCAGGCAGTGTCTCAAAAGAGGTTCGGGAAAGAGCAAGGGAATATATGAAGCTGGTGGGTCTTGAAAAGGTGATGGATAACAAGGCTACCGAAATGTCCGGCGGTCAACAACAAAGAACAGCCATTGCAAGGGCGCTGCTGAACAATCCGCCAATTATTCTCGCGGATGAACCGACAGGTAATTTGGACTCGGCTTCCACAGAGAATATTTATGAGCTGTTAAGGGATATCAATGGAAAAATGGGGACAACCTTTGTCATCATTACCCATGACCGGCGTATTGCGGAAAAGGCTGACCGTATCGTGGAAATCACCGATGGCAGAATCAATTTGGATTTGTATAAGAATTAGAGACAGCTTGCAATGAAGCGGCCGATATAAAGGCCGCTTCTTGTTTTTTCTGAATTTCGGCTTTGGGACCTATCGGTTCTATGCATATGCACAGATTGTTATATTTTTCACAAAATTTTTACCAAAAGCCCTTGTAATTGACAAAAAAGTATGTATAATATACACTGGGCGGATTTGTTTGATAAATATAAATTTGCTTAGTAAATTATAGAAAAAGGGATAGAAAATGGGCCATAGTAAAACAAAGGTTTGCATTATTGGCGCTGGCTATGTTGGTTCGTCTATAGCGTTTGCTATGGCAATCAAGCAAATAGCCACTGAGCTGGTTATCATTGATGTGAACAAAGAAAAAGCAAAGGGAGAAGCACTTGATATCAGCCAAGGCCTTCCAATCTGGGGTCAGATGAAAATCTCGGCAGGAGATTACTCAAACATTACCGATTCTGATCTGATCATCATTACAGCGGGTCTTGCCAGAAAGCCCGGGGAAACAAGAGTTGATTTGGCAAAAAACAATTTACGAATTGCGAAGAGCATTACCGAAAATATCATGCAGTATTACAACAGAGGTGTTATCCTGGTTGTATCAAACCCTGTTGATATTCTTACATATTTCATTCAAAAATGGTCCGGGCTGCCCAACGGCAGAGTTTTTGGGACGGGTACAACCCTGGACAGCTCCAGATTTCGTTTTGCCTTAAGCCAAAAGCTTGATATCGATGTGAAAAACATCCATGGCTACATCGCCGGTGAACACGGGGACACCCAGTTTCCTTTGTGGAGCTGCACCAACATTGCGGGCAGACCGTTCACGGAATATTACCATGCCAAGGGCATATCATTTTCCGACGAGGACATGCAGGCCATTCAGCAAGAGGTGAAGGATTCCGGTGCTGAGGTCATTAAAAATAAAGGAGCTACCTATTATGCAATTGCGGCTTCTGTAACGGATATTGCCGGTGTTGTTTTAAAGAATAAGCATTCTGTCAGAACAGTCAGCAGCGTGATGGAAGGCAAGTATGGAATTGAGGGCGTTGCCTTGAGCACACCCACAGTGATTTGTTCTAACGGCGTGTTTGAACTGTTTGATCTCAAAATTTCCGATGCGGAAATGGAAGCATTGCATCAATCTGCGGATGCATTAAAAGGCTTTATCAAGTCTGTTACCGAAACGGAAGCAAGTGTTTGATCCGTAAGGCAATTCACTGATGGTCTTGAATAAATTTGGGGGTAATAAAATTGTCTATCAAAGAAGAAGCACTGAAAGCACATGCGGATTGGAAAGGAAAAATTGAAGTAATCAGCCGTTGTCCGGTTGAAGACAAAAATGATCTTTCCATCGCATACACACCCGGCGTTGCAGAGCCTTGTCTTGAAATCAGCAGAGATGTTGATTTAAGCTATCTCTATACCCGCCGTGCAAACCTTGTTGCTGTTGTAACTGACGGTACTGCAGTACTCGGTCTTGGTGATATAGGCCCCGAAGCTGGTATGCCCGTTATGGAAGGAAAATGTGTTCTGTTCAAGCGTTTTGCTGATGTTGACGCATTTCCGTTGTGCGTTCGTTCCAAAGAAGTTGACGATATTGTCAATGTGGTTGCGTTGCTGGCCGGTTCTTTCGGCGGCGTCAATCTGGAAGATATCTCGGCTCCCCGTTGTTTTGAAATTGAACGCAAGCTAAAGGAAATCTGTGATATTCCGATTTTCCATGATGACCAGCACGGTACCGCTATTGTTGCCGCTGCCGCTATGCTGGGTGCATGCAGACTGACAAAGAAAAACATTGGGGATCTGAAAGCGGTTGTTTCCGGCGCCGGCGCTTCCGCCATTGCGGTTACCCGTTTATTGATGGCACTGGGTCTGAAGGAAGTCATTCTTTGTGACCGTAAGGGTGCAATTTATGAAGGCCGTGACGGTCTCAACGAAGAAAAAGAACTCATGGCAAAAATTACGAACAAAGAGAAAAAAGCCGGCAGCTTGTCTGAAATGCTGGTTGGTGCCGACGTTGTGTTCGGCCTTTCCGGTCCGGGATTGATTTCAAAGGAAATGATTGCTTCCATGAACAAAGACCCCATGGTTTTTGTCATGAGCAATCCCACACCGGAAATCATGCCGAATGAAGCACTGGAGGCAGGTGCTGCCGTTGTGGGTACCGGTCGTTCTGATTTTCCGAACCAGATCAATAACGTTCTGGCCTTCCCGGGTGTGTTCCGCGGCGCTTTGGATGTTCGCGCCTCCGACATCAATGACGAAATGAAGGTTGCGGCTGCTTATGCCATTGCCAACCTGATTGAGGAAAAGGATTTGACACCGGAATACATCATTCCCGCTCCCTTTGACGAAAGAGTTGCTCCGGCGGTTGCCGAAGCGGTTGCAAAGGCAGCCAGAGACACCGGTGTGGCAAGAATATAAAGCTTTAACATCAAAGAAAAAAGCAGGATGAGACATCATCCTGCTTTTTTGCACATTAATTTATAATTATTAATAATATGATATTGACAATAGTGTGCGATATACAGTATAATGAGAACAAGGATGGTGATTGGATGGCTGATATGGATGAAATCGTGAACGGACTGATTTTGGAGCTGCGGAGAGGAACCTTGATTATCAGTGTGCTAAGCAGACTGAGTGAGCCGCAATATGGGTATTCATTGGTGCAGCTTTTGGAGGAAAGGGGAGTTTCCATAGATGCAGGAACCCTGTATCCACTGCTGCGAAGGCTGGAAAAACAGGAATTGCTGGATAGCACCTGGGAGCTGTCGGAAACGAGGCCGAGACGCTATTATGTAATTAGTGATAAAGGAAAAGCGGTTTATCAAAGATTGTGCGAAGAATGGAAAAGTATGAGTGAGACCCTGTCCTATATCATTGACAAAGGAGAATGAACGTGGAACTGATAGAACGCTACATTTATGCAGTGACCAAGCGAGTGCAGACAAAGCAGAGAGATGAAATAGAACAGGAGCTGCGTGTTCTGATCGACGATTTGTTATTTGAAAAGACCGGTGGTATTGAGCCATCGGCTGAAGAAGTCGAGGCTGTTCTAAACAGCTTGGGTGATCCCCGTGAAATGGCGGAGAAGTATACGGGGAAACAGAGTTATTTGATCGGGCCGGCTTTTTATGATACTTATCTGACCATATTACGCATTGTGCTTCCGATTATTGTGATTTGCGTTTTGGCGGGTACCGGTATCGGGTTGGTATTCGAACCACCTCTCAACATCGGCAAAGGCATTGGTGAAATGATTGGGTCTTCATTTTATGCTGTTTTTCAGGGGTTCAGTATTATCACAATCGTTTTTGCGGTGAACGAACGTTATAACGGGAAAACGGAAAGAAAGAGAAAGACATGGAACATAAATGATTTGCCCCAGCTGCCGGACGGAAAAAGTGTGATTAAAAAATCCGAGGCAATTGTCAGTATTGTGTTTCATGTTCTGTTTCTGATGCTGTTTACCTTCATTGTTGACCTGATTGGTATATACAGCGTGGAGGGTCAGCAGGTACACATCACTCCTGTTTTCAATGAGGGAGTAATCAAAGGATATCTTCCGCTTATTACACTTTTGTTTTGTGTGTCGATCGGGAAGGATTGTGCAAAGCTTGTCATTGGAAGATGGTCGCCGAAGCTCAGCCTTATTTGCGTGTTATTGAATATTGTCTGGCTGATAGGTGCAATTCTTATCTTCTCGGATGTTACTGTCTGGAACGCAGATTTATTGAATACCTATGAAATCGTAAAACCTGCTACACCGGTGGTTTTATCTCGGGCATTTGTCAGCCTGATAACGCTAAGTGTTCTGATTGATTCTGTGGTAACTGTAATCAAAGGCTTAAAATATAAACGATAAATACCATATTGAATGAAAGGACAGGATGAATCATCCTGTCCTTTGATATTTATATTGAAAAAGAGACGATAAGATGGTATGATGCTATACGGTATTGTTTGTGATTTTTAACCATAAGCACATGGAGGTATCAGTTAATGAGTATTGGATACAAGCTGTTAAGGTTTCTATATCGTGAGGTTTTGGACATTTTTGCACCGCTGGTGTTTTTTGTCGCAGGTTCTGCTGCGCTGTTATCCAATTTATCATCTATGAATGAATTGGAGGCAGGCAGTATTCCTTTGCTCAGTATGGTCGTTGTGATCGCTTCTGTTTGTGCAATCATTGTTGTCAAGGCAGTCAAGATTCTGCTGCGTGAAGTATTTAAAGGGAAGGACATGTATTCATTGCATCTATTGGTACCGTTTTTGGTGCTTTTCATTTCCTTTTTCTTTGGAAACGAATTAACGCTGGTGTTTGAAAACTTCTATTTTCAAATGCAGATGATTTATATCCTGCCGGCTTTTTTAGAAATCTTGCTTCTTATCAAACAAAAAAAATATATTGATCTGATGGTTGTTTCCGTTGTAATGATGGGAATTCAATTCATATATACGATTTATAAACTATTTGATCCCTATTATAGAAGCCTATGGTCACCCGGTTCTTTGACTCAGCTATTTGTTCAGATTGTGCAATACCTTCCGATTTGTGTGGTTGTGCTTGTTGTTGCGAATAATAAAAAAATGCTTTCTGTAATTACAATTGCATTGACAGAAATTTGTTTGCTGGTGATTGCAGGTATTATCCTGAGGAATAAATATCCCAATTTTATCAGCGGGGATTATACTCTGATGCAGATGGTGATGTTTGGTCTGGAGTCTGTTGTGAACCTTTTGTTTGCCGGGGCCTTGACCGGAACACTTTTGTTTGTGATTACAGGCGGAAAGCTGTTGTTGGACAAGCTAAGGCTTTTGTATTTTGCCGCACCGGTCCTGTGGATTGTGGTGCAGTATGTCGCTTATCTCACTGATTCCCCCGATTTTATTCGGCCGTATTCCATCGTCATGCTGGTCGCAGGGTCCGCTTTGTTTGTGATTGCAGGCTCAAAACAGTTATTGACAAAATCTTTTATGGGTTCAGTTGTTTCTCGAAGTTCCTGAAGAAACGGTCAGTGCTGATTCCGTGGGGGCGGTTATAACGGCCCAGGGTATATAAATCCTCTTGGCTTTTGCCGATTCGATTGACTTTTTCCCGGCAGGTGAACAGCACATGGAAACCCATGTTTTTCAGAGCAGGAAACGCTTCGGGCGATTCTTTTCCGAAAGGAAAAGTGAAAATCCCCGGCGCATAGTGCAGTTCATCCTGAAAACGGTTTTGCAGCTTCATCACATCCGCTGTCAGTGTTTCGTTGTAGGTATATTCATTTTCTCCCCGGATTTTGGCACACCCAAACCGAACACCGCTTATTTTATGCATGTCATAGGTATGGTTACCGATTTCAAATACACCGGAGTCCGACAGCTCCTTGATTTCTTGCCAGGATGCATAGGAATACAGAGGATTATGATCCTTGCTGCCGGTTGCATCGTCAGCATATTGGCCTACAACGGAGAGAACGGCCTTCATGTTGTATTTACAGAGCAGCGGAAAGGCA
>MKRK01000037.1:0-2191 GCA_001896915.1 Clostridiales bacterium 43-6
AGAGGTCGAGGCATTGGGCGTTGAGAAACGTGAAGTTATTGTAAACTATACCTTGGGTGACAATGTTAAAATTGTCGATGGTCCGCTTGAGGGCTTCTCCGGGATAGTAGATGAAATTGACGTTGACAAAAATCACGTCAGAGTAATCATTTCTATGTTTGGTCGCGAGACTCCTGTTGAACTTGAGCTTGACCAAGTAGAAATCAACGCATAGGTAATCGGCAGCGTACGCTGCTTGTTGCGGAGCTTTTTAGCTCCTTGTGGGAGGAATAACAAAGGTTATTCTGCCTTACCACGAATATTTGGAGGTGCAAACAATGGCTCAGAAAATTACTGGCTATATCAAGCTGCAAATTCCTGCTGGTAAAGCCACACCGGCACCACCTGTTGGTCCCGCATTGGGTCAACACGGTGTCAACATTATGTCCTTTACAAAAGAGTTTAACGAACGCACAAAGAATGATGTAGGTTTGATTATACCTGTTGTCATTACTGTTTATGCTGACCGTTCTTACTCATTTATCACCAAAACACCGCCCGCTGCTATTTTAATCAAAAAAGCATGCGGCATCGAAAGCGGTTCCGGTGTACCGAATAAGACAAAGGTTGCAAAAATCTCCGGTGAACAGATAAGAAAGATCGCAGAACAAAAAATGCCTGACTTAAATGCTTCTTCTGTTGAAACTGCTATCAAAATGATTGCAGGAACAGCACGCAGCATGGGCGTTGAAGTTGTTGACTGATTGTGTTCACAGGTGGGAGGAAAAATCCGATATAACCACTTTATGGGAGGAAAATTGAAATGAAACATGGTAAAAAGTATAACGAGAGCTTAAAACTCGTTGAAAAGACAAAGCTTTATGAAGTTGATGAAGCAATCTCTTTGGCTGTTAAAACAAAAACAGCTAAATTTGATGAAACCGTTGAAGTTCATATCCGCCTTGGTGTTGACTCCCGTCACGCTGACCAGCAGGTTCGCGGTGCGGTCGTTCTTCCCAACGGTACCGGTAAAAAAATGCGCGTTTTGGTTATTGCAAAAGGTGATGCTGCGAAAGCTGCCGAAGAAGTCGGTGCTGAATTCGTAGGTGCGGAAGATATGGTTGCCAGAATTCAGAACGAAGGCTTCATGGATTTCGACGTTGTTATCGCCACCCCTGATATGATGGGTCTTGTAGGTCGTCTCGGTAAGGTATTGGGTCCTCGTGGTTTGATGCCGAATCCCAAAGCCGGAACCGTTACACCGGACGTTGCCAGAGCTGTTAACGAAGCAAAAGCAGGTAAGATCGAATACAGACTGGATAAAACAAACATTATTCACTGTCCCATCGGCAAAGTATCCTTTGGCGAAGAGAAGCTAAAAGAAAACTTTGACACCCTTCTTTCTGCTGTTGTGAAAGCAAAACCGGCAGCTGCAAAGGGTCAGTATGTCAGATCCTGTGTTGTTGCAAGCACAATGGGCCCCGGAATCAAAATCAACCCGAATAAAGTCGGCGGAGTTCAGGCATAAAATCATTGACAAAATGGTTATGCTATGATAAACTAATAAAAGTATCTTATCTTAAGACAGCAGGTGCTGCATGCAGCATAATCATCGCCTGCCGAGGAGAGGAATTATTGACACTGTTTCAGTGAATTAATAATTGTGCCCTTCTCGATGTTCTGAGAAGGGCTTTATATTTTCATAAATTTCGGAGGTGAAATGATTTGCCAAGTGAAAAAGTTCTAAGTGAGAAAAAACAGGTTGTTGCGGAGCTTACAGAAAAGCTTTCCAAGGCTTGTGCCGGTGTTTTGGTTGAGTATAAAGGCATCAATGTTGCCGATGATACAAAGCTTCGTAAGGAGCTGCGTGAAGCAGGTGTTGATTATGCCGTTGTTAAAAACACATTGATGAACTTTGCGATTGAGCAGGTTGGATTACAAGACTTAAAAGGTGTTCTGGAAGGCACAACTGCTTTGGCGGTCAGTGATACTGATTATGTTGCAGCAGCCAGAATACTAGCAAAATACGCAGAGGGCAACAAAACAGGCTTTGCCATCAAAGCCGGTTTCGTAGACGGTGGAGTGATCAGCGTTGAAAGCGTCAATGCTTTGGCTAAGCTTCCTGCCAGAGAAGTTTTGGTTGCTCAGGTTCTCGGCGGCTTGAATGCCCCGATCACAGGTTTTGTCGGTGTGCTTAATGCCAACCTTCGTG
>MKRK01000037.1:2230-2889 GCA_001896915.1 Clostridiales bacterium 43-6
AAATGGCATCAGAAAAAGTTTTAAAATTAATTGAAGACGTAAAGGCACTTACCGTTCTTGAGCTTTCCGAGCTCGTAAAAGCACTGGAAGAGGAATTCGGCGTATCCGCTGCAGCTCCTGTTGCAGTAGCCGCTGCTCCTGTTGCAGCCGCAGCCGCAGTAGAAGAGAAAACAGAATTTGACGTTATTCTTACAGCTGCCGGTGCAGAGAAGATTAAGGTTATCAAAGTGGTTCGTGAAATCACAGGTCTCGGTCTTGCCGAAGCAAAAGCTCTTGTTGACGGCGCACCGAAAGCTGTTAAAGAAGCAGCTTCCAAAGACGACGCAGAAGCCATCAAAGCAAAGCTTGTTGAAGTTGGCGCATCAATCGAAATTAAATAATTTCAACTGTTTAAACTGTCGGGTGAAATACCCCGGCAGTTTTTTTATGTTATTTATTATGAATTGACTTTTGACGATTTGGAAAATATGATTTACTATTAAAAACAATCCAACAGAGGATAATATGAATGTAAAACAAAGAAAAAGATATGTCTAACTCATATTGGGTGTTATTTTAATCGTGTTCATAGCTTTTTCCGCATTTTTATTTTGATTGTGTCAAAGCGGAAACTCCAAATGTGATATTACAATTTGAAGCTTTCTTGATGAAACAACCTG
>MKRK01000037.1:2931-12295 GCA_001896915.1 Clostridiales bacterium 43-6
ATTCCAAGGATTGTATGATATCAATGCACGAGGTAATATATGTCCCGGGTGCCGGTAAACTATTTGGTGACATCAATGCCTCCGACGTGAAAATTGAAGCAGCAGAAGACCCAATGAAAGTTTTCAGCAATACCAAGCAAACCACTTCTATAAAGGAAAGCAAGAATTTGCTCCATCATTTATCTGGTTCTATCCATTTAAAATGGCAGGTTGATGGAAAGCTTTTTGTGAACGAAAAGAAATAAAATTCGACAGCAAAGTATACCGATAAAAAAAGAACGTTCCATCGCGAACGTTCTTT
This sequence comes from Clostridiales bacterium 43-6, assembly GCA_001896915.1. Taxonomy (GTDB): domain Bacteria; phylum Bacillota; class Clostridia; order Oscillospirales; family Acutalibacteraceae; genus MKRK01. The sequence goes on from MKRK01000037.1 coordinate 3,233, forward strand.
TTGTTTGTTATAAAGAAGCTTTGATCAGCTCCGCTTTGTCTGTTCTCTCCCAAGGCAAATCTATGTCGGTTCGGCCGATATGTCCGTATGCGGCCAGCTGCTTGTAAATTGGTTGGCGAAGGTCGAGGTCGCGGATGATGGCGGCGGGGCGAAGATCAAAAACCTTGTTCACCGTTTCGGCAAGTCGGTCGTCCGATACTGTGCCCGTGCCATAGGTATCTACCATAACAGAAACAGGGTGGGCGACACCGATGGCATAAGCAAGCTGGATTTCACAGCGTTTTGCAAGACCCGCGGCTACGATGTTCTTTGCAACATAGCGGGCGGCATAGGCAGCGGAACGGTCAACCTTGGTGGGATCCTTCCCGGAAAATGCACCGCCGCCGTGCTTTGCGTATCCGCCGTAGGTATCCACAATGATCTTTCTTCCGGTCAGCCCTGTGTCGCCTTGCGGACCGCCGATGACAAACCTGCCGGTGGGGTTGATATAATACTTTGTGTGTTCGTCAAGCAGGGAAGAAGGTAAGATTTCTTTAATTACAATCTCAATGATGTCTTTTCTGATTTGTTCCAAAGTAACGGCTTCGTCGTGTTGGGTGGATACAACCACTGCATCAATTCTGATGGGTTTGTCGTCTTCATACTCCACCGTGACCTGGGTTTTGCCGTCAGGACGTAGATAGGGAAGCGTACCATCTTTTCTGACTTCGGTCAGTCTCTTGGCAAGCTTGTGTGCATATGCAATGGGCATGGGCATCAGCTCTTCTGTTTCATCACAGGCATAACCGAACATCATGCCCTGATCACCGGCACCGTGCAGGTTCAAAGCGTCACTCTCGCCGGATTTGTCCTCCAGTGAATGGTCAACACCCAAGGCGATGTCAGGAGACTGCTCATCAATGGAGGTTACCACAGCACAGGTGTTGCCGTCAAACCCCTGAGAAGGGTTGTTATACCCGATTTCTTTGATCACCTCACGGGCGATTTTTGGGATGTCCACATAACACGAGGTTGATATTTCGCCCATAACAGTCACGATTCCCGTGGTGGCAAAGCTTTCACAGGCAACACGTGCCATACTGTCTTTTGCTAAAATCGCATCCAACACCGCATCGGAAATCTGGTCACATACTTTATCGGGATGTCCTTCTGTTACGGATTCCGATGTAAATAATTTTTTCATTTTTATACCTCCCTAATAAAATAAAAACGCAACTGTGCGGTTAACACAATTGCGAGTAAATACAGCTTACCCCATCTCTCGGTTTCACCGCAGGATTTAGCACCTTGCAAAGCAGGTTGCCGGGCATCACAGGGCCTGTCCCTCCGCCACTCTTGATAAGGATATTTAGTTTTATTAAATATACAATAATCTTGCATTTTTGTCAATGAATATTTTATGAATTTACTTTTAATAATTTACCGATTCGTTTGTATAATATTATGGTCAACAGCGAATTGACCACTGCTTTAAAAGCATTAAACGGAATAATAACAGGAACAATTGAGGCTTCAACTATTTTTTGCGGATAGCCGAAAAAATGAACCGTAAAAATCAGATTCAAAGGTATCATAATCAATATCATACCAATCGAACCCAAAATCAAGCCGATGATACCCCATTTAAGATTGTGCTTGTATTTATATAGGATACTCGCAATCAATACCAAAGTTGATGTGGCAAAAAAGTGCATTACGATTCCGACCCATCCGGATCCGGCGGAAACAGTCATGCCCTGAATCACAGATACGATGAGGGTGAGCAAGATTCCTGCGACGGGACCATATAAAAATGCGCCAATCAATATGGGAATATCGGCAACATCATATTCCAAATAGGATGCACCAGGAATAATAGGAAAATGGATAAACTGGACCAAAATGATAGAGATTGCTGCCAAAAGACCAAGTTTTGCAATTTTGTTGATTTTCATTTTTTACACCTTTCTTTTGCCTTCAAAAATGAAAAACCCTGCTGTAAAACTACAACAGGGTCAGCATGTATAAAAACACACATCTTCTTTCATCCGGACTATACCGTCGGCTTCGGAATCCAACCGAAATCAGCTTTCGCTCGCGGGCTTGTCAGAAACATCTGCTTTACCGCCGGTGGGGAATGATACCAAAGTATTTCACCCCGCCCTGAAGACAACATTAAATTTATATTCAGTATATGCTACAAAAAAACATTTGTCAAGACCAAAAATTGTATAAGCAAATAGGGTTTACAAAATTCGAATTATGAAATATAATTTTTCATATAAAGCATATCAATGAAACAGCAAGTTGAATACAGCAAAAAATGCTTGACAAAATCGTACGGGACTGGTATTATATTTTTACAACAAAGCAGAACTGTTTTCCGTTCTCACCCTGTGAGTTTCGTCTTACAAGGTCAATAAGTCGGTTTTAGCATCTTTATGCTATGAATTAAGGTTTATTGTACGGACAGTTTTCTGTCCGTTTTGTTTGTTTACCGTAAAATCGCATGATTTTACAAATAAATTTTGGAGGTGCTTACCTATCAGCAAAAAGGAACTTTCCATCAATGAAGAAATCAAAGATAAGGAAGTAAGAGTGATTGGTGCAGACGGCTCTCAGTTGGGTGTTATGTCCAGTGCAGAAGCCTTAAGAAGAGCATCTGAGCTTGATCTTGATCTTGTGAAAATCGCTCCGATGTCTGTTCCGCCGGTGTGCAAGATTCTTGACTACGGCAAATTTAAGTTTGAACAGGCCAAAAGAGACAAGGAAGCGAAGAAAAATCAACACATTGTTGATATCAAAGAAATACGCCTTTCTTTGAATATCGACAAGCACGATTTTGAAACAAAAGCAAATCATGCTTTTCGTTTTCTTTCTGACGGCGATAAGGTCAAAGTTTCCATCCGTTTTAAGGGACGCCAGCTGGGCCATCCTCAGATCGGAATTGAAATCATGAACCGTTTTGCCGAATATTGCAGTGAATATTGTACGGTTGAAAAACCTGCAAAGATGGAAGGTCGCAGTATGCTGATGTTCCTGGCGCCAAAAAAAGTAACCAAACCATAATATAAGGAGGTAACTACTATGCCTAAAATCAAAACTCATAGTGGTGCAAAAAAACGCTTTAAGGTCACAAAATCAGGCAAAATTAAGCGTGCTCACGCATACAAATCACATATTTTAAACAAGAAATCAACCAAACGTAAAAGAGCTCTGCGCCAAGGTGCATATGTTGATGATACAAACACATCCGCAATCAAGCGCCTGATTCCGTATAAATAATAGTAAATTAGGAGGATAAACCGTTATGGCACGTGTAAAAGGCGCATTGATGACGCGCAAAAGAAGAAACAAGGTTTTAAAGCTTGCAAAAGGCTATTTTGGTTCCAAGAGTAAATTGTTTAAAACAGCAAAACAAGCTGTTATGAAGTCATATCAATATGCATATATCGGACGTAAGCACAAGAAACGTGATTTTCGTCGCCTTTGGATTACCCGTATTTCTGCGGCTGCAAAATTGAGCGGTATGAACTATTCCACCTTCATGAACGGCTTGAAAAAAGCTCAGATCGACATCAACAGAAAGATGCTTGCTGAACTCGCTGTAAATGATGCAACAAGCTTCGCCGGCTTGGTTGAGCAAAGCAAGGCTGCCTTGAATAAGTAATTGCTGCGCCCGAGTGAAACCATCTCGGGCGTGCTTTTTTGCCATCGGAGGTGTATTTATGAATACAATCAAAATCACCAGCCGTGATAATAAACACCTGAAAGCGGTAAGTAAGCTGCTCTCATCCGCCCGTTTCCGAAAGGAAACAGGCTTATTTGCTGTGGAAGGGCTGAGATTGTGCATGGACGCAGCCGAAACAGGCATGGAGCTTGAAACGTTGTTTTACACACCGACGGCATACAAAAAAAATAAAGACAGTATCGATGGTTTGTTCGGAAAAGCAGAAAGCTGCTATGAGGTTGACGACGCAGTTTTTGCAAAAACCGCGGACACGCAGTCTCCTCAAGGTGTTTTGTGCGTCATCCGGCAAAGACCGCTAACGATGGAGCCGAAACAAAACGGAAAATACATTGCCATTGAGGACATTCAGGATCCGTCCAATCTGGGTGCAATCGCAAGAACCGCAGAAGCTTTGGGTGCGGACGGACTGGTTTTATCCGCCGGCTGCTGCGATGTTTATAACAGCAAAGCCCAACGAGCTGCAATGGGCGCCTTGTTTCGCTTGCCCATGAGGATTGTGGAAGATTTCTCGGGATTTTTGAAAACAGCCTCCATCCCTTCTTTCGCTGCCGTGCCGGACAGCACGGCAACGCCCATCACCGAATGTGATTTTTCTTCCGGTGCAATCGTTTTGGTCGGCAATGAAGGAAACGGACTGAAAAACGAAACAATTTCACTGTGTACTCATACAATAACAATACCCATGAAGGGCCGGGCGGAGTCCTTGAACGCATCCGCCGCCGCAACCATCCTATTATACGAAATGCTGAAGCAGGGAACAACAAACGAGGTAGTTGTTACTTTGTCATGAATGTTAATTTTAATTCTTGCAAAGCGATACAATCACCGAAATTCTCAATTCTGCATTAGAAAAAGGAGGGATTCAAAATGGCCGGAACAGAGTATTGGATATGGCTCCAATCGGCATTGGGCTACGCAAGCCCGAAGCCCATTCGGGTGCTGGAGCATTTTGAAAACGCCGAGGAATTTTATCATGCAGGGTTGGACAGATGGAAGAACACACAGCTATTTACTCCAAAGGAACTGAAAAGCTTAAGAGATACCTCGCTGAAAGACAGTGACAAAATCATTCGCTTATGTCAGCGGAAATACTATAGAATTTTAACACCGGAGGATGAAAATTATCCGAAACGTTTGTTAAGGATAACAACACCGCCGGCGGTCTTATATGTTAAGGGCAGTATGGATGGGATTGACGACGAAGTGGTAGTCACCATGGTAGGGACAAGAAAATCTACCGACCGGGGAAACAAAACAGCTGCAATTTTAGCATACCGTCTTGCACAGGGCGGCGCAATCGTTCTCAGCGGCGGTGCAAAAGGGATCGACACCCACTGCCATCTCGGTGCTCTGGAAGCGGGCGGCAGGACCATTGTGGTTTTGGGCTGCGGTCTTGATTATCCTTATCTTGCAGAAAACCACGGGATGCGATGCAGAGCAGCCGAAGAGGGTGCGGTGATCACCGAATACCAGCCGTCACAGGGTGCTTCAAAATTTTCCTTTCCTCAAAGAAACCGCATTATGGCGGCATTATCGCTGGCTACGGTCATTGTGGAAGCGGGCGAGAGAAGCGGCGCATTGATCACAGCAGATCAGGCACTGGAATACGGCAAGGATATTTTTGTTATTCCCGGCAGCATTATGGACAGGGAATACACCGGCAACAACAAACTGCTTCGTGATGGCGCAAAACCGATTTACAGCGCAATGGACATTTTATCCGAATATATCTGTGAATATCCGCACAGAATGAGTTTAGAACACAGTGCGGTTCCCATTGGTGAAGATAATGTTATTGACGAATTTCCAAAAAATGATATAATAGAAAAAATCGAACGAAAAAAAACCAAAAAAGAAAAAGAGCCATCTGAAAAGACAAGTACAAAGAAAGAAATCAAAGAAGACAACACCGGCGGATTATTTGTAAAACCCACGACACCGGACTTTTTATCGGAAAGTGCGGTAAAGATTTACGAAAGCTTTACAAATTATGAAATGCCTTTTGATATACTATCCAGTAACAGCAAAATACCGGCCTCTGAAGCACTGCGGGCAATCACAGAGCTGGAGCTTTTCGGGCTGATACATGCGATCCCGGGCAACCGATATGCCCTCACAAACAGAAAGGAACGATAAGATGTCGAAGCTTGTAATCGTTGAGTCACCGGCAAAGGCAAAAACAATCAAAAAATATCTAGGGCCGGACTATGAAGTGGTAGCTTCCATGGGTCATATCAGAGATCTGCCGAAATCCAAAATCGGCGTTGATATAGAAAATGATTTTAAGCCTGTATATCAGGTAATGGAAAACAAAGAGGATACTGTAAAAAAGCTGAAAACCATGGCATCCAAAAGCACAATGGTTTATCTGGCAACCGACCCTGATCGCGAGGGTGAGGCGATTTCCTGGCATTTGTGTGAGATTTTGGCACTCAACGAAAAAGACAACAACCGGGTAACCTTCAATGAAATCACAAAATCCGGTGTGAAAACCGGGATTGAAAGCCCCCGTACCATCGACATGGATTTGGTGGATGCACAGCAAGCGAGAAGAGTGCTTGATCGTATCGTGGGTTATAAACTAAGCCCGTTTTTGTGGAAGAAAGTTCGCCGCGGTCTTTCCGCCGGTCGTGTTCAGTCTGTCACCGTGAAGCTCATTGTGGACAGAGAAAACGAAATCAAGGCCTTTGTATCCAAGGAATATTGGTCCATTGACGCCAAACTGCAAAACGGAAAAAGTGCAAAATTCCCAGCCCGGTTCCACAGCAAGGCCGACGGAGAAAAAATAGAAATTGAAAACGAAGATCTGGTAAACGGAATTCTGGCAGCCTTACAGGGTGCGGAATATATCGTTAAATTTGTGAAAAAGGGAACAAGAAACAAACAGCCCGCTCCGCCTTTTATCACTTCAACTTTGCAGCAGGAAGCCTCCAGAAAGCTGAATTATTCCAGCCAGAGAACCATGAAAATCGCACAGGAACTATATGAAGGCGTGGATGTGACAGACATCGGCACCACCGGTTTGATTACTTATATGAGAACCGACAGCCTGAGAATTTCTGACGAAGCCAAGGCGGAAGGTAAGGCTTTTATTTTGGATAAATACGGAAGCCAGTATCTGCACGACAAAGACAGGGTATATAAACAAAAGAAAAACGCACAGGACGGACACGAAGCCATCCGCCCTTCCATTCCATCCCTTACGCCGGACAGTGTGAAGGACAGCCTGACCACCGATCAATACAAGCTCTATAAATTGGTGTGGGAGCGTTTTATTGCAAGCTTGATGTCCGTTTGTGTGCAGAATACTGTCAGTGCGGATATTACGGCAGGGGATTATATCTTTAAGGCCAGCGGTTATTCCGTGAAATTTGACGGATTTACTGCCCTTTATGAAGAAGGAAAAGACGAGGAAAAAGAGGACGAAGGCACATTGCCCGAGTTATCTGTGGGCGATAAGCTCACCCTCAAAGAGTTGACCCCGAATCAGCATTTTACACAGCCGCCGCCAAGATATACGGAAGCAACATTAATCAAAGCACTGGAGGAGTACGGCATCGGTCGACCGAGCACCTATGCACCTACCATTTCAACGGTGATCGCCCGTGAATACGTGGAGCGTGAGAAAAAAACGCTGAAACCAACCCCGCTGGGTGAGGTCACCACAGAACTGATGAAAGATTTATTCAAAAAAATCGTAGATGTGAAATTCACGGCGAATATTGAAGATGAGCTTGATTTGGTGGAGGAAGGAAAAACCCACTGGATCACGGTTTTGAAGAATTTCTATGAAAGCTTTGACAAGACCCTCAAGGATGCAGAAACCAAAATGGATGGAACGAGAGTGAAGCTGCCCGTGGTGGAAAGCGATGTGGTCTGTGAAAACTGCGGACGAAACATGGTTATCAAATCCGGCAGGTTTGGCAAATTCCTTGCTTGTCCGGGCTATCCCGAATGCAAAAACACGAAGCCGATTATAGCCGAAACCGAAGGCTTCTGCCCAAAATGCGGCAAAAAAATGATACAGCGCAAAAGTCAGAAGGGGAAAGTATATTTCAGCTGTGAAACCGGCAAGGAATGCGGCTTTATGACATGGAACACCCCCACCGGTGATGTTTGTCCCAAGTGCGGCAAATCCCTGTTTAAAAAACGGGGCGGTATGCTTGGTTGCGAAAATGAAGAATGCGACTATGAAGTGAAAACAGAACGAAAAAGAAAAACAAAGGCAGAGGAAGAATAAAGATTTTCTCAAGTCTGAAAAGGATTTGAAAGACAATGAAAGTAACAGTAATCGGTGCAGGGCTGGCAGGAACAGAAGCGGCTTATTATCTTGCGGAAAACGGGATAAAGGTTTTGCTCATTGAGCAAAAGGGGAAGAAGCGTTCTCCCGCCCACAGCATCAACGGATATGCAGAGCTGGTTTGCTCAAACTCCCTGAAAGCCATCAGGGAAGACAGTGCAGGCGGCTTATTGAAAAAAGAAATGAGAGCGTTCGGTTCGGTCTGCATGCAGGCGGCGGATTCCTGCCGTGTCCCTGCGGGCGGCGCTTTGGCGGTGAACAGAAGTCTGTTTTCTCTCTATATTACCGAAAAAATCAAACGCCATCCGAATATAGAAATTGTACAGGCGGAGCAAAAGCAAATCCCAGAAGAAGGCTATGTCATTGTGGCAACAGGTCCACTGACTGAAGGAGAGCTTGCTGACGATATCAAAAAGCACTGTGGTGAATATTTGTCCTTTTATGATGCGGCGGCACCCATTGTAACATTTGAATCCATTGATATGAATAGTGCCTTCCTTGCTTCCCGATACAATGACGAGGATGGTGACTACATCAACTGCCCCATGAACAAAGAGGAATACGAAGCCTTTCATCAAGAACTGATTCATGCCGAATCTGCTCCGCTGAACGAATTTGACCACCGTCCGAATGTGTACGAGGGCTGTATGCCTGTGGAAATTATGGGCAAGCGCGGTATGGATACTCTGCGTTTTGGCCCTTTGAAGCCTGTCGGGCTTCGTGATCCCAAAACAGGGCACCGCCCTTGGGCTGTTGTCCAGCTGCGCAAAGAAAACAGTGAAGGTACACTCTATAATCTGGTCGGGTTCCAGACGAATCTACGCTGGCCGGAACAAAAACGAGTCTTTTCTCTCATTCCTGCGCTGAAAAACGCGGAATATATACGCTACGGTGTCATGCACAGAAACACCTTCATCAATTCACCCAAGCTGTTAAACGCCGATTATTCTCTGCGAAGCAATGACAAAATATTTTTTGCCGGTCAGATCACCGGAGTGGAGGGCTATATGGAATCCGCCAGCTCCGGTATTAT
>MKRK01000037.1:12304-14109 GCA_001896915.1 Clostridiales bacterium 43-6
CAATGTGCTTCGGAAACTGAAGGGTGAGCCTTCATTGATCTTGCCCAAAACTACGATGCTGGGTGCACTGGCTGCTTATATCAGCGATGAAACCGTTACTAATTTTCAGCCCATGGGTGCAAATTTCGGCATTTTAGAAGCGATCGAGCCTCATATCAGAGACAAAAAGCAAAGAAACATGCAATATGCACAGCGTTCGGAAAGAGTGCTGCGCTCTGAGGTCGGGCTGGGCTCGGAACAGTTGCCGGCACCTGTTGGTCCTGGACTATCAAAGGAAGAAGGGCGGTCATAACCATGAAAATCATTGTGGACGCTTTTGGAGGAGACAATGCTCCCAAAGCGATGATAGAAGGCTGCATGATGGCGGTCAAGGAATACGGCGCAAGCATTTTACTGTGCGGCGATGAGGAAAAAATCAAAGCCTGCGCAAAAGAACATAATTTTTCTCTCCACAACATCGAAATCGTCCATTCACCTGGCGTCATGGATGTACATACCGACCCGACGGAGATTTTAAAATCCGATACCTCTATGGCAGAGGGGCTTCGCCGTCTGGCAAAGGGGGAAGGGGATGCTTTTGTTTCCGCAGGAAGTACCGGTGCGCTTTTGGTGGGCGGCACCTTGATCGTAAAGCGCATCAAGGGCATCAAGCGTCCTGCCCTGTCCCCGGTTATGCCCACTGCGGACAAGCCCTATCTCCTGATCGACTGCGGAGCAAACCTTGATGTCCGCCCGGAAATGCTGGTTCAGTTCGGTATTATGGGCAGTGTATATATGAATAAGGTGCTTGGCTGTGAGACCCCCCGTGTCGGATTATTGAACGTAGGGGCAGAAGATACCAAGGGCGGGGAAATGCTGGTGGAAACTTACGGTCTGCTCAAAAATTCACCGGTGAATTTTGTGGGTAACATCGAAGCCCGTGAGGTTCCCGAGGGAGCCTGCGATGTATTGGTCACCGACGGATTTTCCGGTAATATCGTGTTGAAATTAACCGAAGGTGTAGCAGGCTCATTTATGGGCATGATAAAAAAGATTTTCAAAAGAAATTGGATCACCAAATTTGCCGCTATGCTTATTATGCCGGGCTTAAAAGCGCTGAAAAAGCAAATGGACTATACCGAATACGGCGGTGCGCCGCTATTGGGAACCGCCCGCCCGGTCATTAAGGCCCATGGCAGCAGTAACGCAAAGGCATTCAAAAACGCCATTCGCCAGGCAATCCAGTTTTCTGAAACCGGTGTGATTGAAGAAATCGAAGCAATAGTAAATACAAAATAAATAGAAAACCTGCACAAACCGACTGTTTTGCGGTTATTGTGTGAGAAAGAAATGGTCTGAAAATGAAAGAACTCGAACAAAAAATCGGCTATACCTTTCAAAACAAAGGATTGCTCAAAAAAGCGGTCACCCATTCCTCCTATGCCAATGAAGCGAAGGAGAAAAACGGCTCCAACGAACGGTTGGAATTCTTAGGAGACGCTGTTTTGTCTATTATCATCTCCGATTTTTTATATAAAAACTACAACCATCTGCCGGAAGGGGAGCTTACAAAACTTCGTGCATCATTGGTTTGTGAAAAGTCTTTATTCGGCTTTTCAAAACAACTTGATTTAGGAAGCTTTTTAAGACTGGGCAAGGGCGAAAAACAAACCGGAGGCAGTGAACGGTCGTCTATTCTGGCAGACGCTTTTGAAGCTGTTCTGGCCGCCATTTATCTGGATGGGGGAATAGAATCCGCGTCCAAATTCGTTATGGGTTTTGCAAACACAGAGCTGTTAAATACCAAACAATCCGCGTTTATTGAC
>MKRK01000038.1:0-503 GCA_001896915.1 Clostridiales bacterium 43-6
GGTGGTTTTGCCCACGCGGGTGGGACCCACCAGTGCAATCATCTGACCCGGTCTGATGTCAAAGGAAATATCTTCTAGCACCGGAATAGCGTCCTTGTAGGAAAAGCTGACATTGTGAAAGCTGATTTGGCCGGACAGTCTGCCGACGTTTCGGGAGGACGGCGTGTCCTGAATATCCGGATCGGTATCCAGCACATCAAAGACCCGCTCAGCACCTGCCAGAGCCATCTGCATATCCTCCACGATGCGGGTCAGGGTGGAAACAGGACCGTAAAAGATGCCGAGATACATAAAAAACGCGACCATATCAGAAATTTTCATGCCTGTATTCATCATCAACAGCGGTCCTGCAATCAAGACGATGATGGTGCCTGTGGCAGAGATAAAACCCACCGTAGGGTTCAGAATGCCTGAAAAAAACAGCGCTTTTAAAATCACGCCGGAATGCTCCTGAGATTTTTCGGTGACCCGTCCCAGCTCGTATTCCTGCTTGTTAAATACTT
>MKRK01000038.1:519-2889 GCA_001896915.1 Clostridiales bacterium 43-6
TCCGCCGTTTTTTCCTGCCCCTTTTTAAAGTATTTACGAATTTTTCGTAATACAATGGATAACAATGCAATAAAAGGAATGGGCACACAGATAAGCAGAGTCAGCCACGGGTTGATGGTGAACAATATGACCAGCACACCCACAAGAGTGATGATATTGGTGGCAAGGTCGGGAATGGCATGGGCGATCAGGTTTTCAAAGGTGGTGGTATCGTTGATGACTCTGGACATCAATTGGCCGGTCTGCTTGTCGTGGTAATAGCCCATGGATAGCTTCTGGAAATGGTCATATACCATTTGGCGAACACGGGCAACCAGCCGCCAGGAGGCAACATGGGAAAAATAGTTGTTGATAAACTGACAGAAGGCACGCAGAGCAAAAAAGCCAAGCAGTACCAGCGACAGAGTGATGATGGTGTTCATTTCTGTTTTGTAGCTGCCATTTTCCACAATTCCGAGGACTTGTTTCGTTACATAGGGTGTGTATAAATTGATCGCGGTCACAATCAATAGGGCGGCTGTGGAAAGATATAAATATTTTGCCCATGGCGCTGCAAGCTTGAATAGTCTGATAATGTATTTCATTTTTTCCTCCGAAATGTGATTTTTCAGTTTATTTTACACCCTGTGATCCGGTATTACAAGTCAAAAAAGGGAAAACAGAGGGTTTGGGAGAAGCGTTTTTGGGATTTCACGGATGTACCGGATAAATCCCATATGCGACAGCAACCGCAAGATTGTATTTTATAAGGAATGGTTCTGCGGCAATTGGGGTGAATGAAACCGTAATAAATTATGTGTTGAAAAATGACTTCTTTTGGTTTATAATAACTTCATTGAGTTTTTATATATCTGGTTGATGTTAGGAGATTTGAAACAAAAATGGCTGACAAAAAATTGGTGGAAGAAATCACATCCATGGAAACCGATTTTGCGCAATGGTATACGGACGTTGTGAAAAAAGCGGAGCTCATTGATTATTCTAGCGTAAAAGGGTGTATGATCGTACGCCCATACGGTTATGCCATATGGGAAAATATACAAAAAGATTTGGACAAACGCTTCAAAGAAACCGGGCACGAAAATGTCATGATGCCCATGTTTATTCCCGAAAGCCTCTTACAAAAGGAAAAAGACCATGTGGAAGGCTTTGCCCCGGAGGTTGCCTGGGTGACCCACGGTGGACAGGAAAAGCTGGCGGAGCGCTTGTGCGTCCGTCCCACCTCCGAAACCTTGTTCTGTGAGCACTACTCCCACATCATCCAATCCTATCGTGACCTGCCGAAATTATACAATCAATGGTGTTCGGTGGTGCGTTGGGAGAAGAGCACAAGACCTTTCCTTCGTTCCACGGAATTTTTATGGCAGGAAGGGCATACTATGCATGAAACCGCCACAGAAGCAAAAGAGGAAACAGAAAAAATGCTGGGTGTTTATGCGGATTTTTGTGAGCAATCCCTTGCCATTCCTGTGGTAAAAGGCAAAAAGACCGACAAAGAAAAATTTGCAGGTGCTGTAGCTACCTATACCATCGAAGCCCTGATGCATGACGGGAAGGCACTCCAAAGCGGAACCAGCCATTATTTCGGCGACGGTTTTGCCCGTGCCTTTGACATACAGTTCGCCGGCAGAGACAATACCCTGCAGTAACCCCACCAAACCTCCTGGGGAATGTCCACCCGTATCATCGGTGCCATCATTATGACCCATGGCGACGACAACGGTCTGAAGCTTCCGCCCTATATCGCACCGACCCAGCTAATGATCATTCCCATTGCCATGCACAAAGAAGGCGTGAAAGAAAAAGCGCTGGAATTAAAAAACAAGCTATCCGGGCTGTGCAGAACGGGGATTGATGTGTCTGATCAATCACCGGGCTGGAAATTTGCCCAGTATGAAATGAAGGGTGTACCGCTGCGTCTGGAGATCGGACCTCGGGACATTGAAAACAACCAGTGTGTTTTGGTCAGAAGGGACAACAGAGAAAAAATCGTTGTAGGACTGGACGAACTGGAAACAACAATACCGAAGCTGTTACAGGCAATGCACGATGCAATGCTTCTTGCCGCACAGCAAAGAAGAGAAACCATGACCTATGAAGCAACAAGCCTTGAAGAAATCAAGGACATTGCAGACAACAAGCCCGGTTTTATCAAGGCTATGTGGTGCGGCAGTCTGGAATGTGAAATGAAGCTGAAGGAATATGCGGGAATCACCTCCAGATGCATGCCGTTTACTGATGAGAAATTATCGGACAAATGCGTTTGCTGCGAAAAAGACGCAGAAGCTTTGGTTTTTTGGGGCAAGGCTTATTAATCCTTTGGCAACAGAAAGAATGGGTGTTATATGTCAATCATAAAAAAACTGCTTT
>MKRK01000038.1:2911-4143 GCA_001896915.1 Clostridiales bacterium 43-6
TGTGTTTTCCATTTTGATGTTTCAGGTATTGGCGGATGAACCGACAACAGGAAACGATCCTACAACCGCACAGGAAACAACAATACAGAAGACCACAGCAGAAGACCCCACCACCGATTTGACACAACAATCGGACAAGCAAACCACAACAAAAAAGAACGTTACCCAGGCGTCCACCAAAAAAGTATCCTCTTCGGCGAGCAATAACAACAACAGTGATTCTGACAATGATAAATATACTACCACACATAAGCCTGTTACCTATTATTTAAACGGACAGGAATATGTACAGCCGACCACGGACGCCAGCGGTGTCACGGTTACTACAATCGCAAAGAATAAGGGCAGCACCTTAGGTAAAAACTATTGGGGTTATGCTGTAAAGCCTGTCATTGCAATTATTCTGTCCATCCTTGCTCTCATCGGGTTTAATATTTTTATGAGCCGAAGGGCTAACCGCGCTGTGGATGACGATGACGTGATTTACAGTAGCTCCGTAAAAAAACCGAAAAAGAAGAAACCTGTTATCAGAAATAGAATAAAATAGTTTTATGGGGTCTGTAATATTGGTTACAGACCTTTTCGTCAGGTTAACATCATTCTATGGGGTCCGATCACCCCATGAGTGCCAACTGAATCGAATGGTCGGAGATTGGATTTTGTATGGACAGTAGAATCACACGTTTTTTTGATGAAATGAAGGGAAAGAAAATTGCATTCTGCGGCATTGGCATCAGCAATCTTCCGCTGGTCTCACTTTTTTCAAAGAAAGGCGCCGTAGTCACTGTCTGTGACCGCAGAAAAGCAGAAGACCTGCCGGAGGGGGACATGCTGAAATCCTCCGGGGCCATCATCAAAACCGGCGAGGGGTATCTGGACGATCTGGATGTGGATATTATTTTTCGTACCCCGGGCATGTATTATCATATGGAACAGCTGACTGAGTATCGGAAAAAGGGCGTTATCGTCACCTCCGAAATGGAAGTGTTTTTTGACCTTTGCCCCTGTAAAACCATTGCCGTCACAGGGTCGGACGGTAAAACCACCACCACTACCCTGATTGCCGAAATGCTCCGGGAAGAAGGAAAAACCGTCCATAAGGGCGGCAATATCGGCAGGGCGCTGTTGCCTATGATTGAAGAAATCAAGCCTGCTGATTATGCCGTGGTGGAGCTTTCCTCCTTCCAGCTTATTTCGATGCGCAAAAGCCCCGATGTAGCAGTCATCACCAA
>MKRK01000038.1:4228-4812 GCA_001896915.1 Clostridiales bacterium 43-6
TTGAACCGGGACAATGCCGTGACCTGTTCCATGCAAGAGCTCGTGCGGGGTGAATTGAAACTGTTCAGCATGAAAAATGAGGTTTACAACGGCGCTTTTTGTGACAGTGCCGGTGATCTATACCTTGCCCGCAAGGGGATCAACACCAAAATCATAAATAAAAAGGAAATCCGTTTGCCCGGTGAACACAATGTGGAAAACTACCTGGCCGCTATTTCGGCAGTGACAGGCTATGTCAGTCTGAAAAGCATTGTGACCGTTGCCAAAAATTTTGGTGGTGTGGAGCATCGAATTGAGTTTATCAGAGAGCTGGACGGGGTAAAATATTACAATGATTCCATTGCCACAAGCCCCACGAGAACCATCGCAGGGCTGAAATCCTTCCCGCAGAAAATCATCATCATTGCCGGCGGATATGACAAGCACATTCCTTTTGAGCCCCTGGCTGATGTGGTGAACGAAAAGGTGAAGCTGATGGGATTGACAGGACCTACCGCATCAAAAATTGAAAAGGTCGTCACCGGGTATAAAGACTATAACCCGGAAAGCCTGCAAATATTGCATGCCGAAAACCTGCCAGAAGC
>MKRK01000038.1:4916-15940 GCA_001896915.1 Clostridiales bacterium 43-6
TGCACTCTAAGCAGAAGGAAGGATATAAAATGAAGGATTTACTGTTTCAATTATGTGCTGCCGTGGGTGTGCCCGGCGTGAATGAAGCCAGCCTGCTTGCCGCAGCACAGCTGTCCAAATATGCTGCTGTTCATACGGACAGCCTCGGGGGCGTGGTGGGTGTCATCAAAGGCGAAAGCGATTATAACATCCTGCTTGATGCACACATCGACGAAATCGGGATGCTGGTCACCACGGTTGACGACAACGGCTTTGTTAAGGTCGCTAAAATTGGCGGTATCGATATTCGGGTATTGCCCAACTGCAGGGTAATGATTCATGGCACGGAAAAAGTCGCCGGTGTGGTATGCAGTACTCCTCCCCACCTGAAAAAAGACCATGATGAATCCTTTGACGAAATTGACAGCATCTACATCGATACAGGACTGAGCGGCGACGCCGCCAAAAAAATCATATCTGTAGGGAGCAGAATATCCTTTGACACGAAACCGGCCGAGCTGTTAAACGGGCTGATTACTGCAAAATCCCTGGACGATCGCGCGGGATGCGCAGCGCTCATCGAAACTGCAAGAAGGATCACCGCCAGAGGAATCCCGCCAGTCACGGTGACGATATCCCTGTCCGCCCAAGAAGAGCTGGGCAACCGGGGCGCCATCACCTCCGCTTTTGCCATAGCTGCCGACGAAGCGGTTGCCGTGGATGTCAGCTTTGGACAGTCCGGCGATTTGCCCGCTGAAAAATGCGGCAAGCTGGCAGCAGGACCGATGCTTGGGTTTTCTCCCGTTTTATCCAAAGATGTCACTGCAAAACTGGAAAAAACTGCGGAGAAAAACCGCATCAAAATACAATATGAAGGCATGGGCGGGAACACCTCGACCAATGCAGATGTAATAAGCCTGACCAAAACAGGAATCAAAAGCGGTCTTTTGTCCATCCCCCTTCGCAATATGCACACCGCCGTGGAAACCGTTTCTGTTTCCGATGTGACGGCGACGGCGGAATTGTTGACCGCCTATATCTTTGAAGGAGGGCTTTGCCATGCTTAGCTTATTACAGCGTCTTTGTGAAGCACCCTCAGTGTCCGGCAATGAAGAAACCGTCCGGGACATCATCATCAACGAAATCAGACCTTTTTGTGACTTCTCCATTGACGCATTGGGGAATATCATCGCTTATAAAAAAGGGAAAACAGAAGCGTCGGTTCGCCTGATGCTCGATGCCCATATGGATGAGGTAGGTCTGATCATCACATACATCTCAGAGGACGGCCGACTGAAATTTTCGCCCGTCGGCATTGATGCCAAGGTGCTTTTGGGTCGCCGTGTAAAAATCGGTAATATCTACGGAGTAATCAGTGTCAAGCCTGTGCATTTAATGGACGGCGACGAACGAAAAAAAATGCCCAAGGCAGACAGCCTCTGCATCGACATTGGTGCAGAAAGCCGGGAAGACGCCGTCCGTTATGTGAAAATAGGGGATGCGGCCGTGTTTGACAGCGGATACAGCGGGTTCGGTGATGGAAAAGTGATTGCAAAGGCGCTGGACAACCGTGTGGGCTGTGCAATTCTCATAGAAATGATCAAGCAAGAACAACCCTATGATTTGATTTTTACCTTTACCGTGCAGGAGGAAATCGGGCTGAGAGGGGCAAAAACCGCAGCTTTTTTTGTAGTCCCTGATGCATCCATCGTGGTGGAAACCACAACAGCCGCCGACATTGCCGGTGTATCATCGGACAAGCAGGTGTGCGTGCTGGGGAATGGCCCTGCCATTTCCTTTATGGACAACCGAACCGTATACGACAAAGAGCTGTATGAAATGGCATTTCGCACGGCGGAAGAAACGGGGGGCAAATGCCAGCCCAAATCCGCAGTGGCTGGGGGAAACAATGCCGGCGCGATTCATGTTTCCAATTCCGGCGTCCGCACTCTTGCGGTTTCTGTGCCTTGCCGCTATCTTCATACCGCAAGCGGCGTTGTAGCGGTGGAGGATATAGATGCCACCCTGCATTTGCTGGGCGCACTGTCAGCAAGAATTGCAGGTGGCGGGGGTTTCATGCAGAATTGAGAATGCACAATTATAAATAAGGGATTTTGGAAATGAATATGTTTGCAATACCAAGTGATATTTTAGAGATGAGCAACGAGGCGATCCGGCTTTGTAAGGATAGCTTTTTAAAAGCTGAGGAGATAACCGAATACAATCAGCAGAAGGTGTTGAAGGCTTTTATTGACGAAAGGGTCAGCGAAAGCCATTTTGCAGCCTCCACTGGGTACGGCTACGGCGATAGGGGCAGGGAAACCCTTGAGCGTGTTTTCGCCCGCATCATGGGGGCGGAGGATGCATTGATCCGTCACAGCTTTGTTTCCGGCACCCATGCATTGACCGTGGCATTGTTCGGCGTACTTCGCCCCGGTGACAAGGTACTTGCTGTGACCGGCAAACCCTATGACACCATTCAGCCGGTGTTTGGCTTGTCGCCAGCCTCCGGCTCATTGAAAGAATTCGGTGTGATGTATGATGAAATCATTCTAAAAAATAATCATGTGGATATTCCGGCCATGACGGAATATCTAAACAACCAAACCGTAAAAATGGTTTACATACAACGCTCCAGAGGCTACACCCTTCGTCCCTCTCTTTTCGTTTCACAGATCGGGGAAATTATCAAGACAGTGAAAGCGACAAGCCCGCAAACCATTGTCATGGTGGACAATTGCTACGGAGAATTTGTAGACACCATTGAACCCACGGATGTGGGGGCAGATTTGATGGCAGGGTCACTGATCAAAAATCCCGGCGGCGGCATTGCGCCCACCGGAGGTTATATTGCAGGCAGAAGGGACCTTGTGGAAATGTGCGCCAACCGTATGACGACACCGGGCATCGGCAGGGAAGTGGGAGCAACGTTGGGGCATTCCAGGGAGCTGTTCATGGGGCTGTTCCACGCACCCCACGTCACAGGGGAAGCGGTCAAAACCGCCATTTATGCCGCAGCACTGTTTGAAAAATGCGGGTATGACGTCGCCCCGAAATACACACAGCCCCGGGGTGACATCATCCAGTCTGTTTGCCTGAAGGAGCCAAATGCCCTCATCGCTTTTTGTCAGGGAATTCAGTCCGGTGCGCCGGTAGACGCTTTTGTGGTGCCCGAGCCTTGGGATATGCCGGGCTACGACAGCAAGGTGATTATGGCGGCAGGTGCTTTTACCATGGGCGCATCCATTGAATTGTCCGCCGATGCACCTCTTCGTGAGCCCTATGCCGCATTTATGCAAGGCGGTCTGAACTTTCACAGCAGCAAAGCCGCCATTTTATTGGCAGTGAAAAAATTGATGGAGCAGGGGTTTATAAATAGAACTTGACTTTTCATTCCCGATTGGGTAAAATATATAACGGCTCTCAAAAAGGCTTAGGATGAGAATCCACCAAACAATAGCTTGCATTGTGCAATTTATTGACACCTGCGGATATGGCGGAACTGGCAGACGCGCTAGATTTAGGATCTAGTGGTAATCCCGTGCAGGTTCGATTCCTGTTATCCGCACCATATCGAGTGTTCCTTACGCAAGTGATGAACACTCGATTTCTTTATGCCTAAATAGTTTATAATTAATACTTTTGTATGTAAGAGCAGGTTATGAAGCCTGCTCTTTTCTTTATGCAGTTGCGATGCCTTGGATATACTCCACCGCAACGCCTTGACGGGTATCAAGCTTGATATGTTCTTTTTTTGGGACGGCAGGGGTTTCGACTATGCCGACAAATCGGTAATGAATCACAATTCTCTGGGTGCGGTTTTTGCCGATTCCTTCGATTTGATGCACATCAATGTGGTCGATCAGTTCCCGCAACAGCGGTGCCGTAAGCATCTGCATTTCCATAAACTTTCTCACAGCTCCGATAAAGTGATCCTTGTTGCTTTTCATTGCTCCGATGCTGATGAGTTTTTCACGCAAGGCAGTGATCTTCTCTTTAAGCTCCATTCGCTCGACCTCATACTTGTAGGAAAGCTGCATGAACCATTCGTCTGTGACCTTGCCGTTGACATTGTCCTCATAAAGCCGTTCATAAAGTTTGGCGACCTCGTCATTACGGGCAATTGCCTTTTGCAGAGTCGATTCCGTTTGCTTTTGTTTAGCTAAAATATCCTTGTTATTCTTTTGCTCCAACATCTCAGCAAAGGCTTCCTCATCGTCTTCAAGAAACTGTGCAAGCCGTCTCAGCTCCATCAAAACCACTTGTTTAATGGAATCTGCTCGGATGAGGGAGCGCCATTTTCTCAAATTGCTTCGGAGAAATCATGTCACAGCTTGCAGAAGGCTCGGCCTGTGACACCAGTTCCGCTCCTGCTTCAATAAATAAACTCCAATATTTAATTACAATTTGCCGCGTGAATTTTAGTATTTCGTTCACCGCATCTTTTTGCCGAATGCTCATGATCATAAATTCTTCTGTGCCAAGAAGCAATCCGGCAAGTGTCAAAGGTCCCCAGCTACTGATGCCGATAAGTGTGTCGCTCCCAATCTTATCTTTTAAGATGCGGGTTGTTTCAAGGGAGGATTGGATACCGGGATCGTCTTCCATGTTGTTTACATTGAGTTTCAAAACATCTTCGGCTGCTCTTATCAAAGGCTCGTCAACGGAAGCCGCGGCGCCAATTTTTCCAAAAGTCGTTTTTGCACCAATTCCTCGGAGGGCTAAATTGTTGCACCCTGCCGCTGCCCAAACCAAATCGGATTTGACAAGTTCATTTGTTTTTATAATATGTTCCGTTGCTGTTTGGGGGTGAATATCAAATGAATCCAGCAATGATAATCCCAAACGGTTATTGGCCCAAACACCGCCTGATAGAAGCATAACAGCGGGTCTCTCGGTTTTCTGCAAATTGATGGATGCCAGTAACAATTCTTTATTGTTCATAACAAAATTCAATCCTTTCTTGTGTCATTTGCATGGAGTTTTTATTTATTATGAGTTTTTGTTGCTTATATATCTTTAAAAATATTTACTATTTTATAATTTTGTTAGCTTTTCTGAAAAAATATCAAAGCCGATATGGTGACATTACTTTTTGGTTAAATTAAAAATGATATGCTGTTATTTCATCGTACTGGTATTTTCAAAAGTGGTGTAGAAATCAAAGTTGAACAGTTTGGCAGCCTATTGATTAAAAAAGTTTGACATTGCAAGAAATATATGCTATATATAATACATATTAAAATTATATGAATAGTATGCAATCTGGAGGTAGCTATGGATACCCAATTGGTCGTAAAAAATATTATGACGTGTAACGTATCATTGATGTGGATGATGCGTGCTTTTTGTTGTAATTGTTTGCGTGCAAATAAAACTTACCCGTGATATTTTTGACTGTGATATGGCACAGCCCGAAATTCCGGGCTGTGCTTTTTTATTTGGGAGGGTTTATCATGAAAAATCGTTTGTTTTCCGGCATATTGTTTGGGGTGTTGGGATTGTTGATTGCTATTGGTCCCCAAACCGTATTTCATGTTTGTCCCGTGGGCGACATTCCCATGAAATGCCACTGGACAGCAAGGGCAGAGATTGGCCTCGGAGTGTTGATTGCAATATCAGGGATTCTTCTGCTGCTGTTTTCAAAGGCACAGGTGCGAATGGGACTGTCTATATCTTTATTCTTTCAGGGGGTCCTTGCCTTTCTCGTTCCCAATGTGCTAATCGGTGTTTGTGGTGGGATCCATATGGATTGTCACAAATTGACCCAGCCTGTGTTGACGATCCTAAGTGCTTTGATCATCATTGCTTCCGCAATCAATGGAATTTATCTGTACCAAATCGACAAGAGGAGGAATGATTCCAATGTCCGCTAAGCCCATGACGATAACCCGGTTGTCTCTATATAATCTGCGAGGGAAGCCTTTTCGGTCCGGTTCGTTGATGGCGGTTGTACTGATACTGGCATTTGCTTTGTTTGGCGGGTCGGTTTTATCAGCCAGCTTAAAAAACGGATTGTCCGCTCTCGAAGGAAGGTTGGGCGCAGATATCGCTGCGGTACCGCTGGGGTATGAAAACAGCTATCAAGGCATTATTTTATCCGGTGAGCCGGTAAAGTTTTATTTCGATAAAAGTATTGAGCAAAAAATTAAAAAGGTAGACGGTGTGGAAAAGGTCACATCCCAGTTTTATCTTTCCACCCTTTCGGCGGACTGCTGTTCGGTTCCCGTTCAAATCATCGGCATTGATCCGAACACCGATTTTGTAACGAAGCCCTGGATTGCCGAGGTATATCATAATGAGCTGAAGGACGGGCAAATGATCATCGGCTCCGATATTCTTCCCAAAAAGGACAATACACTCACCTTTTTCAACCAAAAATTCACCATTGTGGCAAAGCTTGAGAAAACAGCGACAGGAATGGACAATTCGGTGTTTGTCAATGTAAGCACCGTTAAGAGTTTAGCGGAAAGCGCAAAGCAACGGGGGCTTGGCACCAATGCAGAAGTGCAAGAAGCAGATTTAGAAAATTCAATCTCATCGGTGTTAATCAAAACAAAAAAAGGAATTGACCTTGATACGGTTGCCACCAATATCCGCCGGTCTGTGGACGGGGTCAGCCTTGTAAAAAGCAAAAATCTGTTCGAAAGCTTTTCAAATAATTTGGACATCATCAATTCCTTTGTCGGCATCTTTTCTTTGGCCCTATGGATTTTGGCAGCTTTGGTTTTGACCCTGTTGTTTTCCGTCACCATAAACAACCGAAAGAAAGAATTTTCGGTACTGAGAATCCTGGGTGCAACCCGGCGAAAGCTTGCCGGTGCCGTTTTGACCGAATCCTTGATTCTCAGTATCACCGGAAGTGTTGTGGGCATTTTGCTTTCCGCAATTGTAATCTTTCCGTTTTCCACTTTGATTGGTGAACAGCTGGGATTGCCGTTTTTGCTGCCGGGGGTCGACGACACTCTTGGATATCTGTTGATAGCGTTTTTGCTTGCAGTGGTGGCAGGCCCCCTGTCGGCTATTTACTCAGCGGTCAAAATCAGCCGTACCGAAACCTATGTAACCTTACGGGAGGGTGAATGAAATGGCTATTGCCGTCAAGAACATAACCAAGGAATATAAGCGGGGGAAACGAAGCTTCAAAGCGGTTGATGATGTGAGCCTTGGCTTACACCCGGGCGATTTTATCGTCATCATCGGCAAATCAGGAAGCGGAAAAAGCACCCTGTTAAATATCATTGCCGGGTTGACATATCCCACCGACGGCAGGGTGGAGGCTGATGAAAGCAACATTTTTACGTTGACTGACAAACAAATATCGCGCTATCGTAACCAAACAATCGGTTATATACCACAGGGGCACAGCACACTGGCGGATTTGAACGTGGTGGATAATGTACGCCTTCCCTTTCATCTGAACGGCGAAAAAAGAATCAGTGCCGATAAAGCGGAAGAACTGTTAACCCGGGTCGGCATCCATGCTTTGGCAAAGAATTTTCCCAAGCACCTGTCCGGCGGGGAACTTAAACGCGTTGCCATTGCCCGTGCTCTCATCAACGATCCGGAGGCAATCATTGCCGATGAGCCAACGAGTGATTTAGACAAGCAAACAACTGCGGAGGTGTTGACCCTGCTTCGGTCTGTGGCCGAAGGCGGCAAGGCGGTTTTGATGGTGACCCATGATTTGGACGCGGTAAAGTATGCAACCCGCAGCTTTGTCATGGAATCCGGTGTCTTGACCGAGCAAAAAAAGGAGGCGGTGTTATATGTGTAGTGACTGTAGTATGCCTGCATGTAAAGTATAAAAGCAACATATGAAAGGATTTTTTCTATGCTTACAACAAAAAAGAACACCGCAAACATACTGGTTTATCTGATTGTTTTCATATTTCTGTTTACAGGAACCCTGACTTTTGGTACACTAAAAGCAAAGGCTGACACAAGCGTTACGCTGACCGGCTTTTTGATTGACGAGCATTGTTTAAAAGGCACAAATGCCGCCGATCCCGGTGCGGACACACTGGGCTGTAAGCTGATGAAGGGCTGCATCAAGGGTGGTTACGGCATTGCAGTTAAACAGCCGGACGGAAGCTATCAATTTTATTATGCTGACGGCAATTTTTTTACGGATGTGACAAACGGTGTGGGCGTTGGCGGAACCGGCGGTCAAAAAACGGTATACGATTTTGTAACCGCTCAGAAAGCCAAATTTGACGCGGGAACGTTATCAAAACAGAATTACCTCCCCGTTACAGTGACAGGTACCTTGACAGACGAGACAAAGCCCTCAACCCAATCGGGAAACATAGCCGTTTACCGTGTGATACAATTGAGCACGCTAAGAGACGCAACGGCACAAGAAGCCGAAGCGCTTCCCACGGGGCAAACAGAAACCACAATCCAAACAACAGCCGCAACCACAATAACCACATCACAAAGCGTGACAACAACCCAAAGCACGAAACCGGCCGAGACAACAATACCGTCTGAAACACAAGGGCGGCATGATGACCCGGAAACCGGTGCGAGGAGCATTCCGCCAGGCTGGCTTATATTAACGGCATTTGTCCTGATTGGCGTGGTAGCATTCGCTTATCGGGTCAAAACGAATTAAAATGAAAAAGCCAAAGAACAGCGTTTGGTTTCAAAAATACAGCCGGATTTTTCTGACCGGCTGTATTTCCCTTCTCTTGTTTATTTTCGTTTTGCTTGCCGTTCTGCTGTGGCCGAAGAAAACCATGCCAAAACACATTCCCGAAAGCATCGACGGTTACGTTACTGCCGTTATAGACAGAAACATCCAACGGGTGAGAACCGAGATAGACAGCTACCGTTACCCGCCCATTGAAGTCACGGCGGGCATTCCTGTGGAGTGGACGATTTATGCCGACAAGGCACATTTTAACGAATGCAATCATGCCATACGAATCCCGGATTTTGGGATTGAAACGAACCTGAAAGTCGGCGAAACCGTTGTGACATTCACGCCGACAAAGCCTGGGGACTATGTATACACCTGCTGGATGAACATGATAAAAAGCAGAATCCGGGTCATTCCTGCACCGGAAAATCCAGAACAGACAACCGTAAAGCCAATAGCCAACAAACCCACAGCAGCCTCTAAAACAACAATACCGGTGACCACGGAGAAAGTCACTACCCTGGCAAAAACACAGACAGTGCCACAGGCTTCTCAAACCCCAAAAACCGTAACGCTTTCCGGATACATCATCGATGAAGACTGTTTTACCTCGCCGGGTTACCATGACCCGTCAAAGGAAACAAGAGGGTGCTTGTTAATGCCCTCCTGTGCCGCCGGCGGATACGGGCTTGCCGTGAAACAAGCGGACGGAAGCTTTGTTTTTTATTATTTTGACGGACAGATTTCCGGCCTTTCTCAAAGCGGAGAACGAATCGATAACGCCACCGCCGGTCAAAGGCTGGCGTGGGAATTCATTGACAAAAACATAAAAGATTCTTCGCTTTTGGTTACGGTCAGTGCCCAGCTGACCGGCGAAAAGCGAACAAACCCAAACCCCGAAACAGCGGACGGGATTTATTATCAGGTATTAAAGGTGGTAAAAATCACATGACACAGCAACGCTTGTGGGATACTTTTTCCTCTCTGATTTCCATTGACAGCCCGTCATATGAAGAAAAAAACCTTTGCGAAGAACTGAAAAAACGGTTATCCTCGCTGGGCGCACAGGTGTGGGAAGACGATGCAGGAACAGAAATTGGGGGAAACTGCGGCAATTTATACGGCTTTTTGCCCGGTGAGCTGCCGACAGCACCGCTGCTGTTTTCCGCCCATCTTGACACGGTGGAACCCGGACGGGGCAAGCGGGCGATTCTCGGCGAGAACGGAACTATCATCTCCGGCGGCGATACCGTTCTGGGTGCCGATGACGTTGCCGGCATTGCGGTGATTTTAGAAGCACTGACAAGAATCAAGGAAAACAACATGCCCCGCCGTCCCATTGAGTTATTGTTCCCCGTGGCGGAGGAACGGTACTGCAAAGGCTCTGCCGTTTTTGACTATAGCCGAATCCAGGCAAAAGAGGCCTACCCCCTCGATCTGGGCGGCGCAATCGGACAGGCGGCCAATGCCGCGCCCACCGTTTTGTCTTTTGAAATAACGGTAAAGGGCAAAGCCGCCCATGCGGGATTTGCACCGGGCAGAGGGATTCACGCCGTTGCGGCAGCGGCAAAGGCGATTGCCCGTATTCCGCTGGGGGAACCGGTTCCCGGCATAACGGTCAACATCGGAACCATCGGGGGCGGGCAGGCCGGTAACATTGTTCCCGCACTGTGCAAGGTTACCGGTGAAATCCGCAGTCTTTCTCACGAAGCGGTTTTGGAACAGTGGAAAACGGTGCAGGATATTTTTGCACATGAAACAAATGCCGTCGGGGCAATGCTTGAAACCAACCATCGGTATCAAATCACAGCCTATGAAACCCCGCTTGACAGTGCCGTTGTCCGCCGGTTCCAAAAAGCCTGTGACAAAACCGGGATTGAACCAAGCATTCACACCACCCTGGGCGGCAGTGACCAAAACCATTATGCACAAAATGGGATCGAGGGGCTTGTGCTGGCCTGCTCCATGCACGATGTTCACAGCACAAGGGAGATGAGCAATCTTTCCGAGCTGGAGCAATGTGTGGCATTGGTGGTAGCGCTCATGACGGAGGAAACAATATGAAAATACCACTTCATTATCAAAGAACGGAATATGACTGCGGGCCCACGGCGCTGCTAAACGCCATCAACTTTTTGTTTCCCAGAAACGAAATTCCGCCGGATATTCTCAAATATATTATGATGTATACGCTGGACACCTTTAATTACAGAGGAGAAGCCTGCAAGGAAGGGACTTCTCAAATGGCGATGATGTTCCTTTCCAACTGGCTCAATCAATATGCCAAAATCGGCACATTTCCCGTCGGAAGCGAGTTTTTATGCGGCGAACAGGTGCAACTGACAGAGCACAGCAAAATTGTTTCCGCGCTCCAACAGGGGGGTGCCGTGGTTCTGCGGGT